>JBGPDL010000126.1:0-2835 GCA_041482275.1 Gemmatimonadota bacterium | reverse complement strand
TGGCTCAGCGTGCGGGCTCGCCGTCCTACCGCGCGCCGCTCTGGCTGACCGAGAGCAGGTTGCCGTCCGGATCCTTGAACCACGCCACCCTCGTGCCGCTCGGGGCTGCCCAAATGCCCAGCCCGTCCTGCTCGAGGAACGGGTAGCGTTCGAACGACACCCCCTGCTTGCCCAGAGTGGTCACCGTCTGCCGGAGGTCCGGCACGGTCCACCCGAGCACGGTGAAGGGCGGCGGCTGCACCTCCTTGACCTTCTGGATGCGAAGCGGCGTGCCGCGGCAATCGAAGGCGAGGGCGAAGGCATCGTCGGTGACGAGCCGCAGCCCGAGAGTATCCTGGTAGAACGTCCGGGCACGGGCGGCGTCCGCGGTTGCCGCGAAAGCGACGAGTTGTGCACCACCGAGCATCTGGATCCCTCCCCGCTCACACCACGCCCAGGGCCCGGGCGACGAGGAGCACCCCCGCCGCAATGACGACGACGCCCGCCGCGCGGGCGGCACGCTCCGGCGCCGCTTGCGGAAGCTCGACGCGACGCTACGTACGCGGTGATCCACCCAGCAGCGGGCTCGGGTGCGTGGGCTGGTACAGGCCGATCTCCCCACCGCTCGGCAAGCGCAGAGTGGTCCTCAAGCCCCAGCCCTCCCGCTCGATTTCCGTGACGGCGACCCCAAGCCCTTCGAGCCACGTGATGGTCGCCGGCAAGTCGTCGCACATCAGGTAAAGCACTCCTCCCAGCAGCTCGCGCGCCGCGTGGCGCTGGACGAAGTCTCCGCTCCCGGGGTGGACGGCGATCTCGGCCGGCGGCAGCGCGAGGATGAGCCACCCGCCCCCCGCGTCCACGCCGCGAAACCCGAGTACGTCCCGCAGGAAGCGCCGATCGGCGTCGGCGTCCTTACTGTAGAGCAGAACGTGGGCACCGGTGATCGTACAACCTCCCGGGAACTACGCGTTAACCCATCACCGCTGCGCGTTGGCCAGGTCCATAACCGCGGCGGCGAGCGTCCGCACCTTCACCTGGTCGGCGGCCCCCTGCGCATCCCCGTTCAGCTGCCTCGCGAGCTGCGTCAGCGCAGCCCGGCGCTGCTCTCCCGAAAACCGTTCGGCGCGGGCGAGGGCATCCCGTGCGGCCGCTACTTGGTCGGGTGCCAGGCCGTTCGAGCGCGCCAGCTGGTCCAGGTACGCGCGCGGCACCACGAAGCTCGCGGGCCAGATCAGCCTCGGCTGGTCCTGCACGTTCAAGTAGTCGAAATGCACCAGCTTGGCGGCGTCAATCTCGTTCTGGGAGATGAGCTCGCTGGGGCGCAACTCGAGCACGTCGAGCCCGCGGGCGATTTCGGAGCTCACGATGTATCCGTTGTACCAGTAGGCGGACCACGACCCGGCGCCCACGAGCTTGGTCGAGTCCATCGGGCCGCGGTCGAAGTAGGCGATCTCCCGCGGCTGCGCCGGATCGGTCCAGTCGAACACGGAAATCCCGCCCTGATACCAGGCCTGGACCATGACGTCGCGCCCGGGGATCGGGATCAGCGACCCGTTGTGGGCCACGCAGTTTTCGTTCCGCGTCTGCGGTGCCGGCATCTTATAGTAGCTCTTGAACGTCATGATGTTTCCCGTCAGCGTGAAGATCGCGTCCGCCCCCCACTCGTACTTGTCCGTCTTCCGGCAGCGGGGTTGCAGGCCGCCGCCCCACTCGTCGGTGAACAGGATCTTCGTGCCGTCGTTGTTGAACGTCGCCGAGTGCCAGAACGAGAAGTTCGAGTCGGCCACCGCGCCGATGCGCTTGGGGTGAGTCACATCGCGGATGTCCAAGAGGAAGCCGTACCCGGCGCACGCGCCCCCGGCGAGCCCGATCGCCGGGTAGACGGTGATGTCGTGGCACTGGGTGGGCCCGGGGTGGGCACGGTGACGACTGGCGGGAGGGTTGACCAGCCGCTCCACGATTCCGGGGAGGGCCATCCGCAGGGCGGCGCTGTCTACGCCGGTCGGCGCGCCGGTCCCCTGCCGGGCCCTGACGATGCTGTCGAGCATCGGATCGATGAAGAGCGGCGGCAGGATGATTTCCAGGCCGTTCACCGTCGCCGTGAACGCGCCCCTGGCACGCGCCTCCGTGGCGGCGCTCGCCGCGGCGGCGACATCTTGCGGTGCCTCGCCGTGCCGGGCCGGCGCGGCCAGCGAATCGAAGATCCGGGGCGAGCTCACGATGTGCGCCCGCTCGGGCGTCGCCAGCGGCACCTGGATCACCTCGATCCGGAACAGCGCCGAGTTCGGGTCCTCCTCGGGCGGCGCGGACGAGCACCCCGTGAGCTCGGTGGGAGACCGGACCGGGGCGGTCCCGGACACATAGATGTACACGTTCGCCGTGTCGTACGGGGACGTCACCACCGTGTGCGTGTGCGAGCCGCGGCACGTCTGCACGTTGGTCAGGTATCTCGGGTGGGCGATGTCGGTGATGTCGAAGATGCGGATGCCGCGTAACCGCTCGTGACTCACCGAGTCGGGCACGCCCTGCGAGCCGCAGTCTGTGCGGCCGTTCAAGGCTTCCCCCGATACGAACATCAGCTTGCGGTACACGGAGACGTCGCTCTGCGAGCCGGGGCAGACATAGGTCGTGTACAGCGTGGGGTGGCTCGGCTCGGAGATGTCCCACACCTGGTAGCCCGAGAAGTTGCCCTGAATGACGTACGGCCCGACGAACGACATGTCCGAGTTGATGAGCCGGAAGTCTCCGGGGGTGCTCTGGTTGATGAACTGCGGCGACGGCGGCGTCCGCGAGACCACGCGCAGGTTCCAAGCAGCCTCGGCGGCATTCATCCACCCGGCGCGCAGGCCCACCCGC
>JBGPDL010000125.1:0-3209 GCA_041482275.1 Gemmatimonadota bacterium | reverse complement strand
CGGCGCCGTCGAGCAGGGCGTGCCGGTCACCGTCCACGTGACCCTCGGAGCCGACATCATCCATCAGCATCCCGCGGCGGACGGCGCCGCGCTGGGTGCCACGAGTCACCGCGACTTCAGGCGCCTCGCCGCATCGCTCCCGGCCATCCATGACGGCGGTGTCGTGTTGAATCTGGGCAGCGCCGTCGTCATGCCGGAGGTGTTCCTCAAGGCCCTCACCGTGGCGCGCAATCTCGGCCAGGGACGGCCGACCGGCTTCACCGCCTGTGACTGCGACATGCAACGCCACTATCGGCCGCGCGTGAACGTCGTCGAGCGCCCGACGCTCGGCGGCGGCCGCGGCGTCCAGCTCACGGGCCATCACGAGATTCTCATTCCGCTGCTCACGTGGGCCGTGCTGCGGGAGCTCGATGCGCGCTGACGCGCGCTCCGCGCTGATCAGCGCCTGCGTCACGCGCACGCGGCGCCGGCCGGGTCACCGTCGCGGCCGCGTCGGTGACCCTGGAAGGACGGTTCGCCTGGGTAGTGGTGGACTACCGGTGGATCAACGCGCAGCGCGGCCAGGCCGGCAGCCGTGGGCCGCTAGGCGTCCGTCGGGCGGCCCTTGATCATCTCGCGGACCTTATCTGCGGTGCTCGGGCTGACGAGCCGGAGCACGAGGTAGCACATGAACCCGATGGCCGCCCACACGAGTAGCGTCATCGCGAGACCGAGCACGATGCCGAACACGCTGAGCAGCAGCTTGAGACCGAGGAACGCCACGATGGCGAAGACGGCGAACCCGATAATGCTCCGAAACATGGGGAATACCTCCGTGAAGCCCCGACCGGGGGGCTGTACGACGGAATGTAGCAGCCGGTTTCAGGGGGGCGCCACCCGGTGACGGCCGTCGACGTCGCCGTCGTGGGCGGGGGCGCGGTCGGGGCGGCGTGCGCCCGGGCGGCCGCTCGCCGCGGGCTGGCCGTCGCCATCTTTGAACCGGGCCCCGATCCGGCGGCGGCGTCCCCGGCCTCCGCCGGCATGCTGGCCGCCCAGATCGAGCCGAGCGACGACGCGCTGGTCGCCCTGGCGGTGCGCGCGCGCGATCTGTACGAGCCGCTCGCCCCCGTCCTGCAGGACGCCACGGGCATCGACATCGGCTTCTGGCGCTCCGGAATCGCCTCGGTGGCGTTCGACGAGCCGGCGGCCGACCGCCTCAAGGAGGAGGTGGCCCGCCAACGGCAGGCCGGACTCCGCTGCGACTGGCTGGAGGGCGACGAAGTGCGCGAGCGCTGGCCTGGCGCGGCGCCCGACTGCCAGGGCGCACTGTTCGCCCCGGAGGACGGCGCGCTCGACCCGCAAGCGCTGACGCGCGCCTGCCTCGCCGACGCTCGCCGCCTGGGCGCGTCGCTCTCCAGCGAACGGGTCGAAGCGCTGGCGATCACGGACGGCCGGATCGCGGGCGTCGTCACCGCACGCGGTACCACCGCGGCCCAGCATGCCGTGCTCGCGGCGGGAGTCTGGTCCCCGCAGATCCGCGGGCTGCCGCGTCGCCTCCCGGTCGAACCCTTGCGCGGCCAGATGGCCGCCACGGCGTGGCCCGAGGGCAGCCCGCCGGCGATCCTGTACCACGAGCACGGGTACGTCCTGGCCCGCGGTGGGGACGCCGTGCTCGGCAGCACGATGGAGCGCGCCGGATACGATGCGCACGTCACCAACGAAGGGCTCGCCCAGATTTTCCGCGGCGCCGTCCGCCTGCTTCCGCCACTCCTCACACAACCGGTGCAGCGGTTGTGGGCCGGCCTCCGGCCCGCAACGCCCGACGGCCGCCCGATCCTCGGTCGCGATCCGGACGTGGAGCGCCTGTGGTATGCCACCGGCCACGGACGGAACGGCATTCTGCTCGCGGCGTTCACAGCCGAGATCACGGCGGACCTGTTGACCGGGGGAGCGACGGACGTCGACATCAGCCCGTTCCGCGTGGAGAGGTTCGAGTAGTGGAACGATTCGAGTAAAGTGAGGGGGAGCAGGGAGTGAGAAGCGGTACTCGCCGACGCACCGGGAGGTACCGCTCCCCGCTCCCGTACCGCATGTACCGCACCTGCGCGTTCTGCAACGGCAAGCTCGATGGTGACGGCGGGCCCTCGGGTCTCGGCGTGGGACGCCGGCTCGCGTTCGACGAGTGGAAAGGCCGCCTGTGGGTCATCTGCCCGAGATGCTCCCGCTGGAACCTCGCCCCGCTGGACGATCGCCTGGAGAAGATCGAGGCCGTGGCGCGGACCGCGGGCGCGGGTCGCGTGGCCGCCGCCACCGAGCAGGTCGCACTGATCCGTTGGCAGGCCTACGACCTCGTCCGGGTCGGAAAGCCGCGCCGCCTCGAGTTCGGAACGTGGCGCTACGGTGAGCGCCTCAAGGCGCGGCGTCGGGAGCAGCTCAAGTTCGTGGTGCCGGTGACGGTCGCGGCGGTGGGGCTCGCCGTGGCCGTGAACGTCACCGCGGGAGGCTCCATGGGTGTGTTCGTGTGGAACATGCCCAACTTGGCGCGCCGCCTCTACACCGGCATGGTGGGGCGACGTCGCGTCAGCCTCGCCGAGCCGCCGATTTGCGAGCGCTGCGGCACCGTGTTGCAGCTCCGGGCCAAGCACGTGGCCTACGCGCGCGTCGTCGGTCAGGCTCGGTCCGATCTCGCCCTGCTCTTGAGCTGCCCCGCCTGCCGCGCCGAGGGCGCGATGCTCGTCGGCCGCGAGGCGCAGCTGGCGTTGCGTCAGGGGCTCACGTACCTGGCCATCGCGCGCGCCGGCCGCCAGCGCGTCGAGGACGCCGCCCGGCTGGTCGAGGGGGCGGGCGGACCCGACCAGCTGATCCGGGACGTCGCCCGTCGGGAGCTGACGGTGCGGAGCCTCGCCCCGGAACGCCGCCTCGCGCTCGAGATGGCCGTCGACGAGCGTGCCGAGGTCGAAGAGCTGGAGCGGCAATGGAGAGATGCCGAAGAGATCGCCGAGATCGCGGACGGTGCGCTCAGCGACGACCCGGAGGTCGAGAAGGATCTGCGCGAGATCCGCAAGAAACTCGGCGACGACCTGGATCAACCAGACGGTTGAAATCGTCGCCGCGCGGCTACCCCGCCCCTTGGGAACTCGCTATCTTGGCCCTAGTTATGGCGACCCCGCCCCTCGTCCAGCTCCGCAAGCCCTCCTGGTTGAAGGTCCCCGCCCCCGGCGGGCCCAACT
>JBGPDL010000124.1:0-3570 GCA_041482275.1 Gemmatimonadota bacterium | reverse complement strand
CGCCGAGCGGGCCGAGCGCTTCGACCGTACGCGCGACCCGTTCGCTCGCCTCGCGATCGCGCCCGCCGGGACCTTCACCATCGTCGCCGGCTCCACCTGGCCCGCCGACGAAGCCGTCGTGGTGGCGGCGTTCGCGGACTTCATCGCTCAGGTGCCCGGCGCGCGGCTGATCCTCGCACCCCACGAGCCCAATCCCGATCACCTCGCCGGCATCACGCAGCGTGTCAGCGCCGCCGGGCTCCCCCGCCCCGTGCGGCTGTCGCAAATCGAGCACCAACCCGCGGCGCCCGTGATCGTGGTCGACCGGGTCGGCATTCTGGCCGATCTGTACGGGCTCGCGGCGGTCGCCTTCGTGGGCGGCGGCTACCACCGGGCGGGACTGCACTCGGTGCTCGAGCCGGCGGTGTTCGGCGTGCCCGTCACGTTCGGCCCGCACTGGCACATGAGCCGTGACGCCGCGCTCTTGATCGAGCGCGGCGGCGCGGTGGCGCTCCCCGCCAACGGGCGGCACCCGCTGCATTCGCAATGGCTGGTGTGGCACCACGACCCGGCGGCCCGGGCGCGGGCGGGAGGAGCGGAGAAGCAGCTGGTGCGGGAGGGGCGCGGCGCGGCGGAGCGGACCACCGCGCTGGTCAAGAAACTGGTCGCAGGCTAGACAGCCGCGTCTACTTCCCGACGACTGTTCCCTCGAACGTGACCGAGCGAGGGACCACGAGCCCCAGCGTCAGGCCGGTCACGAGCAGATCGCTCCAGCGGCTGCGCACTTTGACGCGCAGGTTCGTGATCCGGGCGCCGGTGCCGACCTGCCCCGCCAGCACGTCCTCCAGATTGGGCTGCGCCAACGACACCAACCCCACAAACATGTACATCGAGTGCTTCGTGACCTGGAACGGGGTGCCCGAATCCGGCTCCTGGGCCCCGGCCGCGAGCGAGACGGGAACGCCCAGATGGGACGAATCGAGCGTGAGCGCGCAGCCGCCGAGCGCGAGGGCCAGCCCGAGAACCGACGCCCGCGTGACGAGAGAACGGATCACACAGCTCCTGGAAAACGGACGGGGCGCGCCGAGGACCGGCGCGCCCCAAAGGTAGCGGCTTCAGTTCCGCTTGTGAACCAGGCTCACATCCCGAGCGGCAGATGGATGCCGATGTGCAGCCCGACGCCGAACACGCCGCGGCTCCCGCCGCCCTGCATTTTCTCGTTATCGTAAGCGAGGTGCGCGCCCAGCAGGCCGAAGCTCAGGTTGGCGCCGATCGCATAGCCGAACTCCGTGCTGTTCCCCCCGCCGCTCGCGCTCGTATACCGGATCCCCGGAGAGAAATACGGCTCGATGCTGATGCCCGGCGTCGGCAGCGGCACGCTGATCCCAACCGCGCCGGTGACGCGGGTCAGCGCCGGACCGTGGGCGGTGGAGTCCGAGCGGGCGGCGCCGGCCTGCAGGTTCACCGCAATCGGGAGCAGGCTGCCGCCGATCAAACGGAAGTCAGCGTTGCCGCCGAAACTGGTGATGCTTGCCGTCGCCAGGTCGGGCTTCCAGCTCGCCACCCCCGCCGTCAGCGTGAACGTCCCGAGCCCGAGGGCCACCCGGCCACCCCAGGTATTCCCCTTGCTGTAAGCGGCGTTCGGCTTCGCATAGTCGCCGCTGATCGTGAGTCCGGTGCCCCCCTTGGGGCTGTTCCACACCGGTTCGCCAAGCCACTGCGCCGCCGCGGGCGCCGTCACCAATGCGGTCAATGCCAGCATCAACACTGCGCGCTTCATAAGTTCCCTCTCGTTTCGAGGAGTCCGTCCACCGAGCCAACGCTAGAAACCCCGGCCCGGCAAGTCAATCGTGTGTCGCTCTAATGCACCCACACGGCGCCGATCGACACGCCCTCGACGTCGCCTAGTCCGGCGCTGATGCGCGCGTCGAAGCGACGGCTCAGCCGGAAGTCCGCGCCCAGTCCGAGCGCGAACTGCACGTGGTCAGTGACATTGTTGCCGGCGATGAGAAACAGCGTCGGCTGCACGTACGGCACGATGCTCACCGTGGACCCCTGCGGATCGATGCGCCGGCCGAGCGACAGGCCCACCGGGAAGAGGATGGCGGAGTTGCCGCTCACGAAATTACCGCCCGCCCCGACGATCAACGCGCCGTCGAGCGGGAAATCGATCGTGTGCGTGATGACGCGCTCCCGCGCTTCCGCGCCGACCAGGAGGACCACGTTGCCCGGGCCGGGCGTGTCAAGGAAGCCCGCCTTGAACCCGATGTCGAACTTGCCGCTCGCGTAGCGGTACGCGCCCTCGAGGGCGGTGCCGCCGCCATTGGGGAAGCTCAGCAGGACGCCGAACTCGGAACGCTGGAAGGCGCGATAAGGGGCGTTGAACGTGGTGGTGCCCGTCGCCTGAGCCGCGACCTTCGTGCCCAACACCGCCAGCACCGCGACGATCACAAACGTTGCCTTGCTCCGCATGCTGCGCTCCGTTTCGGGTCGACGAGAAGACGTGACACAGGTACCCAACGACGCAGGCATCGTTCCCCGCAACCCGCCACCTAATGAGCCGGCCCGCCCACACCGTGGGCGGGCCGTCCGAACCGGGTGACGCCGCTCGCGTGCCCCGGCCGCCGCTCAGAAGCGAACGCCTCCCGTCAGCACGACCTGGTTCGCGTTCCCGACCACGCCGCGGATCTCGGCGAACGGCGTCACGCCTTTCGCTTTGAAGGTGGTGCCGCCGAGCAGGTTGAGCCCTAGCTCAGTGTTGGAGGCGCTGACGCCCCCGGCCGAAGCCGACGCGTGCGCGATGTTCAGGCCGCCGCCAGCGTACGGACCGAGCGAGCTGCGCGGGACGCGGAAGCGGTACGCAATGTTGCCGTTGATCTCCCAAAAGTGCAGGCTCGTGCCCGCGGGAGCACCACTCGGGAAGTAGTAGTCGAACGAGACGATGCCGTCTAACGGCGTCTTGGGAAACAGAGACTGGAGCCCGAACACGGCGCGGGCCCCGATGCCAATGTCGGTGTCGCTACCCCAATCGAGCTCCACCCCGAACTGCGTACGCCGTGTGGGGGCCGCGGCAGGGCGGGCGGTTGCGCGTCGCTGGGCGACGGACTCCGCCGGGATCAGCGCCACGGCGGCGAGGAGCAGGAGACTGCCGAGCAGCTTCCGCATATCGAACCCTCCGAAGAAGAGTCACCGTTGCCAAGACACCAATCAGCCCCGTCACGCCGGGTCGACCCGGTCCGCCACGACGCGGACCTCGTCCCCCACCACCTGGAGGAACCCGCCCCCCACCTGCAACCGAGTCGCCGAGCCGCCCTGCCGGACCGTGAGCGCACCACTGCCGAGTAACGTGAGAAACGGCGCGTGGCGCGGCAGGATGCCCACCTGGCCATCGTACGCCGGCGCGACCACCGCGTCGGCGGCCCCATCGAATACGGCCCGCTCCGGGGAAACCACCGTGACGTGCATCACTCAGGTGGTGGCCAGGCGTTTTGCCTGCTCGAGGACCTCTTCGATCCCGCCGACCATGTAGAACGCCTGCTCGGGCAAGTGATCGAATTCTCCGGCCACGACGCGCTCGAACGAGCTGATCGT
>JBGPDL010000123.1:0-3901 GCA_041482275.1 Gemmatimonadota bacterium | reverse complement strand
CGGCGAAACCACCTTGGCCGACGAGGCGGCGTACGTCGTCTTTCTCGCCAAGCGCCTTGGCTAGAAGGGTGAGGGTATCGGGAGAGGGTTCAGGCATCGGCGCTACTACGGGGAGCGAGGGGCTGTGGCGCAAATCCGGGGGGCTTTAGGGCGCCACCCCGGCGCCATAGTTTTGGCGTCCATGCTCGACATGCTGCCCCGCCTTTCCTCCGCCCTCGCGGGCCGCTACGTCATCGAGCGACAACTCGGGATCGGCGGCATGGCGATCGTGTACCTCGCGCGCGAGCGGAAGCACGATCGTGAGGTCGCCCTCAAGGTGCTGCGGCCCGAGATCGCCGCCCAGCTCGGCGCCGAGCGGTTTCTCAATGAGATCAAGATTACCGCCCGTCTCGACCATCCCCACATCCTGACCCTGATCGACTCCGGCGAGTCGGACGGCTTCCTGTGGTACGCGCAGCCGTACATTCGCGGCGAGTCGCTGCGCGACCGGCTGCGCCGCGAGACCCAGCTCGGCATCGACGAGGCGCTGGCCATCACCCGGCAGGCGGCGAGCGCGCTCGCGTACGCCCACGCGCACGGCGTGATCCATCGCGACATCAAGCCCGAAAACATCCTGCTGCACGAGGGCGAGGCGATGCTCGCCGACTTCGGCATCGCGCTCGCGCTGCGCGAAGCGGGCACCGACCGGCTCACCCAGACGGGCTTGAGCCTCGGCACGCCCCAGTACATGAGTCCCGAGCAGGCGACGGGCGAGCGTCACCTCGATGCGCGCAGCGACGTGTACTCGTTGGGAGCGGTGCTGTACGAGATGCTGGCGGGCGAGGCACCGCATTCGGGACCGACGGCGCAGGCGGTCGTCGCGAAGTTGCTCACCGAGCGGCCCACCCGTCTCCGCGCGATCCGCGCCACCGTGCCCCCCGGCGTAGACGATGCGGTGGCGAAGGCGCTGGAGAAGACGCCGGCCGATCGCTTTCACAGTGCTGCGGAATTTGCCGCCAGTCTCCAGAATCCCGCCGTAACAGGGATCGTCGCTTCGTCGTGGCGAAGGGCGTTCATCGTTGGAGTAGCGGTGCTGATCGTGGGTGGTCTCGCGGCCCTTGGCTTCTACCGTTTGCTCGGCGGCCGCTCGTCGAATCTTGCCATCGGCCGCTCTGAGCAGCTCACCGCCGACCCCGGGCTCGAGATCCAGCCCGCGCTGTCTTCTGACGGCCGTTTCGTCGCGTACGCCGCCGGTACGGCGGCGCGGATGCGGATCTTCATTCGCCCTGTCGGGGCCGGAGCGGGAAGCCGCACGATTCCTTTGTCCGACGATTCTACCGCTGTCGAAATCCAGCCTCGCTGGTCGCCCGACGGGGCCAGACTGTTGTTCCTGACGCGCGGGGGGGTGTCGGTGGCGCCGGCGCTGGGGGGCACGTCCCGGGCGGTGGCGCCCGGAGGGGGACGCATCGGTGTGACGTCCGCCACGTGGTCGCCGGACGGCCGCGAGATCGCGTTCACGCGCGTCGATTCGCTGTTTGTCGTGCCCGCGGACGGCGGGGCGGGGGGGACGGCCAGGCTCGTCGCGACGGGCTCCGATCTGCACTCGTGCACCTGGGCGTCGCACGGGCGATGGATCGCGTGCGTTTCGTTGAACAGCGAAGCGGTGCGGCCCGGCACGACATTCGGCAACATCGCACCGAGCGCGATCGTGCTGTTTCCGGTCGATGGGGCCGCGGCTGTGCGCATCGCCGAGCCGACCGCATTCAATCAGAGTCCCGTGTTCTCGCCGGACGGTCTGCGGTTGTTTTTCCTGTCGAACCGCGACGGACCGCGCGACGTGTACGCGGTATCCCTGTCATCGGGGGGGCGGCCGCGGGGCCAGCCGGTCCGCCTCTCGACGGGGCTCGGCGCCATCTCGATCTCCCTGTCGGCGGATGGCCGGCGGCTCGCCTATGCGGTCTACGGCGCGCGGGCCAACATCTGGTCGCTGCCCATCCCCGCGGTGCCTCCCGGCACGGCGGCGGGCGCGCTGCCGGTGACTCGCGGCAGCCAGGTGATCGAGGCCATGCGGGTGAGCCGCGACGGCCGCTGGCTGGTGTACGACTCCGACATCCGGGGCAACGCCGATATCTACCGTGTCCCGATTGGCGGAGGTGTGCCCGAGCAGCTCACGAACGATCCGGCCGACGAGTTCGCGGGCGACCTGGCGCCCGATGGCAGCGCCGTCGCCTATCACTCCTGGCGCACGGGAACGCGCGACATCGAGGTAAAGCCCCTGAATGGGGGCCCGGTCGCGCGCGTGACGGACACGCCAGGGCAGGAGAGCTATCCCGTGTGGTCACCGGACGGCCAGGCGCTCGCGTTTTACGATCAGCTTCGCCCGTTTCAGATGCTGGTGGCGCGTCGGGGGCCCGACGGTCATTGGGCGCGGCCGGTCGTGGTAGCCACGTCGGTGAACGATCCCGACTGGTCTCCCGATGGCCGCTGGATGTCGTATGTGCGATCGGAGAGCAGTTCGGACGCCGGGCCGATCATCCTGATTCCAACGGCGGGGGGAGCTGCGCGCCTGCTGTTCACACCGGGCGGCGGTGTCCCGTTCCCCGAGCGCGCCCGCTGGAGTCCCGACAGCCGCTTCCTCTACTTCAAGGCCCACGATGAGCGCGGGCGGACCTCATTTTGGAGCGTCAGCGCGCAGGGCGGCCCGCCCCGGATGCTCGTGCGGCTCGAGGATCCTTCCTGGCAGTCGAACCGCAAGGACTTTGCTACGGATGGAAAGCGCTTCTACTTCGCGGTCGAGGACCGCCAGAGCGACGTATTCGTCGCGGACTTGATCGTGCGGTAGATGCCAGGCTACAGCAGCAGAGTCTCCACCCGGTACGCGTGCACCAACCCATCGGCCTCGGGACACGAGAACACCGTGAAATGGCCGTCCTGCGACGCCACCAGCGCCAGCGCATCGTGCTGCTCGTGCACGAACTGCGCCGGCCGCCCGTCGTCCGGTGGTGCCAGTCAGCGTCCTGTCCCGACCGCCTCCGGCTCGGGTGCGCGCGCCGCCTCCCAAGCGGCGATCACCTGGTCGGTGGTCTTGAATTGCCGCTCCAGGTCGGTGGCGTACCACGTTTTGAAATAGTCGATCCCCGCGCGGTGTGCCTCCTCGGTGAATGCCGCCAGCGTGTCGGTCACCCACACGAGGTCGTAGCCGCGCTGGAATGCGTCCGCCGCGGTGTGGCGTGCACAGCAATCGGTGTGCAGGCCGGTTATGTAGAGCCGTTCGATGCCGCGGGCGCGGAGCTGCGCATCGATGTCGCTCGAGACGAACGGGCTGTACGTCCGCTTCTCGATGACTAGGTCCCCGGCTTGGGGGGCCAGCGCCGGCATGATTTCGGCGAGCTTCGTGCCCCGCATCGCGTGCGGGGGCCACTTTTTGAGCTCGCTGTCCCCGGGCGTGTGTGCGTCGGTTGCATACACGACGGTGACCCCGGCCCGCCGGGCGGCCGCGAGCAGCCGCTGGAGCGGCGGGATTACCGCCTGGGCCTTGGCTTGGTAGGCCGGTCCGCCTGCGTCGGCGATCACGCCGCCCGCATAGACGAAATCGTTCGCGAGGTCGATCACGACCACGGCGCTCTTGGAGAGCTCTGCTGGAGTGGACATAGCACTGCCTCCCATTGGTGGAATGGCCGACCGGGGGGCCGATTGGGCAACGCCTTGGCCCGTGGAAGGTCACGGGCCGCTCCCGGTGGAGGCGCGCACGACTGCGCCTGGTGTGGAAGGTAATCAGAGAGGCGGGCGAACAAGGAGCGGTGGCTCCGCGCGGGCCTTGCCTGACTCAGCCTCAAGTCTCTAGGCTTCGACCTGCATGCGACGACGCATCTTCTACGAGGAATCCACTCACCGGAGAAATCGCAATGCCTGAGAAGAAGAT
>JBGPDL010000122.1:0-3908 GCA_041482275.1 Gemmatimonadota bacterium | reverse complement strand
GCGGTGACGCCCGCCTCGAACGGGAGTTCGACCCCTCCCGCGAACGACTTGAACCCCGACAGCTCGAGCCGCGTCAATCTCATGGCGTGGTTCCCATCCGGGTGACAAGTGTGGCCGAAATGCCGGCCCGCTTGAGCTGCGCTTCGAGCAGACTGGCCTGTTCGGGTGTTTCGAACGCGCCCACGAGCAGCGTCCCCGCGTCCCACGGGACGGCCGGAATGCCGCGCGCCCGCAGGCTGTCGGCGGGCGGCCCGCCGGTGAGGGCGAGCGAATACGGGGCGTGCAGCACGTCGCCCTGACCGCGCGCGGCAAGACCGCGCTGCCACAGAGCGGCGCGCGCGCCGAGGGCGGCGTCCCGCGTGGGGTAGGCACCCACGAGCACACGGTACCAGATGGTACTGCTGCGCCGCCCGCCGAGCGCGACCGGAGTGACGAACGGCGTCGTCCCATCCGCGGCGAGGTGATCGGCGAGCGCGAGGGCCTTGTCCAACCCGGCGTAGGCGGCAAGCTGCACCGTCCAGGTGAGGGAATCGGCGCTCGGCGTGGGGGCGGCGGCCGCGGCGTGCGCGGAAGGCGGGGCCGCCGGCAGCGGACGCTGCTCCGCGCCGCGAGCGAGCAGCGCCCAGCCGCCCGCGGCGCCTGCGGCGAGCGTCGCGGCGACCACCACCGGCCGTGCCCGGCGACGCGATCCCTGCCGCGCGGCCGATGCGGAAACGCGTCCCGGCGGCGGGACCACGTACCCATGCGGCGCCGGCGTCGTGCTCGGTGTCCACCGCTCGCGCACCACGCCGAGCAACGGGACGCCGCGCTCCATCACCGCCGCGATCCCCTGGCCGATCGACGATTCGGGCTCGTAGCCGTCCGGCGACAGCACGATCAATCCGTCCGGAACCGCCGAGAGCCGGGCGAGCGCGCCGGCGGAGAGGTACAGGAGCAGCAGGGCACCCTCCACCCGGAAGCCGCCGTGCAGCCTCGTCCAACGGGGATTCGCGAACAGGTCGCCGGCGTGGGCCGTCACCGTCCCCGCGGCGATGAAGAACACGCGGCCCACTTCGTGCGCCGCCTTGGTGAGCGACACGTCGTATTCGAAGGCGTCCACGATGCCCTCCGTGGGCGTGAGGCCCACGGTCTCGTGGAGCGCGGGCTGCTCGAGCCACAGGTCTACCAGCGCCACCCGGCGGTCGCCGTGCGCGGCGGCGCGGGCGACATCCCACGCCGCGCCCGCCGCCCAGTTCAGGTCACCCGTCGCCGGCACCAGGGCCACGAGCGCCTGCCCGGTCATGAGCGACGGCACGAGCGCGTCGAGGCGCGAGCGTGGCAGGGGGCGAACGGTCACGGAGTCGGTTGGTAGATCCAGAACGGTCGGCCGAGCTTACGGCCGATCGCCTCGGCTTGGGCGCGCGTGGGGTAGGGACCGAGCACCACGCGGTAGCCGTCGTCGGGGTTGCGAGGCCCGAGCACCCGGGCGGCCAGCCCGGCGCGCGAGAGCTGCTGCGCCATCTCGGACGACCAGGCCTCGTTCTGCGACGTCGACACCTGCACGTACATCGGACCCTCGGGTCCCACGGTGTCGGCGGTCGCTCCGCCGGGCTGCGCGGCGGGCGTCTCGGCGTCGGCGAAGGCGCCGCGATAGCCGCCCCGCGGCCGCCACGCCGTCAGCGTCCACAAATCCGCCGCGCCTCCCTTCGCGCGTCCCGTCTCGACGAGCGAGTCCGGCCGGTAAGCGACGACATCCTCGCCCTGGCGCACCAGCAGTGTGCCGTCTGGCGCGATCGCGGGCAGGTCCACGCGCCACGCCGACGGCACGGATCCCACAAGCCGCTTTACGGGGAGATCGACGACCCACACCGAATCTCCCGCGCCCGGCTTGGCGAGCAGCCAGCGGCCGAGCGGATCGAGCCGGATCATGGCGGCCGGGAGCGGGAGGGCGATGCCGTCGATCTCCTCGCGGTCGTAGCGGTCGATCGCCGCCAGCCCAGGCTCGGTCCGCCGGGCCACGTAGATGCGGTGTCCCGAGGGGGAGAACACGAGCGCGCGCGGGTGATCTGCCAGCCGGACGAACCCAGGCTCGCGCCGGCCCAGGGGGTCCATCAGGACCACGCCCGAGTCGGCGGCCACTGCCACGAGGTCGCCCCAGCGCGTCGCCGCGACGTCGCTGCCGGCCGGCAGCGGCCGGCTGGTGGGCGGCTGGTCGGCGCCTGCGGTGACGAGGGTCGGAGGGTCCGCTACCACGAGTCGCTGGTCGGAGGCGCCGAACAGTTGCTGCGGCGCGCCGGGCAGGGGTTGCGGCCACGCCACGCGCAGCCGGCGCGCCAGCGAGACGACGCGCCGCTTCGCGTCGACCGTGTAGAGCGTGCCATCCGGGCCGAGCGTCGCCTGTTCGATGCCCGTGGCAACGGTGTCGACGCGGGCACTCCCCAGATCCAAGGCCAACACTTCGTTCTTCGCGGTCGCCGCGTACAGGAATTCCGCTTCCGGGTCGAGCCCGATCACCCGGACGACCGGAGGCAGCTTGCCCCGGATGGCGCTCGGGATCTCGGCCAGGCCCGGGAGGCGGTACAGGCGGGGCACGCCGCCCTTGGCGGGGATGCGAATGGCCACACCGCCGGTGCGGGCGGCGCCGGCGGCAGCGTTGCTAACCGATTGCTTGATCGGTGGTTGCGACGATGCAGCGGCAGGCGCCTTTGACCGGCAGCCCCACAGCGCCAGGCTGGCGAGGAGGAGGTACGATTCGCGGGTGCGCAAATGGCCTCGCCGCAAGATAGGCAACCGGCGAGGCCAGGACAAGTGTTTTAGCGGTGCGGAGTTAGAACGTTGGCCCGAGGCTCACCGTCCAATAGGAGCTGTCGTGGGGCCGGGAGAGCGGCTTGGTGTAGTCGAACCGCAGCACCACGAAGCCGAGGAAGTTCACCCGGATCGACCCGCCGAAGCTGCGCAGCGGCATCCGCACGGTTTCGGGGGAGTCGTTGGCGTCGCGCTGCCACTTGATGATCGAGTGGGAGTCCCACGCCATCCCGGCGTCGTAAAACAGGGCGCCTTCGATCGGAGGCAGTCCCACCGGCAGGAACCCGAGCACCAGGCTGCGGGTGAGCGGGAATCGCAGCTCGGCGTTCACGACTCCGATGCGCGAACCGATGAGCTGGTCGAGGTCGGGGCACCCGGTCTGTCCCGTGTTGCTCGTCTGCTCGGTGAGACACTCGTGGTTGATGAGCGAGCCCGCCGTGTAGCCCCGGATCAGCTCGGTGCTTCCGAGAAACTGGGGGAACAGATCGGCGTCCCGCCCGAACCGGCCGAAGAACACGCCGCGCAGGGCAAGGGTGAACGGCCGGGCAAAGAAGTAGCGCCGCCAGTCGGCGAGCCCCTGGGTGAACCGCCACGTACCGAAGCTGGGCGATACCTCGAAACGCCAGCGGGAGCCGGCGAACGGGCCCACCCATCCGAACAGCGAATTGTCGTGCACCAGGGCCAGCTGCGGACCGTAATAGCTCACGGATGCGCGGTTCGCCGTCACGGGATCGAAGACGTTCAGCAGGTTGCCGAAACTATCCACCACGTAGCCCTGCTGCAGAATGGCCTGACTGATGTTGGCGAAGTGGCCGCCGAACTCCACCCGCGTGAAGCGGCTGAACGGATAGAAGCTCTGCGCGAACACGTCGCGGATCACGAAGCGCTCGATTTGCGGCGTGAGAAGGAACGTGCCGCTCGCGGGATCCGACTGAACGAGAGTCGGCAGATAGAAGTACAGGGGCTGCTGCGACCCCCCGACCGCCCAGTTGAGGCGGTGCGACTGGTTGATGTAGGCGGCCAAGACCTGGGCTTCCGCCAGCCGGCCGTTGATCGAGCCGGAGAAGACCATCGTATGGTTGCCTAGGATGTCGGACAGCGAAACGGCGGTGCCGCCGAAAAAG
>JBGPDL010000121.1:0-4078 GCA_041482275.1 Gemmatimonadota bacterium | reverse complement strand
GGGTCGAAGAACGCCGTCGCCTCGAGCCCCGGCTCCACTCCGGGCGGCATGTTCCAGGCGACGTTGGCCATGAGCGCGAGCTCGGCGAAGCTCTTGCCTTTGTCGGGAGAGCCCTTCACCATGAACTTGCCGTCCTTCCACTCCAGGTCCGCCTCGCTCGCCTCGAGCAGGTGGGCGGCGATTTTCTTGGCCTTCTCCTTCACGCGCTGCGCCGCGATTTTGACCGCGCTGCCGCACACCGCCGTGGTGCGACTGCCGTAGGTGCCCCAGCCCTGCGGTGTCGTCTCGGTGTCGCCCGCCACCACTTCGACGTTCTCGACCGGGAGCCCGAACTCGTCGGCCACGATTTGCGCGAAGGTGGTCTCTTCACCCTGGCCGTGCGGCTTGGCGCCGATGTAGGCGCGCACCACGCCGGTGGGATAGACGCGCACCAGCGCCGAATCGTACAGCCCGCCGCCGAACCCGACCGCGCCCGCTACCTGCGAGGGCCCAAGGCCGCAGATCTCGCAGTAGGTGGTGACGCCGATTCCTAAGTAGCGGCCTTCCTTGCGCGCCTTGGCCTGCTCGGCGCGGAACTTCTTGTAGTCGACGAGCGACAACGCTTTGTCGAGCGCACCCTGGTAGTTTCCCGAATCGTAGGTGATCCCGGTAGCGACGGTGTAGGGGAACTTGTCCTTGGGGATAAGATTCTTGCGGCGCACCTCGACCGGATCCATCCCGATCTTGCGGGCGTACAGGTCGATCATGCGCTCGAGCAGGAACGTCGCTTCGGGACGGCCGGCGCCGCGATATGCGTCCACCGGCGTGGTGGTCGTATACACGCCGTACACCGTCCCGTCGATGTTCGGGATAGCGTAGGGCCCCGAGAGCATCAGGCCGTGCATGATGGTGGGAATCCCGGGGGCCGCCGTGGACGCGTAGCCGCCCAACCCCGCGTATACTCGGGTGCGGAGCCCGGTGATCTTCCCGTCCTTGGTGCCGCACATGGCCACGTATTCCACGTGGTCGCGGCCGTGGGTCGTGACTTTGTAATTCTCCGAGCGGTCCTCCGTCCACTTCACCGGGCGCCCCAGTTCCATGGACGCGAAGCTCACCAGCGCCTCGTCGGCGTAGCACGGAATCTTGCTGCCGAATCCGCCGCCCACCTCAGGTGCGATCACGCGGATGCGATGCTCGGGGAGCTTGGTCATCACGGACAACAGGAACCGGTGGATGTGCGGGTTCTGGCTCGTCACCCAGCACGTGAGCTGTCCGGTGCCGGAGTTGTAGGTCGCGCACGCGGCGCGCGGCTCCATCGCGGTCGGCAGCAGGCGATTCTGCAAGATCCGCTGCTCCACCGTGACAGGAGCCTCGGCGAACGCCTTGGCCACGTCGCCGCCGGCGACCTTCCAGGTGAACGCGACGTTGTTCGGTACTTCCTTGTGGAGCTGGGGCGCGCCCTTCTGCGTCGCTTTTTCAGGGTCAACCACCGCATCGAGTGCGTCGTAATCCACGTCGATCAAGTCGAGCGCATCGCGCGCGGCGGCGCGCGACTCCGCCACGACTATGGCGATTCCATCACCCACGTACCGCACCTTGTCCGTGGCGAGCGGCGGGTGGGGTGGCACCTTGAGATCGCAGTTCGGCACGTTCCAGGCGCAGGGGACGGTGTTGAGCTTGTCCTTCACGTCGGCGCCGGTGTAGACCGCGATCACACCCGGGGCCTTTTTCGCTTTGGCGACGTCCACTTTCTTGAGCGTGGCGTGGGCGTACGTGCTGCGCAGCACGACCGCGTACAGCATCCGCGGCAGCTTCACATCGTCGGTGTAGGTCGCCTTGCCGGTGATGAGCCGCGGGTCCTCGCGCCGCTTGATCCCCGAGCCGAAGAGGGTCGCCATGATGAACGCCTCCTAGCGCGCGCCGGCCGCGAACTGAATCGCGGCGACGATGTTCTGGTAGCCGGTGCAGCGGCACAGATTGCCTTCGAGCGCGTGGCGGATCTCCGATTCGCTGGGCTTCGCGTTACGAGCGAGCAGGTCGGCCGCGGTCATGATCATCCCCGGAGTGCAGAACCCGCACTGCAGCCCGTGCTTCTCCCAGAACGCCTGCTGCAGCGGGTGCAACCCGCCGTGCGGGGTGAGCCCCTCGATGGTGGTGATGGCACGCCCCTCGGCCTGCACCGCGAGCACGGTACAGCTCTTCACGGCGCGGCCGTCCAGGTGCACCGTGCACGCGCCGCATTGGCTCGTGTCGCAGCCGATGTGAGTGCCCGTGAGGTCGAGCTCGTCCCGCAGCACGTCGGCGAGCAGGGCGCGCGGCTCCACTTCGACCGTCCGGGCCGCGCCGTTCACGTTGAGGGTGATGGGGCGTTTCATCCTGCCGCTCGCGATGGAGAGGCGTGGTAATATGCCCGCGGGGCGCCGGGTCGCAATGAACCGTCACTTGCCCCCCGCCGCCCCCCCGCTAGCTTCCTCCCTAATGCTCTCCGCGCGCTTCTCGCTTGCCTGTTGTTGTCACCCCCCCGTTACCGGGAGCGACACGGCTGCGAGCGTCCGCGGGCCCACGTTGTAGGACACAGGCCTCGAGGTTTCCCGAGCCGGCCGCGCTCCCAGTGAGCGCGGCCGGCTTCGTCTCTTGGGCCATGCATGTAAGGAGGAGATGAATCGTGAAGCGCATCGCCCTGCTGTTGCTCTGCGCCGCCCTGCCGGCGGCGGTCATCCCCGCCCCCCGCGGGCCCGAGGACGAGTCGGTGTTCGTCCGCGGGCTCTCCGCCGGCCAGCACGAATCGGTGCTGTACGTCTGGACCAGCGACGCGGACCAGAAGGACCCCGACTTCCTGACGACGATCGACGCCGATCCCAGGTCGGCGACCTACGGGACAATCATCGCCACGACCCCGACGAGCGCGCCCGCCAACGAGGCGCACCACTTCGGCTACACGGTGAACGCCGATCGCATCTTTGCGGGCGGGCTGTTCTCGAACCGGCTGTTCATCTACGACGTGGCGACCGACCCGAAGCACCCCAGGCTCATCAAGACGGTGCCCGACCTCGCGGCCAGCACCGGCTACTCGGGGCCGCATACCTTCTACGCCGTGCCCGGCGGGGTCACGATCGCCATGCTGGGCTCGAAGGACGGCGGCGCGCCCGGGGCGCTGGTGCAGCTCGACAACGACGGCAATTTCGTGAAGGCGCTGCCTGCGCCCGACTACATGTACGACGTCGGGATCAAACCCGAGCTGAACCTGATCGTCACCTCAAGCTGGGCACACCCCCACGCCGTGAAGGCCGGCAACACTCCGATGGACCAGGTGGGCGACGTGGTGGTCGCGTGGGACTACAAGACCGGCAAGGTGCTGCAGCAGGAGCACCTCGACAAAGCCCCGCTCGAGGTGCGCTGGCTGCACGGCGCGGCGGCGCGCGGCGGGTTCATCAACTGCGCGTTCGGCAACAGCGTGTGGCACTGGGAGGTGGGGAAGGACGGCAAGCTCGTTTTCACCCGCGTGATCAAGCTCGCCGACAACGCCATCCCGGCCGACATGCGGATCTCGTACGACAACCGCTTTCTGTTCGTATCGCTGTTCGGTGGGGGCGCCGTCGAGCAGTACGACATCGCCGACCCGCTGCACCCGAAGCTCGCGAGCCGGGTGGCGATCCCCCAGGCGCAGATGCTCAAGCTCACGCCCGACAACAAGCGGCTGTACGTGAGCAACTCCCTGCTGTCGAACCTCGATGGCAAGGTCCCGTATCGGGTGCGCCTGGTGGACGTGGGCCCGGACGGCCTCGCGATCGATCCGCGGTTCGACGTGGACTTCGAGCACTTGCCGACGGGTCAGGCGCGGCCGCACGACATGTTGCTAAAATGAGGCGTCAAGCAACAAGCGTCACGCGAGGGAGCGTCTTGCGAGAGCCGTAACACTACCGGCTGGCGCCGCGCGGTGAACGCGGCCCTTTCCTGGGCACGGGACCGAGCGTGAGATTGCGGGGCCGATGGCGCGGCTGGGGGGACCGCGATGGAAACGGGGCGACCATCGGCCGCCCCGTTCGCGCTTCCCGATGGGCTGAATCTAAAAGCGCCAACTGATGCTGCCGTACAGCTG
>JBGPDL010000120.1:0-4199 GCA_041482275.1 Gemmatimonadota bacterium | reverse complement strand
CTGCCCCACTGCCCCCCTGCCCCTCCAGCGCGGCGGCAAATGCCGCAGCGCTCGGCCACCGGTCCGCCGGCAGCTTCTCCAGTGCGGTAAGCACCGCGTCCTCGACCGCAGGGGGAATCCGGTCCCGCCGCGCGATCAGCCCCGCCGGCTTCTCGGTCATCACCTTGGCCACGATCGACTGCGCCGTGGGGCCCGTGAACGGCGGCTCGCCCACCAACATCTCGTACACGACGCACGCGAGACTGTATTCGTCGCTACGGCCGTCAATCTCGCTCGAGCCCGTGGACTGCTCGGGGCTCATATAGGCGGGCGTCCCGATGATGGTGCCGGTCTGCGTGAGCTGCTGTCCCTCGCCGGCCGCGGTCACCGCGCGCGCGATCCCGAAGTCGGCCACGACGGCCGTCCCGCCCGACAGCATGATGTTTTCGGGCTTGATGTCGCGGTGCACCACGCCGCGGCTGTGCGCGTACGCGAGCGCTCCCGCTACCTCGGTCGCGATGCGCAAAGCGTCTTCGAGCGAAAGCTGTTTCTCGCGGGTGAGCCGGTCCCGCAACGACTCTCCCTCCACGTAGGGCATGACGTAGTACAGCAGGCCGGCCGCGGACCCGGAGTCGTACAGCGGCAGGATGTGAGGGTGCTGCAGCCGGGCGGCGATCTCGATCTCGCGCAGAAACCGCTCCGCGCCCAGCGCCGCCGCCAGCTCGGCGTGCAGCACCTTGATCGCCACGGGCCGGCGGTGCTTCCGGTCGTCGGCCAGAAACACCGTCGCCATTCCCCCGCGACCCAACTCCCGCTCGACCGCGTACCGGTCGGCGAGGGCCTCACGCAGGGAGTCGAGCTGGTCGGGCACGGTGGTGGACGCCTAGCATACCGCGCGCCGCCCGCGCCCGCCAGCGTGCGGGGGCCGCGGTGCCGCTCTTGTCCTCCCGGGCCTCGTTCCCTAGTTATAGCCTCGCATGGCCAACCACCCGGCGCCGGTGCCCGCTCTGCGCCCCGCTCGAGCCCCCTCCAGGCTGTTGCATCGGTCCTGGCGGCTGCTCCGGACCCCGAGCATCAGCCAGCTGTTCGCCGCAGTCTTCTTCGCCATCGCTGCCGCTGGCCTGGCCGACCGCGTCGCTATCTGGCAGAACGCGCGCCGTACCCAGAGCGACATGATCGAGCTGAGCCAACGCCTCGAGCGCCTCGCCCGGTTCTCCCCCTCCCCCGCCCTGCAGGCGCAAATCGCCGCCTTGGAAGAGCTCGCCGCCGAGGTCGGAGACAACGCGATCCAGGCGGCGGTGCAGACGACGGTCCTGTTCGTGATCGTCCTCGTGATGCTCGGCATCGGTCTGTGGTACAACCGCCGACGGCTCGCCGCGCCGTTCGCCCATGTGGTCGGCGCACTGGAGCGAGTGGCCGCAGGCCGGTACGAAGAGCGCCTCGGGGAAGACCAACCCGAAGAGTTCGGGATGATCGCACTGGGCGTGAACCGGATGGCGGCGTCGCTCGCATGGCGGGAGCGCTTGCAGGACCACGAAGCGCGCTTACTCACGGCGTTGAACGCGCCGCCGCGCGACTCCGCGACCGGAGGAAGCTTCGGGCCCGCGCTCGACGTCCTCGCCGCGGCGACCGGGGCCACCGCGTTGGCGCTGTATCAGCCGCACTACGACAGCAACGAATGGAGCCCAACGGCGGTACGCCGGGCCACCGCGCGACCGTTGTCCCGCGACGTGGTGCGCAAGATCCTGGGCGAAGCAACCACCGTCATCCAGTATGCGGGTGCCGCCGCCGACCCGGTGCGGGCCCAGCTGCAGTTCGGCGACGGCGAGACCGGCGCGGCGGGGACGCTCGCTCTGGTACCGCTGCGTTCCCGGGACCGGTTGGTCGGACTGCTCGTCGCGACGCTGGCCGGGCAGCTCTCAGCCGACGTGCGCTCCGCCCTGGACCACGCCGCGCCGAACCTGGCCATCGCCTGCGAGCGGGACTCCGCCCATCAGCGCACGCGTGGCCTGGCCGTGGAAGTGCGGCACGCGGCCCAGCGCCTCGAGTCGCAGAACGCGGCGCTCACGGCGCTCAACGACAAGCTCGAGGAGCAGCACCGCGAGCTGACCCGCCTGAACGCCCAGCTGGATCAGGCGAGCAAGCTCAAGGACCAGTTCCTCGCCAATATGTCGCACGAGCTGCGGACGCCGCTCAACAGTGTGATCGGGTTCAGCGACCTGCTGCTCACGATGAGCGCCTCCGACAACCCCCTCACCGACACGCAGCGCGACTATCTCGAGACCATCGCCCGCAACGGCCGCCACCTGCTCGACCTCATCAACGAGCTCCTCGATTTGTCCAAGATCGCGGCCGGTCGCATGGAGCTGCACCTCGAGTCGCTCGAGCTGCAGGTGGTGTTTCGCGACGTGGCCGAGAGCGTCCGCGCGCAAATCGAGGCGCGCAAGCACAAGCTTGCGATCGAGCCTCCGCGCGACCAGCTGCTGGTCACGGCGGACCGGGGACGGCTTCGGCAAGTGCTCCTCAACCTGCTCTCGAACGCGATCAAGTTCAGCACCGACGGCGGCAGAATCACGCTGAGCGCGCGGGTCGAGGATTCCGGGAGCGTCCGTGTCGCCGTGAGCGATTCCGGTATCGGGATCGCACCGGGCGACCAGCGCAAGCTGTTTCAGGAATTCGTGCAACTCGATGCGGGCGCGAGCCGCCGCTACGAGGGTACAGGATTGGGCCTCGCCCTGTCCAAGCGTCTGGTGGAGCTGCACGGCGGGACCATCGGCGTGGACTCGGAGCTCGGCAAAGGCAGCACCTTCTGGTTTATCCTTCCTCGGGCCGGGAGCCGGCCGGAGAGCCCCTAATGGCGACCATCGTGGTGGTGGAAGACCAACCCGACAACTTGAAGCTCATCACGGCTCTGCTGACGATGAAGGGGCATCGGGTAATCGGGCTGGCGTCGGGCGAAGCCGTGGTCCCCACGCTCGCCGCCTCACAGCCGGCACCCGAGCTCGTGCTGCTCGATATTCAGCTGCCCGGCCGCGACGGTTATAGCGTGCTCGGCGACGTCAAGAAGATGGCGGGCCACCATGCCTGGAAAGTGGTCGCCCTCACCGCGCACGCCATGCCCGGGGACCGGGAAAGGGCGCTCGCGGCCGGGTTCGACGGCTACATCGCCAAGCCGGTCGACGTACGCACCTTCCCCGACGAGGTAGCGCGCTATCTGCCTCCGAAGGGCTAGATCGCCTTCTTCAACTTGATGGAGCCGTTTACGGTCGTGATGTGGACCGCACGCCCGCCCCGGCCCACCGTTCCCTGCAACCTGTGAGACGTAAACTTTCCGGACACCGTCAACGGGTAGTCGGTGACGATCGACCCGTTGATGGTCTTGGCTTCGACGTCGGCGTCCAAGCGCTGCGGTAGCTCGGCTGTCACCGAGCCGTTGACCGTGACGACCGACACCGCCCCCGTATCGCCGAAGGCCCGCATGCGGGCATGCACGTTGCCGTTCACCGAGATGGCGCTGACGGGACCCTGCGCGGTCTCTGCGTCCAGGTCGCCGCTCACGGTGGCGATCTCGAGCGGCGCGCTCGCTCCGGTCACGTGCACGTCACCGACCTGAGTCGTGGCGCCGAGCCGGACGTGCGCCGGGAGCCGCACCGTGAAGTCGACGGCAACGTCGTTGCCGTGCGTCCGGCCCGACGTGAAGCTCCTGCCCGGCGTGCAGCCCGCATCGTTGCCCGGCCAGATGGCGCACACCGTGATCCCTCCCTCGTACGGCACCGCCACCAGCCGGACGCCGGCCGTGTCCGACGAGCGGTACGTCTTCACGGCCGTGACTTGCAGCGATTCGCCCTTGGCCGGCTCGACCGTGACGGAGCCCCGCGTGTTGCGGATCCAGACCCATTGCTGGGGCGCGATCCGGGCGCGGTACGTCCAGGTGGCACCGGTCGCGCGGGGTCCGTCGCCCGCGTCGGGAGCGAACTCGCCCCGCAATTCGCGTAACGCCGCCGGCAGGTCGGTTACCACGCGCTGGCGCGCGCGGCCCGCGACGTAGTGTACACAAAGACCGATCGCGAGCACGGTGAAAAACAGCGTGGCTCCGCGAATGATCTCCTTGCGCCAGGTGTCCCAGAACGCACCCATGGTCGGTCCCCTCCAGGCAGACTCCATACTGGCGGGTCCTACGGGACTTGGCGAGGTGGGGTTTCGGAACAGGCGAGGGGGGG
>JBGPDL010000119.1:0-4454 GCA_041482275.1 Gemmatimonadota bacterium | reverse complement strand
GGGGCCACCGGCCGGAACGTCACGCGGGAGCCGGGAAGCTCGACCAGGAGGTAGCCCTTGCCACGCCGCCCTTGCTCCTCTTCATCTTGCAGCTGCCCCCACGGATTGGGTGTCACGTAGTCCATGCTTCCGGCGTACCACGCGTTGGCGGCGACCTGTTGCGCCACGTGGTAATGGCCGAGGGCCACGTAGTCCCACTGAGCCGGAGCGAGGTCGTGCTGATCGACCAGCGCTCCTCCGTACTCCGCGGTCCCTCGCTTGTCTCCCAGGCCGGGCAGTTGCCCGTGCAGCAGCAGAACGTTGATCGTCGTCCCCGGCTGCGGCCGGAGGGCCGGTCGCTCCGGCTGGGCCATGGCTTGGTGTGGTGCCGCGAGGACTGAGCAGTCGAGTTGCGAGAACGTCAGCCGACGAGCTTCATCGACGACGACCTCCACGCCGAGTGCCTCATACAACCGGAGGATCGTGCCGGTCTCCACCGATCGTGGCGTGTCGTGCTCTCCCGCGATCATCACGATCGGAGCGTCGGGAAGTCCCGTGCGCAACCGGTGGACCTGCTGGAACAGGAACAGGATCGCCGGATTGGTCGGCCGAACGGAGTGGAAGATGTCGCCCGCGAACACGATCAGATCGGGGCGCTGCTCGAGCAGATCGTCGACCGCCCGGCGGAAGGCATCGGCGACGTCCGCCTCGCGCTGGTTCCCGCCCCGCGGCGTCTGCCGGTCGTACTGGCGGAAGCCCAGATGCAGGTCGGCGAGGTGGGCGAGCTTCACCGCGTCACTTGGCCTCGGTGAGCTGGAGCGAGGTGTGCTGCGTCATCGCCATGGCCATCTCACTCCCGGCCGGCGGCGGTCCCTTGACGTTGATCCGCATCGTGCCACCCATCGTCGACCGCACCTGGGCACTCTTCGTGAGCGAGTACAACTGCTCACCCGACAGCGTCCCCGAGAGCCGCATGGTGCCCTTGCCGCCGCGCGTTCCCTCCGCCGCCTCCTGCTTGAACTCGATCGGCCCGCCCGGGAACTCGGTCTCGATGGCAAGGAGGACAGACGTGTCGGCACCGGCCACCTGGATTTCCTTGACCGTGAGCTTGGTGCGCGATTTGATGGGCTGGCTCGCGTTCAGCTGGCGGCCCAGCGGCAGCTCTTGTTCCGTGACCCACGAGTCGCCGACGCCGACCGGCCCCTCGGGTAGGGGGAGCACCATGGTCTTGACGCTGGTGCCCATCTGCTCCGTCATCGGAGAAGGAGCGCCCGCGAGCCCGCTGAAAGCGGCGGTCACCACGCGCATACGGTCGTCGTACACGATGTCGCTCTTCATGCCGCGCATGCGGTCGAGCGCCGGCCCCATGGCGCCCGCGCCCATACCGGAGGCTTCGATTGCGGTGGAGTCGAACGTGACCGTGACACGGACGCCCCCCTGGGCGGGGCCGGTCACGACTTGGGTGTAGAACAAGCGCATCGTGAACAGCTGTTCGGGCATGGCACTCATCGGCCCGCCCTCCATGCGCACCGAGTTCTGCTGCTCGAGCGCGTAGTGGTAGGACGCACCCGCCGGCGGGTGGTAGCGCAGCGTCACCTTCGGTCCGCTCGAGCCGCGGCAAGCGATGCTCATGAGCAGCGCCGTCGCGGCCAGAACGAGTGAACGGCAAGCGGTCATCCAAGACTCCTGTCCGTCAGTAAGGTTCGTCCGAAATGGGATTGAGCGGCGGCACGCTCTCGCGCGCCGGCGCCGGCGTCGCGACGACGCGGCCGCCGAGCTGTTTCTTGAAGTGCCCAAGGGCGTCCTGGGGGCGCGTTTGGCGGGTGTGGGCCAGCGCGCGGCGCACGTCCTCTTCCCGCCGGTCGGCGATCAGGTCCTTCACCAGGTTGGGCCGCACCCGGTGGTCGAGCTTCACGAGCTGCCGCACCACCGCGTCCTCGAACGGCAGGTCCGCCGCGGGCGGGAACCGCTCCACGCCATCCCGGCCCCGCAGCACCGCGGGCCGGGGAAAGCGCACGAAGATGGGCTGCGTGAAGTGCGGGTGCCGCACCATCAGCTCGCCGATCGGCAGGGTGGCGAGCTTGATCTTGGTGGCGGGTGAGAGCACCTGGTAGCCGGGCGTCGCGAGCTCGTCCGAGTCCATGCGGCCGAACACGATGGTCCCCGCATTCCCCACCACGCGCCGGTGCACCTGCGAACGGAACTGCTCGGCGCCGAACAGCACGAGCCCAAGGTAACGCCCGCGCTCCGAGATATCGAGCAGCATCTTCTTCACGTACGTCTCGGGCCCGTCGGCCGGGGCGTACTTGTTCAGCTCGTCCACGAACACCGCCACGGCATCGACGCCCAAGTCCCGGCGCTCGAGGTGCTCGCGCAGCTGCGAGACCACGCGGGCGAACACGAGATCCTGGCCGAGCGGATCGACGTTGGCCACGTCCACCACGTACACGGTCCGATCCTCGAACCGCCCCCACGGCAGATCGTTGGACGGCCCGTCGTCGGTCACGAGGCCCTTGCAGCGGGTGGAGATGTTGGACAGGCGGTTGCGCACCTTGCGGATGGTGGCAATGTGATGCGTGCGCCAGGTATCGCCGCGCCCGCCGCCGAGCTCGAGGCCGTCGAAAATCGAGCGGAACAGACGCTCCAGGTCGGCGAACGTCGCGACGCGATGCGCCCCGCCGAACCCGTCGTCGAATGCCCGGTCCACCACGCGGTCCGACAAGAAGTCGATGAACGCGTCGGCCTTGGCGTCGATGTCGTCGCGGTTCAGAAGCACCTCGGCGTAGTCGAGCACCTCGCGCAGGCCCCACACGAGCGGCTCCACGTCGCCCACCAGGTCGGGGTGGGTGCGTAGCGTATTGAGATTCACGCCATCGCTCTTGAACGGCGCGTAGTAGCGCACCCGCTCGAACGGCTGCGGGTCGACACCCAGGCGCTCGTAGCGCCGCCGGTCTTGGTCGTCGAGCGGCCCGGGCTGGTCGAGGAAGCAGAGGTCGGGGCCCTTCACGTTGAAGCACACCGCCGCGATGCGGCCCTTGTGCGGCGGGAAGTGCCGGAAGATGGATCCGAGCAGAAACTCGACCGCGCTCGTCTTGGTGGCGAGCCCCGAGACACCGGAGATGTTCAGGTGGGCGGCTTCGGGTCCGAGCAGGAAGTCGGCGTCCAGGTACACCGGCGCCTCGAGCCCGCCGGACGTGTACAACCCGATCGGGATGGCGGTCGGCTGGGCGCCGCCCAGGTACGCGTCCATGCGGAGCGCCTGCGCCACGTCGGCGTCCGTCGCCACGTGCACTCGGCCGAGCGGCACCGGTTGCAGGGGCTCCTCGGGTTGCTGGCGCAGCACGGCCGCGGTCCACAGCCGAATCTCCTGGCGCACCGTCGGGTTCTCCGCCGCGCGCGCCGGATCGCCCTCGGCGCCGACCACATCGTGCAGCGGAGTCGCGAGATCGGAGTACGCGAACCCGTCTGTGACGACGCCCCAGACCACTTTTCCCTCTTCCCCCTTCCTCCGTCCCTCCTCTTCCACGCGCACGATCGCGCCGATCCCGATGGTCGTCTCGTTCGCGGTCCAGAAATGGAATTGATGCGGCGTCGCGGGCTTCTGCTCGGTGGCGACGACACGTCCGACGGGGTCGGGATCGCGCTGCTGAATCACGAGCCCGTCCGAGGGAGGCGGGAGGCGGGAGGCGGGATGAGGTCGCGCGGGGCGCGCGCTCTCAAGTAAGTCTCCACGTCATGGATGGGATAAAGTAACCGATCCCAGCGCCGGTCGGGGGTGGCGAGCGGGGCGCGCTCCCGCATGAGCCAGGCCGACAACGGCGACGCGAGCGCGACCGTGTCGGAATGGGCGCGGGCCTCCAATCGCACCAGCCCGTACAAGAGATCGTTGCCCTCCCACGGCCAGAGTCGCAGGTACCAGGAATGGATCTCGCGGCGCGCCCCGCGGGGCCGCGGCCGGAACACGCTGGTGCGATGGCCGGCCGGCAGCGTGAGCGCGCGCTCGAGCTCCGCTCCCTCGAAATACTGCGCCCCGTGGCTCTTCACCACGCCGAGCGCGCGGGGATGACCGGACAGTGCGGGAGAATCCGACAGCACGCCGTCCACGACCAACCACTCGTCGGCGCGGAGCGCGTCGAGGCCCCGCTCCGCCAGACGGCGCTCGAGCGCCGCGCGGGCCTTCTGGACTTGGACCCGGGCCGCCGGCACGGCCCGAGCGGGCTGGCCGGCATCGTCAGCGGCGAACTCGACCACGCGGATCCCCGTCCCCTCGAGTACGGCGCGCACGCGGCCGGGCAGGCAGTCGAGCCGGGTTATGGCGAGCTCTTCCGTCTGCTCGGCGACGGTGCGAGGGCGGCGGTCGGGGCCCCGCCGGCGGATCGCGGCTGCGACGTACGCCCGCACGATCGGCGTGACTCCCGCGTACCCCACCACACGCCACTGCTCGATGCCGTCGAGAAACGCGACGGCCGCTGGCG
>JBGPDL010000118.1:0-4716 GCA_041482275.1 Gemmatimonadota bacterium | reverse complement strand
GCGCGGCGAGGCCGCGGGCGTTGTCGGAGATGCCGGGGCCCTCGAGCCGCTGGCTGCGCCGCTCCACGGACACATCCACGTCGGCGCCAAACACGGTGTCGAGATGTGCGGCCACCACCACCGGGGCGACCCCGTCCCCCCTGCCTCCTCCCTCGTCTCGTCCGAACCAGCCGTGCACATTCCCCGCCTGGTCGACCGCCACGTCGCACAGCCCCACCTCGCGGAACAGCTCGGCGATGCGGGCCGCCCGCCGGCCTTCGGCGCCGGTGGGTGCCGGGATGGCGGAGAGCGCGGCCTGACGGGCGAGCGTCACCTCGTCGGTGCGCTCGATGTGATGGCGCGCCGCGCGGACACGTTCGTGCGCGAGCAAGCGGGAGATGGTGTGCTCCACGGTCCTTCACACTAACCCGCTTGACGGTGGGGGGCGAGAGGTGAACACTACGCTCATGGACGAGCGGGAGCTGATCTACGACTGGAACCGCGCGGGTGGCGAGGCGAGCTTCGACTGGTCGCGCGCCCGAGTGGACTTGAACGACGAGACGCTGCGTGACGGCCTGCAGTCCCCGTCGGTGCGCGACCCCTCGCTCGACGCCAAGAAGCGGTTGCTCCACCTCATGGCCGATCTGGGGATCGTGGCGGCGGACATCGGCCTCCCGGGGGCCGGCCCGCGCGTGGTCGAGCAGGTCCGCGCCCTCGCCACGGAGATCCGCGACGCCAAACTGCCGATCGCCCCGAACTGCGCGGCGCGCACGGTGATCGCGGACGTGGAGCCGATCGTGCGCGTCGCCCAAGAGGTGGGAATCGCGATCGAGGCCGCGACGTTCATCGGCTCGTCGCCGATCCGCCAGTACGCCGAGGACTGGACGCTCGACCGCATCGTCAAGTCCACCGAGGAGGCGGTGACGTACGCGGTGAAGCACGGCCTGCCCGTCATGTACGTCACCGAGGACACCACGCGGGCGAAACCCGAAGCGCTGAAGGCGCTGTACGGGGCGGCGATAAACTGTGGGGCAACGCGCATTTGCCTGGCGGATACGGTGGGGCACGCGATGCCAGACGGTGTCAAGGCACTGGTGCAGTTCGTCAAGCAGGAGATCGTCAAGCAACACCGTGTGAAGATCGACTGGCACGGCCACCGCGACCGCGGCATGGGGCTCGCCAACTGCCTGGCGGCGATCGAGGCGGGCGTGGACCGGGTACACGCCACCGCGCTCGGGGTGGGGGAGCGGGTGGGGAACGCCGAGATGGACCTCTTGCTCGTGAACCTGAGGCTGTTGGGCGCGCATCGCCACGACATCAGCAAGCTGCCCGAGTATTGCCGGCTCGTGGCCGACGCGGTGGGCGTGCCGATCCCCGTCAACTATCCCGTGATGGGAGAGGACGCGTTCCGCACCGGCACGGGGGTGCACGCCGCGGCGATCATCAAGGCGAAAAAGAAGGGCCACGCCTGGCTCGCCGACCGCGTGTACAGCTCGGTGCCGGCGCAGGAGTTCGGGCTCGAGCAGAAGATCGAGATCTCACCCGTGTCGGGCCTCTCGAACGTGAAGTACTGGCTCGAGACGCACGGCTACGACGCGGAGGACGAAGCGGCGTGCCGCGCGCTGTTCGAGGCGGCGAAGCGCACCGACCGGGTACTGTCCGACGAGGAGTGTCACCGGTTGCTGAGGCAGGCGGCATGGCGGTAGCGGCGTTTCGGGAGATCGAGCGGTCGTACTTCGACGTCCGCTGGCACCTCGATCCCGTCGCGGCGACCCAGGCGGGCGTGAAACAGTACGACGACCGCTACGGACGCTTCAGCCCGGGCGCGCTCGCTCCGCACCTCGCCGCGCTCAAGTCGGTCGCCGCCGCCCTGGAAGAGACCACCGCCCACCAGCTGGATGACGAAATCGACCGCACGGCGCTCCTGAACGAGATCCGGGTGACCGAGCGGCGCTTCCAGCGCGAGCGTCCCCAGGCGAAGAATCCCGCGTTCTGGCTGTCGCACCTGCTCGGCGGGCTGCACTTCCTGCTCGGCCGGGCCGACCGCACGCCGCAAGAGAAGGCCCTCGCGCTGGCGGGCCGCCTCGAGGACGTACCGGGGCTGCTCGACGACGCGCGCGCCGCCTTGATCGAGCCGGTGCGGGTGTTCGTGGAGACGGCGCTGCGGATCAACCAGGGCGGCCTGTCGCTCGTCCGGGAAATCGGGGCGGGCCACGGCGAGCGCGTCGCGGCGGCGGCGGACCGCGCGGTGGCCGCGATCACGGCCTTCGGGCACGATCTCGAGCGCTGGCTCGATACGGCGTCCGACGACTTCGCGCTGGGCGAAGAGAACTTCAACTTCCACCTGCATTACGAGCACGTGCTGCGGGACACGGCGCCCGAGCTGTGGCGTTACGGGCTCCATCTCAAGGAGGAGGTCGAGGCGGATCTGGCGCGCCGGGCGGCGCGCCTGCAGGCCGGCAAGACCTGGCACGAGGTCGCCGACCGGCTGCGCGCGGACCATCCTCCGGCGACGGCGCTGGTGGACGCCTACGCGCGGGAGATGGCGCGGGCGCGCGACTTCGTGGCGGCCCGGGACTTGGCCCCGATCCCCGATGCTCCGCTCGACGTGGTGCCGACGCCCGCGTTCATGCGGCCGGTCATCCCGTTCGCGGCCTACGACAGCCCCGGCGCCTACTCGAGCGACCGCACCGGCTGGTTCTACGTGACGGTTCCCGATCCGGCGCTGCCCCCGGGCGCGCAGGAGCGGATCCTGCGCGACCATTGCCATTACGAGCTCGCCGCCACGGCGCTGCACGAGGGCTATCCCGGCCACCATCTGCAGCTGGTCCACGCGCAAGAGCAGCCCTCGCACACCCGCAAGAACGTGTGGACGCCGCTCACCGTCGAGGGCTGGGCGCTGTACTGCGAGGATATGATGGGCGAGGAGGGGTTTTACCGTTCAGAGGAAGAGCAGTTCTTCCAGCGGGTGCACCTGTTGTGGCGCGCGGCGCGGGTCCTCCTCGATGTCGGGCTGCACACCCGCGGCATGACGTTCGAGCAGGCCGTGGACCAACTGGTGACGCAGCTGCGGGTGGATCGCGTCAACGCGGAGGCGGAGGTACGGCGCTATTGCGCCGAGCCCGCCCAGCCGCTGTGCTACGCGGTGGGACGGCGCGAGCTGCTCGAGCTGCGAGAGGACTATCGTGCCGCGCGCGGCGCCGGCTTCACGCTGCGCGATTTCCACGACGCCATGCTGCGCTACGGCGGTCTCCCCATCACGCTGATCCGCTGGGGCCTCGGCCTCAATGCCGCCTAGCGGCGGCGCCTCCCCCCCGCCGCGGCCGGCGCGGTTGCCGCGGCAGGCGAAGCTGTTCGGCTGGGTCTCGCTCCTGAACGACTTCGCGAGCGAAATGATCTACCCGTTGCTCCCCGCGTTCGTCACCGGCGTGCTGGGTGGCGGGGCGCAGGCGCTGGGCGCGCTCGACGGGGCGGCGGAGTTCGCGGCGGCGTTCGTGAAGCTCGGGGCGGGGCGGCTGGCCGACCGGCAGCGCCTGCGCGGGCCGCTGATCGTGCTCGGGTATTTCGTCGCCGTCGTGGTGCGGCCCGTCATCGCCGTCACGGGCGCGGCGTGGCAGGTGATCGGGTTGCGTGTCGTGGACCGCTTGGGCAAGGGGCTGCGCACGCCGCCGCGCGACGCGCTGATCGCCGACGTGACGCCGGCGGAGCTACGGGGCCGGGCGTTCGGCCTGCAGCGCGGCATGGATCACGCGGGCGCGGTGCTCGGCCCGATCCTCGCCTGGTGGCTGCTCGCGTCGCATCGGGCGGATGTGCGCACCGTGATCGGGGCGAGCATCGTGCCCGGAGTGCTGGTGCTGTTCCTCGCCGTGTGGGCGGTGCGGGACGGCGGAGGACGGGGGAGGTTGGGGGAGGTTGGTGGAGGTGAGACGCCGCAACCTCCACCAACCTCCCCCAACCTCCCCCCGTCACGCTTCTCCCCCCTCCTCGCCATCTCTTTTTTCTACCTCCTCCGCATGCCCGACACGTTGATCATCCTGCGTTCCCAGGAGCTGGGCGTTCCCGTGGCGGTCGTGCCGCTGTTGTGGTCCGCGGTGCACGTGGTCCGGTCGTCATCGAGCTTCCTTGGTGGTGAGGCGAGCGACCGGCTGGGCCCGGCGCGGACGATGTGGGCGGGGTGGCTCGTGTATGCCGGGTTGGCGGCCGGGATGGCGCGCGCGAGCACGGCGGGGGCGGCGTGGGGGTTGTTCTTGGCACTTGGTCTCGTGGCGGGACTCACGGAAAGCCCGGAGCGGGCGCTGGTGGCACGGCTCGCGGGGCCGCGTCAGGGGAGCGGGTTCGGGGTCTATCATGGGGTGACGGGGTTCGCGGCGCTGGTCGGGGGTGTCGCCCTGGGGGGAGTGTTCCAGCGGTACGGCGCGGGCCCGGCGTTTCTGGCGAGCGCCGTAGGCGGACTCGCGTTGGTGATCACCTGGCCGATCGTCACGGCTCGTCTGGGGAGGGAAGCATGAGGATTGCCACCATTATCGCTCTCGCTGTTCTTGCCGCGCCGCTCGCCGGGCAGGATCGCCAGGTGCTGCACGGCCCCGGCGAAGTCCGCGGGCTGCCGTTCTCGGCGGCGGTGCGAGTGGGGAACATGCTCTATCTGTCGGGCCAGATCGGCAACGTGCCCGGCACGCGCCAGCTCGCCGACACAGGCATCGCGGGCCAGACGCGGCAGGCGCTCGAGAACGTCAAGGC
>JBGPDL010000117.1:0-4789 GCA_041482275.1 Gemmatimonadota bacterium | reverse complement strand
TGCGCGAGAGCGCCTCGATCTGCTTCAGGCCTTCCACCGTTTCGGCGTCGTACTTGTCGGCGCCAAGCAGCAGCAGCTGGGTTTCCGCGAGGATCGCGGCCAGCGGGTTCGACAGGTCGTGCCGGAGCTTCCTGATCGGGTCTAACGCGTCCGCCATCTACAGCAGCGAGCGGTAGAGGTCGCGCAGATGATGGTCTCGCAGGTCCCGGACCGACTGCCATAGATCCGGCTCCGAGGTGGCGCAGAAGATTTCGGCGGTGGCGCGCTCGGCTTCGGTATCCGGTGCCCCGAATAGCACCCGCCCGCGCCAGATCGCGTCGTCAGAGCGGCGCACCTGGAGACGAATGGGGATGAGTTGTCCGTCGAATCGGATGGGGGGGAGGTCGTGGACGACCGCTTCGCTCGAGTCCTGCGCGTTATAACGTGCCGGTTGTGCGGGCATGCGCGCCCTAGGGCTGGTTTGTGCAAAGATATAAGGGTCGGAGACTTACGCAATACTTCAAATCCGGAAGGGGATCGGGGCGAAAGTGATCAGGAAGAGCAGCAGCGCCGCCCACGCGAGCGCCCGGCGCGACAGCGGCAGCGGCCGCTCGGCGTCGAGCACCGGCGGGTGACCGAGGCGGCCGCGCGACAGCAGCAGGACGAGCAGCCCCCAGTAGAGCCAGCCGCGCCAGAACCAGCCGAGCACGACGATGAGCGACCAGAAGGCGAGGGCGATGCGCCGCTGCCAGTGCGGCAACGCGGCGTACAGGACGTGCCCACCGTCGAGCTGGGAAATGGGCAGCAGGTTGAGCATAGTCACGAACATGCCGATCCAGCCCGCGAAGGCGACCGGATGGACGACCAGCGCCGGGGCGCCGTGGATCAGGTGTCGCAACGCGAAGGTGATCAGCGAATCGCCGAGCACGGCCTTCGCGCCGTCGAGCTCGAGCACCATCCCCGCGACCGCCTCCTGCCCGGCGGCCGGATGGCTGAGAGCGAGGCCGATGGCGAGCACGGGAAGCGCGACGACGAATCCGGCGATCGGCCCCGCGATGCCGACGTCGAACAGCTGGCGGCGGTCCGACAGCATCGTGCGCAGCCGGATGAACGCTCCCATCGTACCGATGAACGACGGCACGAGCGGCACCGGGATGAAGTACGGAGGCGACACGTCGAGATCGTAGCGGCGGGCCGTCAGGTAATGACCGAGCTCGTGGCACAGCAGGATCGCGAGCAGCGGCAGCGAGAAGCCAAAGCCGGCCGCCCACGCGTGGGCGAAGTGCCCGGGCAAGGGATACGACCAGGTGAAGAAGTCGAGCGGGTTGTCGTACCCGATCGTGCCCGCGAGCACGGCGCCGGCGAACGTGGTGGTGAACAGGGTGGCGAGGAACAGCACGACGTGCACCGCCCACCGCTCCTCCCGCCGGGTCGAGGGACGGGTCAGCACCAGGTGGCGCCCGTCCGGCTCGTCCGACCAGTAATAGCTTCCGCGCCACGCTGCGAGCGCCGCCGCGAGCGCCGGGGAGGGCCCAGCGTGGGCCGGATGTACAAGCGCATCAATGACTTCCCGGTCCGGCAGCGACGTGGTGCGCCACGCCAACAGGAACTCACTCAGGTTCACGGGGCGCCCTTGACTCGGAGTCCGGAGGACCCTACTATAGCTCTCTCGCACTCCTTCGACTTCCCAGATTCCATTTTCAACGCGCTCACTCCCCCACCCCGGGGTATCGCCCGCCGTAGAGCTACGAGGCAAGAACACACGTGGATATCGCTGAACTGAAGAGGAAATCCGTCGCGGAACTGCACGCGATGGCCGAAACCCTGAACATCACCAACTACTCAGGGCTCCGCAAGCAGGATCTAATTTTCCGCATCGAACAGTCGCTGCTCGACTCCGACACCGTGTTGCGGGGCGAGGGCGTGCTCGAGATCCTGCCCGAAGGCTACGGTTTTCTCCGCAGTCCCGACTGGAACTACCTGTACGGCCCCGACGACATCTATGTCTCGCCCAGCCAGATCAAGCGCTTCGATCTGCGCACCGGCGACACGATCATGGGCCAGGTGCGGCCGCCGAAGGAAGGCGAGCGCTACCTCGCCCTGCTGAAAGTCGAGGTCGTGAACGGCGACGAACCCGAGAAGGCGAAGCACCGGGTCGCGTTCGACAACCTGCGCCCGCGCTATCCCGAACGGCGCATCAAGCTCGAGCGCAAGGACGGCGACCTGTCGATGCGGGTGATGGACATCCTGAGTCCCATCGGCATGGGCCAGCGGGGTCTCATCGTCTCGCCGCCGAAAGCCGGAAAAACAATCCTGCTCCAGAAGCTCGCCAACTCCGTCATCGAGAACCACCCCGAAGTCTACCTCATCGTACTGCTCATCGACGAGCGGCCCGAGGAGGTGACGGACATGGAGGAGAACGTCAAGGGTCCGAGCGTCGAGGTGATCTCGTCCACGTTCGACGAGCCGGCCGACCGCCACGTGCAGGTCGCGGACATGGTCATCGAGAAGGCGAAGCGCCTGGTGGAGCACGGCAAGGACGTGGTGATCCTGCTCGACTCGATCACGCGCCTGGGCCGGGCTCACAACGTGGTCGTACCGCACTCGGGCAAGATCCTGTCGGGCGGCGTGGACGCGAACGCCCTGCAGAAGCCCAAGCGCTTCTTCGGCGCGGCGCGCAACATCGAAGGCGGCGGCTCGCTCACGATCCTCGCCACCGCGCTGATCGACACCGGTTCCCGCATGGACGAGGTGATCTTCGAGGAGTTCAAGGGCACCGGCAACATGGAAGTGATCCTCGACCGCCGTATCGCTGAGCGGCGCACCTTCCCGGCCATCGACGTGCAGCGCTCTGGTACGCGGAAGGAAGAAATCCTGCTCTCCAAGGAAGAGCTCAACAAGGTGTACCTGCTCCGCAACTTCCTCGCCGACATGCCGCCCGTCGAAGCGATCGAGTTCCTGCTCGAGCGGCTCAAGCGGACGAAAACGAACGCCGAGTTCTTCCAGACCATGGCGCAGGGGTGACGTCCGGCGGACGGGTGATGGGAGTGGATTGGGGCGAGCGCCGCATCGGCCTCGCCCTGTCCGACGAGACCCGGCTGCTCGCCCAACCGCTCGCGACCCTCACCCGCCGGACCGGCAAGCGCTTCCCGATGCGCGAGTTCCTCACCCTGCTCGAGCGCCACGTCGTGAGCGCGGTCGTGGTCGGCCTGCCGCTGGACCAAGACGGGGTCGAAGGCGACTCGGCCGCCGCCGCCCGGACCCTCGCCGCCGACATCGCCCGAACCTCCGGGAAACCGGTAGAGCTCTGGGATGAGCGCCTCACCACGGCGCGCGCGCTCCAGGCCGTGCGCGAGATGGGCGGCACGACCCGGGGCCGCAAGGACGACGTGGACGCTCTCGCGGCGGCGCTGCTGCTGCAGCACTATCTGGACGCGAAGCGAGGAGGGGCGACCTGAGAGCGATTGCGCTGCTCCTCGCCCTCGCCGCCTGCGGCTCCTCCGACGGTCCCCGCATCACCGTGACCATTCCGGCAGGGACCAGCCTGGACGCCGCCGTCGACTCGCTCGCCGCCAACCACGTGATCGGCCATCCGGGCCTGTTCCGGACGTACGCCCGGATGCGGGGGCTCGCCGGTGCGCTTAAGAGCGGCGTGTACCTGCTGCGCCAGAACGAGTCATGGTCCGACGTGGTGGCGGCGCTGGAGCGCGGCCGCGGCGTGGAACACCGCTTCACGGTGCGGGAGGGCCTGCGACTCGCGGAGGTGGCGAACCTCGCGCAAGAAGCGCTCGGCATCCCGCGCGATTCGTTCGTGGCCGCCGCAGATGACCCGGAGCTGCTGGCCGGCCTCAGCGTCCCCGATGGGACGGCCAGCGCCGAAGGGTATCTGTTTCCCACCACGTACCTGCTGCCGCTGCACATGGGAGCGCGGGAGCTGGTGCGCGTCATGACACACCAGTTTGTCGAGCAGTGGACTCCCGAATGGCAGGCCCGTCTCGATACGCTCGGGTTCTCCCGGCACCAGCTCGTCACGCTCGCGTCGATCGTCGAGGCCGAGGTGCGCTACGACCCCGATCGCCCGTTCATCGCCGCCGTGTACCGGAACCGGCTCAAGCGGGGGATGCGGCTCGAGGCGGACCCCACCGTCAGCTATGCCTCCGGGAGACGGTTGAAGCGCGTGTGGGAAAAGAACCTCGCCGTGCGGTCGGCCTACAACACGTACCTGCACGCGGGGCTGCCACCGGGCCCGATCAGCCAGCCGGGACGGGCGAGCCTCGCGGCGGCGCTCTACCCGGCCGACGTGCCGTTCCTCTTTTTCGTCGCGCAACCGGACGGCAAGCACATCTTCTCGGCGACCTACGCCGAGCACGAAGCGGCGATTCAGCGGGTCAAGCAGTTGCGGCGCGCAGCGCGCGCGTCGCGGCCGTCGGGACGATGACCGAGGCAACGGGGCGCCCGCCGTTGGCGCGATCAAGGCTGGTCGCGAGCACGGTCGTGGTGGCCGTCGCCACGTGGACCGGCGCACCTGCCGCGGGGATCACAAGGCCGCGGGACAGCAGGCTGCCGAACCGGCGCCCGTCCCGCTCCCCACCCCTCCCGCGTCCGAGGCCCCGACCAGCCCCGACACGATCTTCGGTGAGGGCGCCGCGATCGAGTTGGACCGGTGGCACCCGCGCCGCGCTCGCGCGGCGGTTCGCGGGCACGCCGATCTCGCCACCCTCGCGCTGGGTGCGCGCCTGGGTCGCCGACGCGTTCCAGGCGGGCCAGGGCAGAACGTTCACCACGGCGTACAACGCGGACAGCACATATC
>JBGPDL010000116.1:0-5150 GCA_041482275.1 Gemmatimonadota bacterium | reverse complement strand
CGCAGCGCGCGCCGCATGCGCTCGAGCGCGACCTGGCGCGTCTCCCCCCACACAATCAGCTTGGCGATGAGCGGGTCGTAGTGGAGCGTCACCTCGTTGCCCGCCTCGATCCCTCCGTCCCACCGGACTCCCGGCCCCCCCGGGACCCGCAGGTAGCGCAGCACGCCGGTGGCCGGGAGGAAGTCGTTGAAGGGATCTTCGGACGTGATGCGGCACTCGATGGCGTGGCCGCGCGGCTGCAGCGTGCCGGCGTGCACCCGCAGCGGCTGGCCCATCGCCACGCGCAGTTGCTCGCGCACGATATCCACCCCGTACACGAGTTCCGTCACCGGGTGCTCCACCTGGAGCCGCGTGTTCATCTCCAGGAAGTAGAACTCGCCGGTCGGCGCGAGCAAAAACTCGATGGTGCCGGCGCCGAGGTAACCCACTGCGCCGGCGGCGGCGGTCGCGGCCTCCCCCAGGCGCCGCCGCAGCGCCGGCGTGACGGCGAGCGACGGTGCTTCCTCGATGAGCTTCTGATGGCGGCGCTGGATGCTGCATTCGCGCTCGCCCAACGCCACCACCCGGCCGTACGAGTCGGCCAGGATCTGAATCTCGATGTGGCGCGGCCGCTCGAGATGCTTCTCGAGATACAGGTCGCCCGCGCCGAAGGCCTTCTGCGCCTCGCTCGCGGCGGTCTCGAACGCGGCCTCGAGCTCGGCTTCCTCCCGCACCAGCCGCATGCCCTTGCCGCCGCCTCCCGCCACCGCTTTGAGCAGCACCGGGTACCCGAGCCGCGCCGCTTCGGGGCGCGCCTGGGCGTGGTCCGCCAGGGGCCGCGTCGTGCCGGGCACGATCGGCACGCCCGCCGCCTGCATGCGGCGCCGGGCCTCGGTTTTGTCGCCCATGGCACGGATGGCTGACGCGGGTGGCCCCACGAACTCGAGCCCGGCCGCCGCAACCGCTTCGGCGAACGGCGCGCGCTCGGAGAGGAAGCCATAGCCCGGATGCACCGCCTGGCAGCCGGTGCTCCGCGCGGCCTCGACGAGCTTCGCGATGTCCAGGTAAGACTGGGCCGCGGCGGGCGGCCCGAGCGCCACCGCCAGGTTGGCCGCGCGCACGTGGGGAGACAGCCGGTCGACCTCGGAGTATACGGCCACGGCTTCGAGACCTTCTTCGTGGCAGGCGCGGATGATGCGCAGGGCGATCTCGCCGCGGTTCGCGACGAGGACTCGTTTGATCGTCGTCACCGCCGGCACGCCGGCACGTCAGCTGCGACTCGGAACGTCGCCATCGCCTCACACAGCCCGGGCGTGGTGCGCGCCGCCCGCGCGTACGCGGCGAGCGTCGGCTCCGCCCAGGGGTCGTGCTGGTCGAGCGCCACGCGCAGCGCGGCGAACACGAAGTCGCGGGGCGGGACTCGCGGGCTCGTGCCTCTCGGTCCGGCCACCCACTCGAGTGGCCGGGTCTCCCATTTCATCCGCTCCGGGGGCCGGTCGAACGCCATGCTGACGCACACCGGCCGCCGCCGGGCGAGCTCCGCGAGCCAGCCGGCGGCCTCCGCATGGTGCCCCAGCCTGAGATCGCCCGCAAGCCGGTGCCGCAGCACCGCATCCGACCGCCACGCGAGGGGCGGCACCACGATCAGATCGGGACGCAGATTGCGGGCGAACCGCATGTACCAGGCCGCGTACCAATCGGCCGGTCCGGCGGTCAGCAATACCCCGCCGCTCGGGCAGGCGCGCAGCAGGTTCTCGCCCAGTTCTTCGAGCACGGCCGGCACGCGCAGGTCCGAGGGCAGGGGTCCCAGCGCCAGCTGGCCGGCGTCGATCCCCGCCGCTTCCCACGCCAGCCAAGAGCGCGCCGCCCACGTGCCGACGCGCAGCACGCGGGCGCTGTCGCCGACCGTGCTGGAGCCGGCGGGCCCGGCCAGGGCGGCGGCACGCGTGAGGGCATTGTCCGCGGTGTCGAGCACGGCGCGCGTCCAGGCGCTGTCCTCCGCCGCGCGGTGGGTGGGCCCATGCGCCTCGGCGCCCAGCTCCAGGTACGCCCGCCCGATCAGCAGCCAGAGCTGAGCGTCGGTCGAGTCGCGCGCCGCCCGGCCGCGCCACGCGGCGACCGAGTCCGCCGGCGCCGGCGGTCCCGGCACCTGGAACAGCACGACACACACCAACGCACTAGAGAGGAATGTTGCCATGCTTCTTGGGCGGATTGCGGTCTCGCTTCGTGGCGAGCGTCCCGAGGGCGTCGATGAGCCGGGGCCGGGTGTCCCGCGGATCGATGATATCGTCCAAATAGCCGCGCGCCGCCGCGAGGTACGGATGCGCGAACTTCTCGCGGTACTCTGCCTCCCGGGCCTCCGTGGCTTCGTCCTTGTACAGGATCTCCACCGCCCCCTTCGGCCCCATCACGGCGATCTCCGCCGTCGGCCAGGCGACATTGTAGTCCCCACGTACGTGCTTGGAGTTCATCACGTCGTAAGCGCCGCCGTACGCTTTGCGGACGATCACCGTGAGCTTCGGAACGGTCGCTTCGCAGTACGCGTACAGCAGCTTCGCACCGTGCTTGATGATCCCTCCGTGCTCCTGCGCGACACCCGGGAGGAAGCCCGGCACGTCCTCGAAGGTCACGAGCGGGACATTGAACGCGTCGCAGAACCGGATGAAGCGGGCGCCCTTGGTCGACGCGTTGATGTCGAGCACGCCGGCGAGTACGGCAGGTTGGTTCGCCACCACGCCCACAGGCCGGCCTGCGAGGCGGGCGAATCCGACGAGCAGGTTCCCCGCGAAGTCGCGGTGCACCTCGAAGAAATCGCCGTCGTCCACCACGCGGCGGATCACATCGTGCATGTCGTACGGCTGCGTGGGGCTGTCGGGCACCACCTCGAGCAGCTCCTCGTCGCGCCGGTCAGGCGGATCGGCCGACGGGCGGATCGGCGCATCGTCGTGATTGTTGGAGGGGAGGAATCCCAGCAGGGTGCGGATCGCGGCGAGACTCTCGAGCTCGGAGTCGTGCACGAACTGCGCCACGCCGGAGGTCCCCCCGTGCACGTCGGCGCCGCCGAGGCCGTCGAAATCCACCTCCTCGTGGGTCACGGTCTTCACGACGCCCGGCCCGGTGACGAACATGTACGAGACTCCCCGCACCATGAAGACGAAGTCCGTGATCGCGGGACTGTACACCGCCCCGCCGGCGCAGGGCCCGAGGACGGCGCTGATTTGCGGGACCACACCCGACGCCAGCGTGTTGCGCAAGAAGATGTCGGCGTATCCACCCAGCGAGACGACGCCCTCCTGGATGCGCGCCCCGCCCGAGTCGTTGAGCCCGACCACCGGGGCGCCGTTCTGGATCGCCTGATCCATCACCTTGCAGATCTTCTCCGCGTGCGCCTCGGAGAGCGATCCGCCGAACACGGTGAAGTCCTGCGAGAAAACGTACACTAGGCGCCCCTCGATCCGGCCGTAACCCGTCACCACCCCGTCGCCCAGGTACTTCTCGTCCGCGAGCCCGAAGTCCGTCGAGCGGTGCGTGACGAACCGGTCGAACTCCACGAACGTCCCGGGGTCGAGCAGCACGTCGAGCCGCTCGCGTGCCGTCATTTTGCCCTTGCCGTGCTGCGCGGCAATGCGGTCGGCGCCGCCCCCGAGCTCGGCGGCGGCGCGCTTCTGCTGGAGGAGCTCGAGCTTCTCTCGCATACTCATGGACAGAGAATCTAGACTGGACCGAGAATGGGTGACAGGACCGCTAATACTAGACGCACAGACGCACAGCCGTAAACAGCAAGAGGGGACAGGAAAACCCGCCCCCTCCGCCCCTGCTCACCGCTGTGCGTGTGCGCGTCTAGCCTTGCGTGTCCTGCTTCACGGGTTCCTGCGCACTGTCTTCCTTTGGCCACCCGGTGGCGGCGAGGACGATCCGATGGTGAATGGGATCGACCTCCAGCACCTTCAGTTCCACCGCCTGCCCCTCTTTCACCGCGTCGCCCGGATTCTGGATATCGGGGATCCCGAGCTGCGACATGGGGACGAACCCCTCGATGTCGCTCCCCAGATCCACCACCACGCCCTTGTCCATGAGGCGCAGCACCCGGCCCCGCAGCTCCGTACCCACGGGGTAGGTCTCACCGATGCGCAGCCACGGGTCTTCCTGCGCCTGCTTCAGTCCGAGCGAGATGCGCTTGTTCTCGGCGTCGACGTTCAAGATCAGGACTTCCACCTCGTCGCTCTTCTTGACCACTTCGGAGGGGTGCTGCACGCGCTTGGTCCAGGACATGTCGGAGATGTGGATCAGGCCGTCGATGCCCGGCTCGATCTCTACGAACGCGCCGAAGGACGTGAGGTTCCGCACCTTCCCCTTGAGGCGCATGCCGACCGGGTACTTCTGCGGCAGTGCCATCCAGGGATCCTCTTCGGTCTGCTTCATGCCGAGCGAGACCTTCTCTTCCGTCTCGTCCACCTTCAGGACGACCGCTTCGATCGTCTCGCCGATCGACACGATCTTCGACGGGTGCCGCACGTTGCGCGTCCAGCTCATCTCGGAGATGTGGACCAGTCCCTCGATCCCGGGCTCGAGCTCGACGAATGCACCGTAGTTGGTGATCGAGACGACCTTGCCCTGCACGCGGGTGCCCACCGGATACTTCGCGGCGACGTTCTTCCAGGGGTAGGGCTGCAGCTGTTTCAGGCCGAGGCTGATGCGCTCGCGCTCCCAGTCGATGTCGAGGACCTTCACCTCGACTTCCTGGCCGATGTGCACCATCTCGGATGGGTGCGACACGCGACCGTAGCTCATGTCGGTGATGTGGAGCAGGCCGTCCACGCCGCCCAAGTCGATGAAGGCGCCGAAATCGGTGATGTTTTTCACGATGCCCTTCCGCACCTGACCGACCTGCAACTCCTTCATCAGGACGTCGCGTTTGGTCTTGCGCTCGGCCTCGAGCAGCACGCGGCGGCTCACGACGATGTTGCGGCGGCGCTTGTTCAGCTTGATGATCTTGAACTCGAAGCTCTGGCCCAGGAGCTCGTCGATGTTGGGCACCCGCCGCAGCGCGATCTGGCTGCCGGGGAGGAACGCATCCACCCCCATCAAGTCGACCACCACGCCGCCCTTGATCTTCTTCACGAGCGTGCCCGCGACCGGCTCGTCCTTCTCGTAGGCCTCGCGGATCCGCT
>JBGPDL010000115.1:0-5500 GCA_041482275.1 Gemmatimonadota bacterium | reverse complement strand
TGCAGCATGCCTGGGCGCAGCTCCCGGCATGCTTCCCCGGCTTGACCGCCCCCGCGAATGCGGCGACGGCTTCGAGTGCCTCGCGATCGAGCGAGTAGTACACCCAGCGGCCCTCGCGCCGGTTCGTGACCACCCCGGCGTCCTTCAAGGTCTTCAAATGAAACGAGAGGCGCGATTGCGCTGCCCCGAGCGTGTCCTGGAGCTCGCACACGCAGCGCTCGCCGTGGGACAAGAGCCGCACGATTTCGAGCCGCGTTTCGTCGGAGAGCGCGTGGAACCGGCGCGCCGCGCGGCCGATGTCGGGTAAGGTGGCGGACGGCATCGGCCGCAATATATCAACTATCGTTGATATATCAATGGGGGCGGCTGGGCTGCATCATCTGCTGGTGCTGCTGCATCCACACCTGCATCGAATCCGCCCAGACCTGGACCTTGGAGCGCTGGCCGTCGCTGAGTACCACTCGAGCCTGTGCAGCAGCGGCAATGGTCGCCCAATGCGCCTTGCCCATCGCGGCATGCGCCGCTTGGAATTGCGTCTTCAGCGCCGCTGTGTCGGGCTGCGCGGCGTTCGCCACCTGGTCCATGTCCTTCATGTGAGCGGCTGCTTCGGCCATGGCGGCGTCCCGCGCAGCGTCGGTCCCGTTCCGCAGCGTCATAAGGCGCGCCACCTGATCGGCACTCAACGCGAGCGCGTCCTTGCGAGCCAGGAGGTGCTGCGGCGTGTACAACATCATCTTCGTCATCGCCGGCCCCATCTCGCGCATCATGAGGCCTTCCATGCCTGACATGCGACCGCGGCCCATCCCGCCGGGCTGCTGCCCCGCGAGCGGGGCGATCCCAAGCAGCATCATTGCCAACAACGCCTTGCGGTTCATCGGACGCCTCCCCTTCCCCCTCGGGGATACCGAAATAGTAACGCCGCGACGCGGGCCGGGAAAAAACCGCGGCCCCCGAATCTACTGTCGATCCGGGGGCCAGAGGACATGTTTTCCGACTTGTCACTTCCGCCGGGGCCGTTTCCGGTCGGGCGGCGTTCGCTTCCCGGGTACCTGTCCGCCATCGGGTTTCTCGTCCTTGCACCGTGCGGTGCCGGTGGACTGCGGCCGATGGCTCGAAGCGAACCGACTGGTCGAGCGGCGCTCATCGCGCCGGCCCCTCCTCAAGGGCTGTCCCGCACCGGTCACCCGTGCCGGGCGACCGGGGGACAACCTAGCGCCGGCCGCATGAGCGCAGCGTGAAACCACAATGAAACTTCCCCCCGCGGAGCGTTGGCGCCGCGGAGGGATGCTCACCACCGCCGTCTCGGCTTACTTCAAAGCCTTCGGCGGGGTGCTCTCGATCTTGACGAGATGGGACGTCGCAGATGCCACTTTCGGCAGCGTGATCGTCAGCACACCGTTTTCGTACGCCGCCTTGATCTTCTCCGGCTCGACGGTCGTGGGCAGCGTGAAGGTCCGCGCGAACGTGCCGTATTCCCGCTCATAGCGGTGCACCTTCTCGGCCTTCTCCTCCGCCACCCGCTCCTTGGCGCCCTTGATCGTCAGCAGGTTGCCCTCGACGGAGATCTTGAGCTCCTCGGGCTTCACACCGGGAACCTCGGCCACCAGCCGGATCCGGTCGGTCTCCTCGAAGATGTCCACCAGGGGCACCCAGGCGGCCGGCGCCGCGTCCACCGGGGTCCAGTCGAACCCGCCGAACGGCTCGTTGAAGATCCGGCCCATCCGGCGCTCCAGCAGATACAGGAGATCCAGCATCGGATCCCGCACGGGCTTCGTGATGCCGAACATATTGTCCGCCTCCTTTTCGGCTAGCGCGTGAGAATAGCGCCTGCCGGGTGAGGAGGCGGTGAAAGCATTTTGAAATTCTCGAGCTGCTTCGGGGACCGAATACGTCGTCGCAGACGTGAACGTCGTGGAATGATGCCCCGGAATGGCTTCGGGAGCCGCGTCCGGCTCGCGGTGGGCGGAGATCCCAGAAATACGCCGGACGACGAGATGGCGTTCATACCGGCGCGGGTGGCTGATGCAGGATTTCACGGGGCGTTATATCTTAAGAGGTGATGCGTCGCGCGGGATGGCGGGCAACCGCCCTTCACAATTGTGGCGCAACTTTTGTGGCGAAGCCGTGTATCGCAGGGTGATGAGCGACCTGGCAGCTCGTGGTTGTCAACCGCAGGTGCTCGCGCTGTGAATCGCTAAAGGAGGCTGTGAATGAACCTGATCGCTCGACTGCTCGGGTGCGCGGCACTCGTCGCATGCGCCGCGCCGACCCTCGCCGCCCAGGCATCCGGTGCGGAGGGGACCGGCCAGGCGCTCTACCGCGAGCACTGTAAGGAGTGCCACGGAGCCGCGGGGCGCCCGACCAAGCAGGCGCTCGGTAAGTACAAAGAGATCAAGACCTTCGACGCCGCGTTCCTGGCCGGTCGTTCGAAGGACTCGCTCGTCGCGGTGCTGGCGCACGGGGCCAAGAACGGCAAGGAAATGAAGTCGTTCAAAGAAAAGCTCACGCCGGAGGAGATGGTCGCCGTCGCGCAGTACGTACAGACGCGGTTCGGCACCGCGAGCAACCCGTAAGCTGCCGGCTCCAGTCTAGCTTTTCTTCTTCGCCTCCCCCTCCTTCGGCTTCGGCGGCTCGGGGAAGGTGTCGTTGTACTGCGGCTTCGCCTCCAGCCCCCCCCGGCCCCGCAGCGTCGCCAGGTATCGGGCGATCTCCTCGATCTCCTCGTGCGTCATCGCGGGCGGGGCGTAGGAGGGCATGCGGGAGTCGGCGTGGAAGCGACTGGGCAACTCCATGAAGCTGTGCATCCAGGCCGACGAGTGGCGCAGGCCCACCTCGGTGAGGTCCGGCCCCTCGTCTCCCCCCTTGCCGCGGACCACGTGGCAGCCGGTGCATTGCTGCGACTGGAACAGTGCCCGACCGGCCCGCTCGACGTCGGTGAGCGGGCGGCCCCCCTCGGGCGGAATCGCCGGGCCGGCCTCGCGTACGGCCATACCGAGCAGGAGGCCCGAGCCGCCGAGCAGGAAAAGGAGCCCGCCTGCGGCGACAGGGCGGCGCAACAGGTTCCGCGTGCTACGCCGATCGAGGAGCGGCAGCGCGAGGAGCACGATCACCAGCACCGTGGGCACCCCCACCGCGACGACGCTCTCGAGCGAGCCGGGCACGAGCTTGAGCAGCTGGTAGAGCGGCAGGAAGTACCACTCGGGCTTCGGCACGTACACCGTGTCGGTCGGATCGGCGGGCGGCTCGAGGGGTGCCCCGAAGGCGAGCGCGAGCAGAACGACCAGGGCGACCACGCCGAGCGAGGCGATGGCGTCCTTGCCGATGATGTCCGGCCAGAAGCGGACGCCACCGCGCTTCGTCCTTCCGTACGATTCCTTGTAGTAGCCGGCGTACGCGGGGTCGCTGGTGCGCGCCGGCGCGCCCTGCTCGAGCGCGATCGGCCGGGGCGCGATGCCCTGGCGGATAACCATGACCAGGTGCAGCAGGATCAGCGCGCCGAGCAGCAGCGGCAGCCAGAGAACGTGGAAGGCGTAGAACCGTGTCAGGGTGGCCGCGCCGAGTTCGGGGCCCCCGCGCAGCAGGGTCACGAGCTTCCCCCCGACCCACGGCGTGGTGCCCGCGATGTTCGTGCCCACCGCCGTCGCCCAGTAGGCCTTCTGGTCCCACGGCAGCAGGTAGCCGGTGAAGCTGAACCCGACCACCAGCCCGAGTAGCCCCACGCCGAGCAGCCAGTTGATCTCCCGGGGATACTTGTAGGCCCCGACGGAGAAGACGCGGATCATGTGGGCGAGGATGAGCACCACCATCGCGCTCGCGCCCCAGTGATGGATGCCGCGCACGAGCCACCCGCTCGCGACCTGCCGGTCGATGTAACGAATGCTGTCGTATGCGTGATCGGGCGCGGCCGCGTAGTAGGTGCCGAGCACCACGCCGGTGACGATCTGGATCACGAACACGGTGAGGGTGGCGCTGCCGAGCGTGTGCCACCACGTCAGCCGATCGGGCACTTCGCGGTCCAGCAGCGCGCGCTTCACCCCACGGAGATCGAGGCGCTCGTCGACCCAGCGGAACACGGAGCTCACGCTCATACGGCCACCTTCCGCTCGACGCCGACCCGGAAGTCGCGATACGCGCAATACAGATATCCTTCCTCGATCCTCCACTCGAGCGTGTCGAGCGCACGGGGCGGCGGCCCGGCCAGGACGCCGCCAGTCTTGACGTCGAAGACCCCCTCGTGGCAGGGGCACTTGAAATGGCCGGTGACCTTCTCGAAGGCGTAGCCGCAGCCGAGGTGCGTGCAGCGGCCGCTGTAGACCGTGAAGTGCTCGCCGTCTTCGGTGTAGACCCAGACGCCGCGCAGCACCCGGTTCTCCACCCATGCGTCGGTCACGGTCTCGACGAAATCCACCTTGGTGGGGATGTCGAGATCGAACGTCTCGACGTCGCCGAGCTTGATCCAGGTTTCCGAGGTGATGCGCTGGAAGGCGGGCGACACGAAGGCGCGCAGGACCGGAACGCCCGCCAGCGCCGCCGACAGGAACGCGCTGGCGCCCGTCGCCCACTTCAGGAACGTCCGCCGTCCGGCGCTGATCATGCCCTCCCCTCCTGCCATATCGTCCTCCCCTGTGACGACCGATGTCCTCGTCAGCGGGTCGGGATCACCGTCCCGTGACACGCGGTGCACATCTGCGGGTTCTTCTTGATCAGACGATTCGGATCGAAGCCCGGCCCGTGCGGGTTGAAGCGGCGGCCGCCCAGCGCCGAGTGACAGGTCAGGCAGTCGCGCTCGGCGTGACAGCTGGTGCATGTCTCAAGGCTCTGGCGCGCCGCGCCGCCGTGGCCGGCGATGAAGAACCGCGTAGCGTCGTGGTAGCCGGAGCCCAACGGACCGGCGGCGGCCTTGAGGCCGGCGCTCGCGTGGCAGCTGGTGCAGAAGCTGCCCGCGTTGTGGCAACTGCTGCACGAGGTCTCGCGTGCGTACGCGGCGGCCGGGTGGCGCGCAAGGAAGCCGGACGGATGGTAGCCGGCGGCCCGCGCCGCGTCCGGGCGATGGCACTCGAGGCAATCGGCGCGCACGTGGCACGCGGCGCAGGTGGCCGTGGCCGCCGCCGCGCGCTGGGCGTGGTTCGTGGCGAAGTTGTCGCCGTGCCACGGCGGCCGGCGTCGCCGCATCACGGCGCCGATCCCCCGCCCCGACTCGGCGGAGCGATGCAGCGCACGGGCCACGCGCGGCTTGCCCACGTGACAGGTCTGGCAGCTTTCCTGGGTGTGGCACGTCACGCAGTCGGCCGGCGCGCGCCGGGCGATGGCGCCGTGACCGCCGAGGCACGATTCATCGGCGTGCGACGGCGGCGGCTCGAGCCGCACCACGATGGCGGTCGCCCGCGGGTCGCTCGCCAACGCCTGAATCGGCGCCTGCTCCGGTGCGTCCACGTGGCAGGCAAGGCAGAAGTCGCGGGCGTGGCACACGCTGCAGCTCTCCGCCACCGGCTTGCGGGCC
>JBGPDL010000114.1:0-5541 GCA_041482275.1 Gemmatimonadota bacterium | reverse complement strand
GCCCGGGCGGTGACGCGGAGCCAGCGCTCCACGGCTACGCCGATGCAGTCGAACCCGGCGCCCAGATTGGACGTCGAGCCTGGCACCCGTACTGACGCCTGTGCGCGCATGGGCGGCCCCGCACCTCCTGGAAACAGAAACGCCCGCGCGATGCCACGCCGCGGGCGTTCGGTTGTAAGTTGATACCTTATCGCTGGGGCGCGGCAGCGTCAAGGACCGCGCGGGTGAAAGGAGCGGTGGTGCAGACGACAATCCGGGTCGGCATCCTCGGCGCGACAGGCACCGTGGGCCAGCGCTTCCTGCAGCTGCTCGACGGCCACCCGCACTTCACGGTCACCGCGCTGGCAGCGTCCGACCGCTCGGAGGGGAAGCCGTACCCCGAGGCCTGCGCCTGGCGGCTGCCGGGCGACATGCCGCGCGCCGCGCGCGAGCTCGTGGTGCAGGCCCCCGCGCCCCCGCTCGGTTGCGACCTCGTGTTCTCGAGCCTGCCCGCCGACGTCGCGGACCCCGTCGAAACGCGGTTCGCGCAGGCCGGTTATCCGGTGATCAGCAACTCCTCGTCCCACCGCATGGACGAGACGGTGCCGTTGCTCATTCCCGAGGTCAATCCGGACCATCTGGCGCTGCTCGACGCGTGCCGGCAGGGCGGGGCGGGACGGGGGTTCATCGTGACCAATCCCAATTGCTCCACGGTGATGCTGGCGCTCGCGCTCGCGCCGCTCGCCGCGCGCTTCGGCGTCGAGGCGGTGGTGGCCACGACGCTGCAGGCGCTCTCGGGAGCGGGCTACCCCGGGGTCGCCTCCCTCGACATCGCCGACAACGTAGTGCCCTTCATCGCGAACGAAGAGGAAAAGATCGAGCGCGAGACGCGCAAGATCCTCGGCCGGCTGACCGGCGGCCGCGTCGCGCCCGCCGGGTTCGCGGTGAGCGCGCAGTGTCACCGCGTGAACGTGGTGGACGGGCATCTGGCGGCCGTGCGGGTAAAGCTCGCTCGCCCCGCGGATCCGGAGGAGCTGCGCGACGCGTTCGCATCGTTCACGGCAGTTCCCCAGGAGCTGCGGCTGCCGAGCGCCCCCGAGCGGCCGATCGTCGTGCGCGACGAGCCCGACCGGCCCCAGCCCCGGCTCGATCGCGACGCGGGGCGGGGGATGAGCGTGACCGTGGGGCGCATCGCGCGTGACGCGGTGCTCGGGCACCGCTTCGTTGTACTGAGCCACAACACGATCCGTGGCGCCGCGGGCGCCGCAATCCTGAACGCCGAGCTGCTGCTGGCGAAGGGGTACCTGAAACCGGGCGACTAGCCGGCGGTGAGCTGCTCGCTCAGCGCGTCGAGCAGACGATGCAGCTGTCGGACGCGTCGGCGCGCCACACTACGGAAGATCGTGCGGGCGAGAAGAAACGAGCCAACCAGCGCGAGCCCGCCGGCGGCGAGTCCCAACTCGATCTCACCGAACGCGCCGCCGATGACCCCGATTGCGGCTCCCCCACCCCCGCCGCCGACGCCACCCACGATGCCGCCGAACAGGGCGCCCACCAGATTGCCGAACCGTTCCTCGATGCGGACGGTGGTCCGCCCCGCCCGCGGCGTGACGGTCACGCGCAGTGCGCGCTGGGGATTCGCCGAGCTCCACTCGAAGCTCTTGCCGAGCGTGGAGGTGTATCCGGGACTCGCGAGCGTCTCGCGGATCACGTTCGCCAGCGCCTCGTAGGCGGCCGGCTGCACCTCGCGGTCCACCGTCCGCTCGAGCTCGACCCTGACGGGGGCGCCGAGCAGGGCGCCAGCGACCGGCGCTTCCTGCTCGAGGGCCGTCGCGGCCGCCCGCACGTGCCGTGGATCGATCCCGGCTTCCGCGGCCACCTGCTCCAACTCGGTCAGCGTCAGTCCCGTCGCTTCCGTTGGCTCGAGCGGCGCCCGGTGCTGCAACTCGGCGGCGCGCTCGAGGATCCTGGCGATTTCGCGCTCATCAAACCGGCGGGCGCGGGCGATCCGATCCGACATGGTGCGCCAATTTAGGAGTTGCGTGGGGCCCGGGCAACGGCGGCGGCATCGGGCCTCAACGCGTATAATGGGGGCCTCTGATCCACGCTCATGTGGTGCTGAACCCGGCCGCCGGGCGCGGCGCGGCGGCACGTGCCCTCGACCCGGTGGCGCGGGAGTTCCAGCGTCAGGGGTGGGCGGTCCACGTGGAGCGCACCGAAGGGCCCGGGCACGCCGTCGAGCTGGCGGCCCGCGCGGCCGCTGCGGGAGTGACACGCGTCGTTGCCGTGGGTGGCGACGGCACGGTCCACGAGGTCGCCAACGGGCTGCTGCGCCACGGCGGCGACGTCGCCCTCGGCGTCGTGCCGATCGGCAGCGGCAACGACTTTGCGAAGCTCGTGGGCGTGTACCGTCACAGCCCGGTGCGGGCGGTGCGCCGGCTCGTCACCGCCCGCACGTTGACGTTCGACGCCGGCCGGGTGGGTGATGAGTACTTTGTCAACAGCATGGGATTCGGCTTCGGACCCGCCGTGGTGCGGGTACGCAACGCGATGCCCGGGCTGTCCGGCTTTGCGTCGTACTTCGTGCCCGTGATTCGCGCGTTCGCGGGTTTCCGCCCGCCGCACCTCGAAATCCGGGCGCCCGGATTCTCGGAGACGGGGTACATGATGATGGTGGAGGTCTGCAACGGCACGACGGCCGGCGGCAGCTACCGGTTTGCGCCCGACGCGCAGCCGGCAGACGGCCGCCTCGACGTCTGCCTTGTCCGGCGGGTATCGCTGCCGCGCTTCCTGCTGGCGGTGCCCCGCGTCATGCGCGGCACACACGGGAGCATGCGCGAGATCGCCCTGTTTCAAACCCGGGAGGTCACGATTCGATCGCTCGACGGGCCGCTGCTGCTGCACCTCGACGGCGAGCTGCGCGAGCCGGCGGCGTCCCAGTGCACGGTGCGCGTGGAGCCCGCGCGGCTCAAGGTGATGGTGGCGCGATGAGGCGGGCGGCGCGATGGCCAGACGGTTGGACGGTTCGCGGAGGTGGCCTCGCGCTCCTGCTAACCGTCTATCCGTCCAGCCGTCTAGCCGCCCAGGTTCCCGATACCACGCCCGGTCGCGTGGTCACCACCGGAGCCCTGGTCGTTCCCAGCGACACCGCGCACCGGGTACGGCCGATGGGCGCCTTTCTGCGCTCGCTCCTCATCCCGGGGTGGGGGCAAGCGGCCACCGGCCGGCGCGTCACCGGCGCGGTGTTCGCCGCGTGGGAAGGGGTCGCGGCGATGATGACGCTCAAGGCGCAGTCGGAGACGCACTACTTGAAGGAGGCGCGCTCGCCCAACGTGAGTGCCAAGCGACAGGAAGTGCAGGACTGGATCGTGTTGTGGGTGTTCAATCACCTGTTCTCCGGGGCGGAGGCGTTCGTTTCAGCGCATCTCCAGGACTTTCCCAAGGACCTGAAGCTGCAGGCGCTGCCGCGCGGAATCGGGGTGAGCTTCCCGGTCCCGCGACCGTGAACGCGGCACCGCTCGGTGTCTTCGACTCAGGGATCGGCGGCCTCACCGTCGCCCGGGCGGTGTTCGAGCGCCTGCCGCACGAGTCCCTGATCTACTTCGGTGACACGGCGCGAGTGCCGTACGGTCCCAAGTCCCCGGAGACGGTCCGTCGCTACTCGGGCGAGATCCTCGCCTACCTCCTCGGACGCGGCGTGAAGGCGCTCGTCGTCGCGTGCAACACGATCAGCGCCCAGGCCCTCGACTATCTCGCAGAGCGCTCGCCCGTGCCGCTCGTGGGCGTGATCGAGCCGGGCGCCCGCGCCGCCCTGGAGGCGACCCGGACGGGGAAAATCGGCGTGATCGGCACCGCGGGGACGATCGCGAGCGGCGCCTACGAGCGCGCGATCAAGCGGCTCCGGCCGGACGCCGCCGTCTGCGTGCAGGCGTGTCCCCTGTTCGTGCCGCTCGTGGAGGAAGGTTGGTTCGACCATGCCGCGACGGAGCTGATCGCGCGGGAGTATCTGGCACCGCTACAGCGGGCCGGCGTGGACGTGCTGGTCCTGGGCTGCACCCACTACCCGCTGCTCAAGCCGCTGCTGGCGCGCGTGCTGGGCCCCGCGGTGACGCTGGTGGACAGCGCCGAGGAGACCGCGAAGGTCGTGGCTCAGGAGATCGCGCAACGGAGCCTCGCCGCGCCGGCAAGCGGTCACCCGACGCACCGCTTCGTCGTGTCGGACGATGAGCCGCATTTCCGGAAGGTGGGAGCGCGATTCATGGGAGAGCAGCTGCAGCACGTCGAGGTGGTGCCGCTGGGGTAATCGAAACACGTCACTGAAACGTCTTTAGTTCGACCTCGTCTTTGGTTACCACCGCGTAGCGTCCGCCGTCGAGGAAGGCCCCCGGGTTGAGGTACGCCTGCCGGTTGGGGAGCTGCGTCAGCGCCGGGCGGTGGGTGTGCGCCAGGATCACGAGGTCCAGGTCGGGGCGGCGCGTGAGCAGCTGTTCGGCGTAACGGGCCTGCGCGCGCTCGGCGCGATCCAGTACCGCCCGGTCGCGGGTGTTGTCCGCGAGCTTGCGCGACAGCTGGTGGGCGATCCAGAACCCCAAGTCGGGATGCAGCGCTCGAAACAGACGGATTGTGACGGGATGGCGGGTGACTCGGTGCATCACCCTGGCGCTCCAGTGCTGTTCGGTCAACCCGTCGCCGTGGGCCACGAGCGCGCGCCGTCCCGCGAGCTCCACTTCGGCTTCTCCCGGATAGAACGCGATCCCCAGGTCGTTGATCAGGAAATCGCCGCCCCAGCGGTCGTGGTTGCCGCCCACGAACGTGATGGGAATGCCGCGCGTGCGCACGGCGTGGAGCTTCGCCACCGTGCCGAAGTGACGCCGCGGAATCACGGCACCGTACTCGAACCAGAAGTCGAACAGGTCGCCGTTGATCACGAGCGCATCCCCGAGGTCGGGGACGGCGTCGAGGAACCGATGAAACGCGGCGGCGACGGCGGGTGGCACCTGCCCGAGATGGGCATCGGCCACGACGAGCACGCGCGAGGATGGCACGGCCCCCAAGCTAGGAACCGGGGAAAACGGCCGCAAGCGCCTGTCGGATTTGACTTTTGCGAACCCCGCGTGGATTTTGCCACGGCGTGATCGGCTCCATCACTCTGCGGGTCAACTACTCCGAAACCGACCAGATGGGCGTGGTCTATCACGCCAATTACCTGATCTGGTTCGACCGAGCTCGCACCGAGCTGATGCGCGAGACGGGGCTTTCCTACAAGGACCTCGAGCAGCAGGGCGTGTACCTCGCGGTCTCCGAGGTCAAAGTCCGCTATCGCGCGGCCGCGCGCTATGACGACCTGATCCAGATCCGCTGCTGGGTGCGCGAGCTGGCGTCCCGCCGCGTGACGTTCGGCTACGCCGTCGAGCGGGCCGCGACGGGCGAGCTGCTCGCCACCGGCGAAACCGCGCTCGTGTCGCTCACGCACCAGCACACTCTCACGCGCATCCCGGCGCATGTCCTCGCTCTGCTCAAGCCGATCCCGGATCCGATTCGCCTCTAGAGCGCTCGCGCTGT
>JBGPDL010000113.1:0-5611 GCA_041482275.1 Gemmatimonadota bacterium | reverse complement strand
GAAGCCCTCGGTCTCGCCTGAGCCGCGCGCCCGGCCGTTCGCCGAGAACGGGAACCGGCCGGCGACATAGTCGAGCTTTCGTTCCTTGCACTGGTCCTCGGTGAGGCCGATGCTCGCCACCTCGGGGTGGCAGTAGGTCACGCTCGGCACGTTGTCGTACTTGATCGGATGCGGCTTCTTGCCGGCGATGTGCTCCGTCACGCACACGCCCTCGCGGCTGCCCTTGTGCGCCAGCATCGGCGGCCCAGCCACGTCCCCGATGGCGTAGTAACCCGGCGCGGTGGTTTGCAGCGCCTGGTCGACCTTGATGAAACCGCGCTCGGTGACCTGGATGCCGCATTCTGACAGACCGATACCCTCCGTGTTCACGGCGCGGCCCGCCGCCATCAGCGCCGCGGCGACGTCGAGCGTCTGCGTCGCGCCATTCGCCTCGACCTCGAGTGTCACCCGGTCCTTTCCCGGCGTCCCTTTCTTCACCTTGGCGCCGGCGATCACGTCGATGCCCCGCTTCTTATAGCTCTTCGCCAGCGTGTCCGCAGCTTCGGCGTCCTCGAGCGGCAGGATCCGGGGCAGCGCCTCGATCAGCGTGACCTTGGTGCCGAACGCGTGGAAGATGTCCGCGAACTCCATCCCCACGGCGCCCGCGCCGATGATGGCCAGCGACGGCGGGGCCTTGTCGAGAAACAGGGCTTCATCGGACGAGATCACCGTGGTCTTGTTGATCTCGAGCCCGATTTGCGGCAGCCCCTTCACGCGCGATCCGGTCGCGATGATCACGGCCTTTTTCGCTTCGTACACGTCGTTCGCGACTTTCACTTTGCGGCCGGGCTGGAGCACGCCCGCGCCTTTCGCGACGGTGATCTTGTTCTTCTTCATCAGGAACTCGACGCCCTTCGAGCTCTGGTCGCTCACCCGGCGCGAGCGCTGCATGGCGACGCCGTAATCGGTCTTCACGGCGCCCGCGTCGACACCGAACTCCTTGGCCTCGCGCAGCAGGGTGGCGATGTAGGCCGAGTGGAGCAGGGCTTTTGTCGGGATGCAGCCGATGTTCACGCACACCCCGCCGAGCTTCTCTTTTTCGATCACGGCGGTGCTCATCCCCAGCTGCGCCGAGCGGATGGCGGCGACGTAGCCCGCCGGGCCGCCGCCCAGGACAATGACGTCAAACTGATTGGCCACGGACACTCCTCACAACAGCATCGCCAGCGGGTTTTCCAGCATCTGCTTCAGAGTTCTCAAGAACGCCGCGCCCGTTGCTCCGTCGATCACGCGGTGGTCGCAGCTCATCGTGACCCGCATCCGGCGCCGCGGCGCCAGCGTGCCGTCCACGGCCGCCGGTTTCTGCACGATCGAGCCGACCGCGATGATCCCGGCCTCCGGCGGATTGATGACCGCCGTGAACTGGTCGATGTCGAACATCCCCAGGTTCGAGACCGAGAAGGTCGACCCTGTGTACTCTGCGGGCTGGAGGCGGCGGGTGCGGGCCTTCTCGGCGAGCTCCTTGGCTTCCCGGCCGATCTCGGTGAGCGACTTGAGATCGGCGTTGCGGATCACGGGCGTGATCAACCCGTCCTCCACCGCCACCGCCATCCCGAGGTGCACCTCGTTCCAGTAGCGGATGTGGTCCTCCTGGAACCAGGCGTTGCACGCGCCGTGCTGTGCGAGGGCGAGGGCGGTGGCCTTGAGGATGATGTCGTTGAACGAGACCTTGCCGCGCTCCCCGAGCGATTCGTTCAAAGCCCCCCGGGCGTCGGCTGCTCGCTCCATGTCCACTTCTGTCGTGAGGAAGAAGTGGGGAATGGGGCCGAGGGACGCCGCGAGCCGACGCGCGATCGTCTTGCGGATCTGGGTGAGGGGGATGTCTTCGTAGGCCGTCCCTCGCCGCGCTACCACGGAGGAGCGGGGAGCGGGGAGCGGGACCTCCCGCTGCACGGCCGGCTGTGCGGCAACGGGACGGGCCGCTCCGACGTGCGCTCTCTCCGCGGTCTCGAGGTCACGTTTCGTCACCCGGCCGCCCGGGCCGGTCCCGGCTACGAGCTCGAGGTCGACCCCTTGATCCCGCGCCATGCGCCGTGCGAGCGGGGATGCTCTGACGCGCGTGGCATCCGCGGGCACGGCCGGCGTAGCGGCTGGCGCTGGGTCGGAAGGGACCGCTCCCCGCTCCCCGGTCCCCGCAGCGGGCGCGGCCGCCGGCCGCGGAGCCGGGGCCGCTGCGCCCACCGCCTCCCCCGGCGCGGCGATCACGGCCACCACGCTTCCCACCGGGACCGTCTGTCCCTCTGCCGCCGACACCTGCCGCAGCACGCCGTCGGCGCGCGCTACCAGGTCCATCACGGCCTTGTCGGTTTCCACCTCGGCGAGCGTCTCGCCCGCTTTCACCGGATCCCCGTCCCGTTTGTGCCACTTCACCACGCGTCCCTCTTCCATGGTGGGGGAGAGCGCTTCCATGTAGACGCTGGTGGCCACGGTCAGTCGAGGTACAGCACGCGGCGCACGGCGGCGACCACGCGGTCGGGGCTGGGCTTCGCCAGGCGCTCGAGCTGCTTGTTGTAGGGCATGGGGACGTCGGCCTGAGTGACACGCAGCACGGGTGCGTCGAGCTGATCGAACCCGTCGCGCTGGATCACGTCAACCACCTGCGCGCCGATGCCGGCGTGCGGCCACCCTTCCTCGACCACGACCGCGCGGTTGGTTCGCGCGACCGATGCGAGGATCGCCGCTTCGTCGAGCGGCCGCAGCGACCGCAGGTCGAGCACCTCAGCCGAAACGCCTTCGCGCTCCGCGAGCTGCTCCGCTGCCTTGAGGGCGACCGCCACGGTCTTGGAGTGACACACCAGCGTCACGTCGCGCCCCGGCCGCTTCAGGTCGGCCTGCCCGATGGGGACCAGATGCTCGCCCTCCGGCACGTCGCCCTTCAGGTTGTACAGCATCTCGCCTTCCAGCACGATCACGGGGTTGTTGTCCCGGATCGCTGACTTGAGGAGGCCCTTGGCGTCGGCGGGCGTCGCCGGTGCGACAACTTTCAAGCCGGGAATGTGGGCTAGCCACGCGTCCCACGCTTGGGAGTGCTGCGCCGCGAGCTGCAGGGCGGCGCCGTTCGGGCCCCGAAACACGATCGGGATGGGCACCTGGCCGCCCGACTCGTAGAAGATCTTGGCGGCCGAGTTGACGATCTGGTCCAGGGCCAGCAGCGCGAAATTCCACGTCATGAACTCGATCACCGGGCGCAGGCCCGCCATTGCGGCGCCGACACCCATCCCGGCGAACCCCAGCTCCGCAATCGGCGTGTCCACGACCCGCATCGGCCCGAACTCCTCGAGCAGACCACGGCTGACCTTGTACGCGCCCTGGTAGACGCCGACCTCTTCCCCCATCAGGAACACGTTCGGGTCGCGCTGCATCTCCTCGCGCAGCGCCTGGTTCAGGGCATCGCGATACGTGAGCGTCGCCATCAATCGGCGAGCACGTGTGTGGTCAGCTCGGCAGGATCGGGGTCCGGACTCTGGTCGGCGAAGCGGACGGCCTCCTCGGCCTCGGCGCGCACCTCGGCATCGAGCGCATCGAGGCCCGCTTGATCGAGCACGCCGTCGTCCTTGAGCCTCATGGCGAGCTGCGCGATCGGGTCGCGCTTGCGCTGCTCCTCCACCTCTTCCTTGGTGCGGTAGACGCCGTGCAGCGGGTCCGACATGGAGTGCCCCATGTAGCGGTACGTCCGGACCTCGAGCAGCGTCGGATGCCCCGTGCGGGCCCGCTCGGCGGCACGGCGCGTCGCTGCGTAGACGGCGAGCACGTCCATGCCGTTCACCAGCTCGGCCGCCATATCGTAGCTGCAGGCGTGCTCCACCACATCCGTCACGGCCGCCACGCGCTCGAACGCCGTGCCCATGCCGTAGCCGTTGTTTTCGCAGCACAGGATCACCGGCAGCTTGTAAACGGAGGCCATGTTGAGCGCTTCGTGGAAGGCGCCGATGTTGACCGCTGCCTCTCCGAAGTAGCAGATGCATAGCTCGTCGCCGCCCTTGTAGCGGATCGCAAACCCGATGCCGGCCGCGAGCGGGATGTGGCTCCCCACGATCCCGTGCCCGCCCAGAAAGCGGCGGCCTGCGTCGAACAAGTGCATCGAGCCGCCCTTGCCTTTGGAGCAACCGGTGGCCTTGCCGAACAGCTCGGCCATTACCGCGTTCGCGCTCACGCCTCGCGCGAGGGCCTGGCCGTGGTCGCGGTACGAGGAGATCACGTAGTCGTCGTCGCGCAGCGCGGCGAGCGAGCCGACCGCCACGGCTTCCTGGCCGATGTACAGGTGGCAAAACCCGCCGATCTTGCCGAGGGCGTACGCCTCGGCAGCCTTTTCCTCGAAGTGGCGGATCAAGAGCATCTGGCGCAGCATGCGCCGCTCCAGCTCCACTTGCGCGGTGCGGCTGGCGGTCTGGGCGGTCGCGGTGGCCATGACGGTCGACGGGTGGCTAGACGGCGGCGGTGGCGCGCTCGACTTGTTCCCAGGCGTGATAGCTCGACCGCACCAGCGGCCCCGCTTCCACGTGGCGGTACCCCAGCGCCAGACCGTGACGGCGCAGCTCGGCGAACTCCGCGGGCGTGTAGTAGCGCGCGATCGGCAGGTGCTCACTCGAAGGCCGGAGATACTGGCCGAGCGTGAGGATATCCACGCCCTGCGCGCGTAGGTCGCGCATCGCGACCAGCAGCTCGTCCCACTCCTCGCCCAGCCCGCAGATGATCCCGGACTTGGTGAGCCGGTCGGGCGCCATCTCCTTGGCACGCCGCAACAGCTCGAGCGCGCGCGGGTAGCGGCCCCCCGGGCGGGCCAGACGATACAGTCGCTCGATGGTCTCGAGATTGTGATTGAGGATGTCCGGCCCGGCCTCGACCACGAGGCGCAGCGCCTGCTCGCTCCCTTTGAAGTCGGGAATCAGCACCTCGACCGATGTCCCCGGTGCCCGCCGCCGGATCTCGGCGATCGCGGCCGCGAACATCTCGGCACCGCCGTTCCCGAGATCGTCCCGGTCCACGCTGGTGATGACCACGTGGCGGAGCTGCATCCGTTCCACCGCAGCAGCGAGCCGCACGGGCTCGTCCGTATCGAGCCGGGCCGGCGTCCCGTGCGCGACGGCACAGTAGGCGCAGTTCCGGGTGCACACGTCGCCCAGGATCATGAAGGTGGCCGCCCGGTGCTCCCAGCACTCACCGATGTTGGGGCAGTGCGCTTCCTCGCACACCGTGTGAAGCCGTAAGTCCCGCATCAGGTGCTGTAGGGCCACGTAGTTGGGCCCGCCGGGGGCGGGGACCTTCAACCAGGAGGGCTTGCGGAGCTGGACGAGGGGCGGGGTCGCCATAACTAGGGCCAAGATAGCGAGTTCCCAAGGGGCGGGGTAGCCGCGCGGCGACAATTTCAACCGCCTGGTTGATCCGGGTCGCCGCCGAGTTTCTTGCGGATCTCGCGCAGATCCTTCTCGACCTCCGGGTCGTCGCTGAGCGCACCATCCGCGATCTCGGCGATCTCTTCGGCATCTCTCCATTGCCGCTCCAGCTCTTCGACCTCGGCACGCTCGTCGACGGCCATCTCGAGCGCGAGGCGGCGTTCCGGGGCGAGGCTCCG
>JBGPDL010000112.1:0-5676 GCA_041482275.1 Gemmatimonadota bacterium | reverse complement strand
GATGGCGTCGAGCAAGTAGGGCACGAGCAGCAGGTTCACGATGAAGCCGGAGTTGTCCTTCGCTGCCACGGCCTCCTTGCCGAGCGACGTGGCGAACGCGAAGGCGCGCCGGAACGTCCCTTCCGATGTGGTCACGGTCCGGACGACCTCGACGAGGGGCATGAGCGGCACGGGGTTGAAGAAGTGCAGACCGACGAAGCGGTCGCCGCGTTTCGTGGCCGCCGCCATCGCCCCGATGGTGAGACTCGACGTGTTGGAGGCGAAGATCGTGGCGGCGCCGCACAGGCCGTCGAGCTCCTTCCATAGCGCGTTCTTGAGCTCAACATCTTCCGTGACGGCCTCAAGCACGATGTCGCAGGCCTTCAGGTCGGCCGTGGTGGTCGTGAAGCGCAGCCGCTGGAGCGCGGCGTCCCGGTTCGCGGCGGGGAGCTTGCCTTTCTCCACGAACTTGGCGAGCGACTTCTCGATGCCGGCCCGCGCCTTGTCCCAGATCTGCTGGGACACGTCGCGCACGATCGTGTCGTACCCCGCCATCGCGGCCACCTGCGCGATACCGCTTCCCATCAGGCCGGACCCCAGCACCCCTACCCGTTTGATGTCGGTCATGTCTCGCTCAGATGATTTCGAACGTCTTGCGGATCTCGTCCGCCATGCGCACCAGCGGGCTCGCGCGAAAGCCCGGCAGGGCGCGTTCCGGTTTGATCTCCCCGCTCTCGAGCCGGTCTAGCACCTGATCCAGCCCGACCTGGATCTGCTCGTGCTGGAGGCGGTGGCTGCGCACGGCCGCCACGGCCGCGGGCCCGAGGGCGAGGAGCGGCACGAACGGGAATGGTGCCAGCACTCCCATGGCCAGGAAGGCCCCGGTGGCGGCGGCTCCCATGCCGAACAACGTGGCCGCGATGCCGAGCCGCTGCCTGCGGATGTTGCGCACGTCCGCGAACAGCTGGACGTGGCAGAACCCGCTCTCGAGCGGCGCGACCTGGCCGGCCACTTCCGCCGCTCGGGCGAGGGCGAAGCGGCGGCCCCCCGACCCGAGCGCCCGCTGAATCGACGCGAACGCGCCCACCTTCGGCTCCCAGGTCGTGCGGTCGGGGTACCGTCGCTTCACCTGGAGCAGCTCCTCCTGCAGCATCCAGGAGCCGAGTGCGCGCTCGACGGCGTCGCGCTCCCCCGCCACGACGCGGTGGGCTGCAAGCCGACCCGGACCCACGAGCCAACCCAGCACGCCGCCGCGCTCCGGCACGAGCGAGCGCGTCCGCTCTTCGAGCAACGCCTGCCGGAGATAGCGCGCCGGGATCCCGACGTCCTGGCCGAGGGCGAGCAGATCCGTCTCGGTCAGCCCTTCGCCGATGTCTCGCTCGCCAGCCTGCAACTCCGCCGCGCGTTGAATGATGCGCTCGAGCGCCTCGCGGCGGATGAGCTCGCCCGCCATCGCTACGCCCCTGCCTTCGTCTTATTCGGCGCGGCCGGCAACGTCTCCCCCGACGCCTTCTCGGGCAGCGCCGCTGTCGCGGCCCGTTTGCTCACGCCTTCGAGGAATCCCCGGAACAGCTCGAGCGGCAGCGGGAAGATGGTGGTCGAGTTGTTCTCGGACGCGATTTCAGTCACGGTCTGGAGGAAGCGTAGCTGGATCGCCACGGGCTCCGCCCCGATGATGTGCGCGGCCTGGGCGAGCTTCTCCGAGGCCTGCAGCTCCCCCTCCGCGTTGATGATCTTGGCCCGGCGCTCACGCTCCGCCTCGGCCTGCCGTGCAATCGCGCGCTTCATCTCGGGCGGCAGGTCTACGTCCTTCACCTCCACCGCCGACACCTCGATGCCCCAATCCTCGGCGCGCTTGTCGATGATGTTCTTGAGGATGTTGTTGATCTTCTCGCGGCTCATGAGGAGCTCGTCGAGCTCCGTCTCGCCCAGCACCGACCGCAGCGTGGTTTGCGCCAGCTGGCTCGTGGCGTAGAGGTAGTTCTCGACCCCGATCACCGCCTTCACCGGCTCCTTCACCCGCATGTAGAGCACGGCGTTGACTTTGATGGAGATGTTGTCGCGGGTGATGACGTCCTGCGGCGGGATGTCCAGCGCCACCACGCGGAGCGACACCGTCTGGGTCTTGGCGAACAGCGGCGGTACGTAAATGAGTCCCGGCCCCTTCGCGCCCCAGGAGCGGCCCAGGAAGAAGTACACCGCGCGCTCGTACTCCCGCAGCACCTTGAGGCCGCCGAAGAGATACAGCGCCAGTATGCCGAGGACCGCAGTCACCACGATGTCCATCGCCTTCCTCCTCAGGCCGGGAACGCTTCGACGATCACCGCCGCGCCCTGCCCGCCACCGATGCAGGCGGAGCCGAGGCCGAAGCGCTTCTTTTCGCGGCGCAATGCGTGCAGCAGGTGGATCGTGACGCGCGTCCCGGTTGCGGCCAGCGGGTGGCCGATAGCGATGGCGCCGCCATGCACGTTGGTCCTGGCGCGGTCCAATCCCAGCTCCTTCTCCACCGCGAGGTACTGCGGTGCGAACGCCTCGTTCACCTCGACCAAGTCCATCTGGTCGAGCTTCATTGCGGCCTTCTGGAGCGCCTTGCGGGCGGCCGGTGCGGGCCCGATGCCCATGTACTTCGGCTCGACGCCCACGACGGCCCACGCGACCAACCGCCCGAGCGGCTTCAAGCCATGGGTCTTGGCGTAGTCGGCGCTCGCGATCACCGTCGCGGCCGCGCCGTCCACGATGCCGGATGCGTTGCCCGCGGTCACGAATCCATCCTTCTTGAAGTACGGCTTGAGTGACAGCAGTACCTCGAGGGTGGTGTTGGGTCGCATGTGCTCGTCGGCGCGATACTCGACCGTCTCGCCCTTCTTTCCTTTCACGGCGACCGGCACTACTTCGTCCTGGAACACGCAGGCGTCCCAGGCCTGCTTGGCACGCTGCTGCGAGGCGAGCGCCACCTCGTCCACTTCCTTGCGGGTCAGCTTGTACTTGTCGGCGAGGTTCTCGGCCGTCTCGGCCATCGACAAGCCGCACTGCGGGTCCTTGAACGCCTCCCACAACAGGTCTTCGAGCGGGGCGGCGGGGCCGAGCCTCAGGCCCCAGCGTGCGCCGCGCACCACGTGGGGGGCTTGGCTCATGGACTCCGTGCCGCCGGCGAGCACGGCCTGCGCTTCGCCCAGCATGATGAGCTGGGCGCCCTGCGTGATCGCCTCGAACCCGGAGCCGCACAGTCGGTTCACCGTGACCGCCGGGACCTCGATCGGGACACCCGCCTTGAGCGCGACGTGGCGGGCGCAGTAGATGGCGTCGGGGGACGTCTGGAGGGCGTTGCCGACCACGCTGTGACCGATGTCGCCGGCCGGGACCCCGGAGCGCTCGAGAGCGTGTCTCGCCGCGACCGCTCCCAGCTCTGTGGCTGACAAGTCCTTGAGCGTGCCGCCGAAGGTGCCGAACCCGGTGCGCACGCCCGACAGGAACACGACGTCGGTATTGGAACCCTGGGTCTTCATGGGGGAAAGCTCCGCGTGAGACGAGGGGAATATCGGGGGGATGGCGGGGGGGCGGTAGGGCGGCTGGAGCTGGCGCGGCGGCGCTAGATTCGTCGACATGAAGGAGTTCGAGACTCACGACGCGACGGACTTGGTCCGGATCGGCGTGCTGTTCGGGCCGCCGTGCTTCGTGATTCTGTCGGCCGCCTGGTTCTCTTTGTATGCCACGGACGTCATCTCCGGTCAGGCCCTCTTCTGGCTCCTCGTCCTAAACGTCCCCATCACGCTGGGGGGCGTCGTGGTGATCTTCCTGGTCGTGCGGAGCACCGCTGTGGGAGTTGCGCTCATGGTTACCGCGGCTGGTAACATCCCGCCGCCCCCCAGCTATCCCCAGCAGGACATCCTCATCGGCCAAGGCAAGTACGCCGAGGCAGCGGACTTCTTCCGGGATCACATACGGGTCGTTCCGGACGACGCGGACGCCCGGCTCTGCCTTGCCGACCTGCTCGAGCGTCACCTGGGAGATCTGGCCGGCGCCGAGCACCAGTATCTCGCCGTGCGCCGGCTCAGTGACGAGCCGCGGTTCGAGCTTCCCGTCACCAACGGGCTGATTGACGTGTATCGCAAGCTGGGTCGGCGCGACCGGCTCAAGGTCGAACTGGCGCGGCTGGCGGACCGACAGCGGGGGACCAGGCTCGGTGAGGGAGCCGCGCGGGAGCTGCGGGAGCTGAAGGGGGAGGAAGGCGGGTGACCCCGGCCGAGCGCGCCCTCTCAGGGCGCGACCACACCAGAGCTCGGCCGCCTTTTCCACACGAAATACGCCGGTACCCCCGTCGCCACGATGCCGAGTCCGATCATTGCCTGCACCGGCCGCGCGACGATCGTGTTCATGACGATCGCCGCCGCGGCGGCGATGAACAGCGCTGGCGTCACGGGATAGCCGGGCACGCGGAACGGGCGCGGCGCGTCAGGTCGCTGCCGCCGTAGCACGAATACGCTCGCAGCGGCGAGCGCGGTGAAGATCCAGCTCGCGAACACGACGTAGGTGAACAGCTGCTCGAACGTGCCGCTCAAGGCGAGCACCATCGCCCACGCGGCGCTCGCGGCGACGGCGAGGGCGGGGGTGCCGAAGCGAGCATGCACCTCCGACAGCGAGCGGAAGAACAAGCCGTCCCGCGCCATGGCGAAGTACATGCGGGGGCCTGTGAGCGCGAGCCCGTTCGCGGCGCTGCAGATGGACACGAGGATCATGAGCGTGACCAATTTTGCTGCCGCGGAACCGAACAACGCGTGCACCGCGTCGGCCGCCACGCGGTCCGTGGCGGCGACCCCCGGAGCGCCAAGCGCGGCAATGTAACCAGCGTTGGCCGTCAGATAGATCGCCACGAGCGCTGCGGTGCCGAGTCCGATGCCGCGCGCGAAGGTGCGCTGGGGGTCCGCGGCCTCGCCCGCGGAATTGGTCACGTTCTGCCATCCCTCATACGCCCACAGCACGCCGAGGAGCGCGATGCCCGCAGACGAAGCTGATCCGAGCGAGAGAGGGGTCGTGAACGCGCGAGTGTCTGCGTGGTGGTACCCATCGCCCAGCGCGAAACCTGCGGCCGCGAGCGCGAGGATCCCTCCCACCTTCAGCGCCGTACTCCAGTTTTGGACCGTGGCCGCCTGTCGCACTCCCCGGATGTTGACCGCCGTGACGGCGGCGATCATGGCGACACCGGCCAGCTTATGGGTCAGCGGCGTGAGCGGCACGAGCTCGCTCAGGTAGTTGGCGAACGCGACGGCGAGCGTCGCGGTCGAGCCGGTGTTGATCGCGAGAAACAGCGTCCAGCCGAGCAGGAAGGCGGGCAGGGTCCCGAACGCCTCGCGCACGTAGACGTAACTGCCACCGGCGTCAGGGAGCATCGCGCCGAGCTCCCCGAACGTGAGTGCCCCGAGCAGCACCAGCGCGCTCCCGACGACCCAGACGACCAGCGCCACACCCAGGTCTCCGCCCGACTGACGCAGCACCGCCCCCGGCACTGTGAAGATCCCCGATCCGATTGTGGTACCGACGACAATCAGGATCAGATCGCGCAGCGTGAGGACCCGGGCGAGTTCTCGCGAGGCGGTCACCCTCAGAGTCGCGCGGTGACGGCGGCCGCGACCTCGCGCGTCCCCGCCTTGCCACCCAAGTCCTGGGTCCACACGCCCGCTGCGAGCGTCTCCTTCACCG
>JBGPDL010000111.1:0-5890 GCA_041482275.1 Gemmatimonadota bacterium | reverse complement strand
GTGACCTACTGCCACCCCGAGGTGGCGAGCATCGGCCTCACCGAGGACCAGTGCAAGGAACGAAAGCTCGACTATGTCGCCGGCCGGTTCCCGTTCTCGGCGAACGGCCGGGCGCGCGGCTCAGGCGAGACCGAGGGCTTCGTGAAGATTCTGCGCGACAAGAAATACGGTGAAATCCTCGGCGCGCACATCGTAGGCGCTCACGCCTCCGAGCTGATTCACGAGCTGGCGGTGGCGCGCGAAAACGAATACACGGTGGAGGAAGTCGAGCTCGCGATTCATGCGCACCCCACCATGTCGGAAGCCGTGGCCGAGGCAGCGCTGGACTCGCTCGGCCGCGTGCTGCACGTGTGAGCGGCCCCCAGCCCGCGTCGATCACGGATCCGCTCGCCGTGGGACTGGGCGCGCTGGGGACCGGTGCCGGCCTGGGCGGGGCGTGCATCACGCTGATGCTCCTCGTCATCCGCCTCGTCCAGCGGGTCGAGATCGGCCGCTACGGCGAGAGCGTGTCGCAACTGGACCCGTTCATCTTCGGGCTCATCGCCATCACGCTGGCAGCGGTGTTCGGGTGGCGGCGCAGCCGGGCGCTCGAGAATCTGTGGCAGCGAGGCGTGATCGCCGGGCTGGCGGTGTTCGGGACGCTGCTGATCGCCATTCTGGCCGTCCCCGTCTGGCACTACCTGCGGTTCATCGGCCTGGTGACGCTCGCGCTCGCGAGCCTGTTCCTCGGCCTGACTGCGAGCCGTTGGGCGATCGCCGGAACGAGGGGCAGGAGCCGGAAGGCGGGGGACGGGTCGTGACCGAGCGCGTCCTGGAAGTCGTGCGGGCCGGCGTGGTGCCCTACCGCGAGGCGCTCGAGTGGCAGCGGACGCTCGCCCGGGAGCGGATCGCCGGGCGGCTGGGGCACGACCTGCTGCTGCTCCTCGAGCACCCCCCCGTCGTCACGCTGGGCCGCACGGCCGACGCCGCCCACCTGCTCGGCCCGCGGGGCGTGGAGGTCGTCGAGGTCGAGCGCGGCGGTGACGTCACGTTCCACGGCCCTGGACAGCTCGTCGGCTACCCGATCTTCGACCTGACCGGCCACAAGCGCGATCTCCACTGGTACCTGCGCACTTTGGAGCAGGCGCTCATCACGGCGCTCGCCGAGTTGGGAATACCGGCCGAGCGGAACCCCGGGTACACGGGCGTCTGGACGGGCGACCGCAAGATCGCGAGCATCGGCGTCCACGTGAAGCAATGGGTCACTTGGCACGGGTTCGCCTTGAACGTCACCACCGACCTCGCCCAGTTCGCGCGGATCGTGCCGTGCGGCATTGCGGGCGTGGAGATGACGTCGGTCGAGCGAGAGGGGGGACGGGAGACAGGGGACGAGGGGCTCTGGGAACAGACAGTGGTTGCGGTGATTGGCGGCTTCGAAGCCGCATTCAGCGTCAAGGCAACTGCGGAAGTCTCCCGTGCCTGACGATCGCCTGCCGCCAGGCCAAGTGTTGACGACGAAATGGCCGGTGCTCCACTACGGCAACGTGCCGACGGTGGACACGCGCACCTGGACGTTCGAGGTCTCCGGTCTCGTGGACCGGCCCTTCACACTGACCTACGACGAACTGCTCGAGCTGCCGCGCAAGTCGGTGCAGTGCGACATGCACTGCGTGACGCGGTGGAGCCGCCTGGACAATACGTTCGAGGGCGTTCCGGTCCAACTGCTGCTCGAGCGGACCGGCGTAAGGCCGGAAGCGGCGTACTGCCTCGTGTCGGCCGAGCAGGGCTTCACCACCAATCTGCCGCTCGCGGATCTCGATCGCCCGGACAACCTCATCGCGCTCAAGTGGAAGGGGGAGTGGCTGGCGCCGGAGCACGGCTGGCCGGCCCGGCTCCTGGTGCCGCACCTGTATTTATGGAAGAGCGCGAAGTGGGTCCGCGGATTCGCGCTGCTCGATGCGGACGTGCCCGGGTTCTGGGAGCAGAACGGCTACCATATGCGTGGGGATCCGTGGACGGAAGAGCGGTACGGGGGGCGGGGCTTGACCAAACACGACATCAATAGGCTGAGAAACCTGAGCAAGCAAGGCGCCTAGCTCCGCTAGACGCCTTTCGCTCCCAGGAGCTCGTAGAACCTCCGGAAGACTTTGATCCCGTCCCACAGCTGCTTCAGATCGAGCTTCTCGTTGGGCGCATGCAACCGGTCGTCGGGGAGTCCGATGCCGGTGAGGATGACCGGGGCGCCGCCCTTCCCGAGCGCCGGCACAACGGGAATGGAGCCGCCGGCACGCGCGGGCACGGTCCCCCGCCCCACGACCTCGCGAAATGCCTGATCGAGCAGCTTGAACGCAGGATGCGTGACCTTCACCGTGGCGGGGTCCGCGCCGTGGAGGAACTTGACGCTCGCCTGCACGTGCTTGGGCGCCAAACGCTTCACCGCCGCCGCGAGCTGGCGCTCTACGGTCTTGAGCTTCTGATCGGGAACAAGCCGCAGGCTGACCTTCGCCGTCGCCTCGGCGGGGATCACCGTCTTGGCGCCTTCCCCCGTGAAGCCCCCCGTGATGCCATGGATCTCGAACGTCGGGAGGGCCCACAAGCGCTCGAGCACGGAGTAGGATTTGAGTCCCGTGAGTGCCTTCGCTTGCACACGGTGCTTCAGGAACTCGCCCTCCTTGAAGGGCAGCCGCTTCCACGTCGCCAGCTCGAGCCTGGACGGCCGTTTGACGGCCGCGTACAGCCCCGGGACGTGGATCTTGCCGTCGGGGGTCTTGAGGCGACCGAGCAGGCGGGCGAGCTCCTCGTGGGCGTTGGGCGCCGCGCCGCCGAACTCCCCCGAGTGCAGGTCCGACTTGGCGGTGCGCACGGTGATCTCCGCATAGCACAAACCGCGCAGCGTCGTGTAGACCGCCGGCCAGCGCGGCGCGATGTAGGCCATGTCGGCGATGAGCACGACGTCGGCCCGGGTACGCTCGGGCTCGCGTCGCAGCAGCTCGACCAGAACACGGCTGCCGTACTCTTCTTCGCCCTCGATCAAAAAACGGAAATTCACCGGCGGCCGCCCGTTCGCCTCGAGTGCCTTGAGCAGGCAGAACACCTGGCCCTTGTCGTCCGCGGCGCCACGTGCGAACAGCTGGCCGTCCCGTACGGTGGGCTCGAACGGCGGTGTGGTCCATTCGTCGAGCGGGTCGGGCGGTTGGACGTCGTAGTGCCCGTAGACGAGCAGCGTGGGCGCGCCGGGCACCTCGGGCCCGACGCCCCACACGACCGGATGCGTGCCGCTCGCGAGGAACTGCACCTCGCGACATCCCAGCCGGCGCAGCTCGCCCGCGACCCACTCCGCTGCGGCGCGGCAGTCGGCGTTGTGGGCGGCACTGGTCGACACGGAAGGAATGCGCAGAAAGTCGGTGAGCTCGCGCACCAGACGGCCGGTGTCCATCGCGTCCAGAGTGTCCATGGCGCGAGGAATCTAGACGGACGCCGCGCCGCTAGCCAGCGACCGGAGAGCGGGTATATTCGCGCCATGCGGACGACCGCGTCGTACGAGCTGTTCCCGGACGCGCCCAGCGAGCGTGTGATGGCCCGTGCCCGGTATCTCGCCCGCGAAGGACGGATCGCCGACGCCGAAAAGGCCTACCGCAACCTGCTCGCCGAGCAACCCGACCTGAAGCCCGGCTGGGCGGAGTGCTTCGAGCTACTCCGCAGCCAGGGGCGGCGCGATGACGCGCTGCAGCTGGCCGAGGGAGCCCGGGCCCAATTCGGCGATTCGGCGTTCTCGCTGGCGCTCAAGGGCGCGGCCCTGATCGAGCTGGAGCGGTACCGGGAGGCGCTCGGGACCCTGGAGCGGGCGCTCGACTTCGATCCGGATCTGGCGCTCGTGTGGCACGAGCTCGGCTACGCCGCCTTCCGGTTGGGGGACAAGAACCGCGCCCTGCTCGCCCTCGACCGGGCGTTTGGGCTCGAGCCCCACACGGAGACGCTGGGGCTGCGGGGGAGGATCCTCCGGGACGCGGGCCGCTACCAGGCCGCGGAGGTCGCCTACGAGGGGGCCGCCCAGGCGGCCGAGCACGCCGAGCAGCGGGCGGCGGCGGAGCGGGAGATCGCGGCCACCCAACGCTACGCGTTCTACGCCCCACGTCGCCCCGACGAGCTCACCCCTGCCGAGCGCTGGTTCGCCGAGACCGGCACGGTGGTTCTCGCGTCGGGCGAGGCGACCGAGGCTCCGGACGACGCGACCCTGACGGCCGCCTTCCTCGACCTGGCACGGGACTCGGGCTGGCAGTTCGGCCAGATCGTCACGCTGGGCCCCGCCCTTCCCGTGTGGCGCACCATCGCGGAGGCGCTGGATGCGCCGCTCGTCCCGCGGACGGGATTCGACCCCGCCACCTGTCCGCTGGTGGTGGCGCAGCGCCCCCAACCGGCGGACGCGGGCTGGTCCACGGTCACCGCCGCCGTGGCCGAGCACGCGACGGGTCTCGTGTTCGTGCTCGAGCACGTCCCGGAGCCCGCGGACGCGGGAGCCGACGTGATCGGCGTGCTGGCCGACGCGGCGGGCCGCCAACCGCGCCAGGTCAACGTCGCCCACGCCCTGTCCGAAGCCCAACACCCGGCCGGCCGGCTGGCCGGCCGCCGCCTCACGACCACCTGACTCTGACGAAGGTCCGTTGACCGCCACCGGCCGACCCGCGCGCACGATGACGGGGAAATCGATCGTCGACAGCCAGTTCGAGCGCGCCGCCAATTTGATCAATCTGGAGGACTACATGCGGCGCATCCTGATGCGCCCGTTCCGCGAGGTGCAGGTGGAAGTCCCGGTGCGCATGGACGACGGCCGGATCGAGGTGTTCACGGGTTACCGCATCCAGCACAACGGGGCGCGGGGACCGTGCAAGGGCGGTATCCGTTACCACCCCGATGCCGACCACGACGAGGTCCTGGGCCTCGCGACCATCATGACGTGGAAGACGGCGCTGATGGACATCCCGTTCGGCGGCGCGAAGGGCGGTGTCGCGGTGGACCCCAAGCGACTCTCCAAACTCGAGCTGGAGCGGCTCACACGCCGCTTCACGCAGCGGATTTCCATCGTGCTCGGCCCCTACCGCGACATCCCGGCACCCGACGTCGCCACCAACGCGCAAGTCATGGCCTGGATCCTCGACGAGTACTCGAGCCGCCACGGCTATACGCCCGCGGCGGTGACCGGCAAGCCGATCTCGCTGGGCGGCTCGCTGGGACGCGAAGAGGCGACGGGCCGGGGCGTCATGTACGTGATGATGGAGTACGCGCGCGACTTCGGGATCCCCCTCAAGGGCAGCCGAGTGGTGATCCAAGGGTTCGGCAACGTGGGCGGTCACCTCGCACGCCTGTTGCACACCGAAGCCGGCGCGAAGGTCATCGCCATCGCGGACGTCTCGGGCGGCATTGTGAACGAGCGGGGGCTCGACATTCCCGGTCTGCTGGCGCACGCGGCGGCCGGCAAGCGCGTTTCCGAATGGAAGGACGGCGCACCGATCGACAACGAACGGCTCTGGTCCATCCCCTGCGACTGGCTGGTGCCCGCCGCGCTGGGCGGCGCCATCACCAAGGAGGCGAACGCCCGCACGATCGACTGCAAGGTGGTCGTGGAGGGCGCCAACGAGCCCACCACGCCAACCGCGGATCTGATTCTCGAGGAGCGGGGGATCCCCGTGATCCCCGATTTCCTCGCGAACGCGGGCGGCGTCACGGTGAGCTACTACGAGTGGGCTCAGAATCTCCAGCAGTACCGCTGGACGCACGAGCAGGTGAACCGCGAGCTGCACGCGACGATCACGAAAGCCTACGCCGGCGTGCGCGACCTGGCGAAGCAGAAGGGGGTCACGTTCCGGACGGCGGCGTATGCGATCGCGCTGCAGCGAGTGGCCGAGGCGGAGCG
>JBGPDL010000110.1:0-6017 GCA_041482275.1 Gemmatimonadota bacterium | reverse complement strand
CCTATTCGACGCCCTGTATTCGTCCCTCCCGACAGTGGTTTACAACCCGAAGGCCGTCATCCCACACGCGGCGTCGCTGCGTCAGCCTTGCGGCCATTGCGCAATATTCCCCACTGCTGCCTCCCGTAGGAGTCTGGGCCGTGTCTCAGTCCCAATGTGGCTGGCCATCCTCTCAGACCAGCTACCCGTCGTCGCCTTGGTGGGCCATTACCCCGCCAACAAGCTGATAGGCCGCGAGGCTCTCCACCGGCGCAACCTTGCGGCTGCTTTCCTCGCCCAGGGATGCCCCCGAACGAGCGTATGCGGTATTACCCGGCCGTTGGGCCGGCTATCCCCCGCCGACGGACAAGTTCCTCACGTGTTACGCACCCATCTGCCACTGAACCGGAGTTGCCCCCGGTCCCGTACGACTTGCATGTGTTAGGCACGCCGCCAGCGTTCGTCCTGAGCCAGGATCAAACTCTCCAATAAATTGAAGAATCCGAACAGCTCATCCGAACGACTGCGTTTCGTATGTCGTCCGTATTCACGTCAGAGTCAAACCCTCGCGACGCGCATCTGACCGCGCGCCGTTCAAACGGGTCCGCACTCCACACGCTCGACCATCAGTTCTCAAAGAGCCGCGCCCAAAAACTTGCGGCGCAGACACCAATGCTAACCGGGCCTCCAGACCTGAGTCAAGGGGGTCTCAATATTGAAGATACGGCCCCGGCGCCACTCCGCCCCGGAGGCCCCCACGGCGCCTACCCGAATGGACTGCTAGCTGAACTCCAGCATGGGTGCCACATTGCCACGCATGGACTTCACGCCGGCCGACCGCCGACTCGTCCCGGACCGCCGCACCCTCGCGGACCGCCGCCGCATCGTCCGGGTCGTGGTGGAAGAGCGGCGTGCCGGAGCGGAGCGGCGCGGGGACGCCGAGCGCCGCGGCGCCGACGCGCCGGGCGACCACATCCACAACGCCCTGCAGCTCCTCACCAACGTCGCCGAATCGGGCACGCTCGACGAAGCGAGCCTGCGCGACCTCGACGCCGCGATGTTCCGGCTACGGTTCGCGCTGCAGCGCATCGAACGCGCGCGCTAGCGTGCGCGAGAGGAGATGCGCCCGGGAGGACTCGAACCTCCGACCAACAGCTTAGAAGGCTGCTGCTCTATCCACCTGAGCTACGGGCGCGACGTTACTGCCGAACAACTTAACGGGCGAAGGTTGCTGGTCTATCCCCGTCGTGTGGGATTTGACGCCACTTGCGCGGGAGCGACAGGGCGTTACCTCGTGACATCTCCTCGTCGGGAGCGCCGGACGCACGGCGATCGCTACCGGCTCGACACCGGCCCTTTCATGTACTGATCAAGCCACTCGACCCAGCGCCGGTAGGCGTCGGACTGCCGCACGGGATCCGCCGGGAAATGACCGGGCACGGGGTAGACGACGAACTTGACCGGCACGCCGTTGTCCTTGAGCGCGTGATACAACTCGTAGGACTGCGTGACAGGGACACGCACATCTCCCGTGGTCGAAAGGATCAGGGTCGGCGTCTTCATCGCCGCGGCGTAGGTGATCGGCGACTGATCGACGTACGCCCGCATGTTGCTCCCGCGGTACGGGGAGCCGCCGAAGCTGTAGCGCTCAAGGGCGTTGAAGTCGGCCAGGTTGTACTGGTCGAGCTTGTTCGTCACCGCGTCCACGGCGACCGCCGCCTTCCACATCGGGGAGTGGCCGATGAGCCAAGCGGTCATGTAGCCGCCATAGGACACCCCTGAGACCGCGATGCGCGCCGTGTCTACGATCCCGAGCTTCTCGAGCGCTGCGATCCCCGCCATCACGTCCCGCCCGGGCCCGTCGCCCGCGTCGTTGAAGATGGCGCGCTCGTAGGCGTTGCCGAGGTTGTCGCTGCCGCGATAGTTGGGTTGGAAGACGAGGTAGTCGGAGGCCGCGACGAGCTGCGACAGGAAACCGAACGACCCGACACTTGCCGCTTGCGGGCCGCCGTGAATGATGAGCACGAGCGGGTACCGCCGGCCCTTCGTGAACCCGGGGGGATAGGTGAGGACGCCGTCTTCGCGGAACCCGTTCGGGCCCTGCCATTCGAATCGTTCGACCGCGCCGAGCTGGCGCGAAGCGACCTCGGCGTTGAGATCGGTGAGGCGTTTCGGAGGCGAAGCGGCGGAGGCGAGGTAGTAGAGCTCGGTCGACCGCCCCGGCGCGGTGCCGGTGAACGCGATGGCGCCGTCTTTGCCCACCGTGGCGTCGACCGAGTAGGACCAGGTCGGGTTGAGGTCGCCCAGGTCGATGCGCTTCGCCGGGCCGTCGAGCGGCTGGAGCCACAGGGCGGTGCGCGTGCCGTCGTGCCCGCCCAGAAGCAGGGAGCGGCCGTCCGGCATCCACACCGCCCGGAGCACGCTGCGGTCGAGCGGGCGGGTGAGGTCCACGCCGTCGCCGCCCGAGGCGGTGGTCACGTAGATCTCGTTCTCGTTGTTCGGGTCGCCGTCGCGCAGGTACCAGTACGCGATGCGCGAGCCGTCCGGCGCATAGGTGCCGTAGGCCTCGAAACCCTTGTGGGCCGTGAGCTGCCGGGTGGCGCCGCTCGCGACGTCCAGCACCATGACGAGCGACGAGTCCGCGTCGCCGAAGTGCGGGCTCGGCTGGCGCGTGAACGCGATCGCCTTGCCATCCGGGGCCCACGAGATGGGCGGGTTAGACGCGTCGCCCGGATCGGTCGTCCCCAGGCTCCAAGTGCCCGATGTGAGACGCCGCGGCGTGCCACCTGCGGCCGGGACGAGCCAGATGTGGAACGGCATCGGGGCGGCGCTGGTGAGGAACCCGTCGTTGCCAACTTCGAAAGCGTCGTTGTGGCTGTCCGCGTCCTTTTTCTTTTCCGGCTCGTCCGCCGTCACGTAGGCGATCTCCGTCCCATCGGGCTTCCACGCGAACTGCTGCACGCCGCTCGGCGCGTCGGTGATCTTGCGCGCCTCGCCTCCATGCGTGTCGAGTACGAACACCTGCGGAACGGCCTTCTCGCCGGAGCCTGCGGTGGCGATGAACGCGAGGCGGTCCCCACTCGGCGACCAGCGGGGCGAGCCGGCGTTCTTGCGGTCGTAGGTAACGGGCCGCTGCGTGCCGCTTGCGACGTCGATGAGCACGAGCTCGCGCTCGCGGCGGTCCTCGCTCCAGTTGACGCGCGATACCACACACACGATCGCCTTCTGGTCCGGCGCGATCTGCGGGTCGGAGATGTTGACGATTTTCTGGAAGTCGGAGAGCTCGATACGCTTCGTTTGGGTCGCGGCCGTGCCGGCGGCGCCCACGCAGAAGCCGAGGGTGAGCAGCAGGGATGACTTCATGGCGTTTCTCCCAACGGCCAGGTTCGGAGACGGGCGACGCGTGCAGCTGGAGCCAAATCTCGGGGCTGGGCCGTCGCCCGGCTAGACGTCGGAGCTGCCTGACGCTGCCCGGAGCGGGGGCTATAGGCCGTGGGTTGGAAGGTTTAGGATGGTGGGCGTCGGCCGGTCGTGCTTAGAAGGCTGCTGCTCTATCCACTTGAGCTACGGGCGCGACTGTGGACCACGCAACGCCCGATAATTTAGCAATCTCGCGCTTCTCCCGCCGTATATCGCACGCGCCCTGACGCCTTAGATTGAAGCCGGATGGAGACCAAGCTGCGATACGTCGCGCCGGCGGTCTCACCCGAGCGCGCGCTCCGGGTGTTCACCGAGCCCCCTGCTGAGCGCAATCCCGGCATCCCCCTCGATCTCGACCTGGTGCGCGCCCTGCGCGTGAACCGCAGCGCCGTGGAGCGCCGCGCCGCCACAATCCCCACCCGGCGCACCGTCAAGAAGGAATGGCAGGCCGCGTGGCTGCTGCGGGCGATCACCTGCATGGACCTCACCACGCTCCAGGGCGACGACACGCCCACCAACGTGCTGCGGCTCTGCGCCAAGGCGCGGCACCCCGTCCGTCTCGATCTGCTCGAGGCGCTCGGCGCGACCAAGCTCGGCATCACCGCGGGCGCGGTGTGCGTGTACCACGCGTTCGTGTCGATCGCGGTCGAGGCTTTGCAGGGCTCGGGGATCCCCGTCGCCGCCGTGTCCACCGGATTCCCGGCGGGGCTCAATCCCCTGCCCCAGCGGCTCGAGGAGATCAAGGCGTCGGTCGCCGCGGGCGCCCAAGAGATCGACGTGGTGATCACCCGCGCGCGTGCGCTCGCCGGGGAATGGGAAGCGCTGTACGAGGAGATTCGGGCCTTCCGGGAAGCGTGCGGCAGCGCGCACATGAAGGTGATCCTCGGCACCGGCGACCTGGCAACGCTCGGCACCGTGGCGCGCGCCAGTCAGGTGGCCATGATGGCGGGCGCCGATTTCATCAAGACGTCCACCGGGAAGGAAGCGGTGAACGCGACGCTGCCGGTGGGCGTGGTGATGACCCGGCAGATCCGGGATTATCACGAGCGCACCGGCCACGCGGTCGGGTTCAAGCCCGCAGGCGGCATCCGCAAGGCCAAGCAGGCGCTCGAGTGGCTCATCCTCATGAAGGAAGAGCTGGGCGAGCGCTGGCTGCGCTCGGACCTGTTCCGGCTGGGCGCCTCGGCGCTGCTCACCGACATCGAGCGCCAGCTCGAGCACTTCGTGACCGGGCGGTACGCGGCGGCGCACCGCCAGCCGATGGTGTGACATGACGCGATCCCGCACGCTGACGATCGCGAGCGTGGCCCTGCTCCTAGCCGGGGGGACGCGCACCGCCCTCGCGCAGGGCAGCGCCGCCGACACCGCCACCGTATCCGCTGCGCACCGCCTGCTCGACGCCGCCGAGCGCGAGCTCGCTGTCCGGAGCGTCGCGCTGAACCGCGCCGGGTGGATCGGCGAGAACTTCATCACGCACGACACCGAGCTGCTCGCCGCCGACGCGCAGGCCGACACCGGGGCGATGTGGCGCGCCGGCTACGACATGCCGCCCGACTCGTTCGTCGCGGTGGTCGACAAGCTGTGGCGGGAAGTCCGGCCGCTGTACGTCCAGCTGCACGCGTACGTGCGCCGCCGCCTCATGGCGCGCTACGGCGCGAAGCTCGTCGCCCCCAACGGCATGCTCCCGGTGCACCTGCTCGGCAACATGTGGGGCCAGGACTGGAGCAACATCGCTGACCTCGCCGTGCCGGTGGGGACCGGGGGAGGCTCCGGCGTCGATCTGACGGCGATCCTCAAGGCGCGGAACGTGGCCCCGCTCGACATGGTGCGCACGGGAGAGCGGTTCTACGTGTCCCTGGGATTCGATTCGCTGCCGGCGACGTTCTGGGAGCGTTCGCTGTTCGTGCGGCCCAGGGACCGGGACGTGGTGTGCCACGCCAGCGCCTGGTACATCGACGACCCCACGGACCTGCGCATCAAGATGTGCATCGAGCCGAACGCGGATGAGTTCCGGACGATCCACCACGAGCTGGGCCACGACTACTACTTCATGCAGTACGACAAGCTGCCGGTGCTGTTCCAGGCAGGGGCCAACGACGGGTTCCACGAGGCCATCGGCGACACGATGATCCTCTCCATGACCCCGGCCTACCTGCAGAAGATCGGGCTCATCAGCAAGCTGCCCAGGGACGACAAGGGCCTGCTCAACTTCCAGATGCGCCGAGCCCTGGAAGGCGTGGCCTTCCTGCCCTTCGGCAAGCTCATCGATGAGTGGCGCTGGGAGGTCTTCTCCGGAAAGGTTCCCCCGGCCAAGTACAACGAGGCATGGTGGGAGCTCCGCAAGAAGTACCAGGGCGTCGCGCCCCCCGTGGCCCGCACCGAGGAGGACTTCGATCCCGGCGCCAAGTACCACGTGCCGGCCAACGTCCCCTACATGCGGTACTTCCTGGCCCGGGTGCTCCAGTACCAGTTCCACAAGGCTCTCTGCGACGCCTCGGGCTACAAGGGCCCGCTCCACGAATGCTCGATCTTCGGGAGCAAGGCCGCAGGGGACAAGCTGCAGGCCATGCTGGCCATGGGAGCCAGCCAGCCCTGGCCCGAGGCCCTCAACGCGGTTG
>JBGPDL010000109.1:0-6036 GCA_041482275.1 Gemmatimonadota bacterium | reverse complement strand
GTTCGGGCGAGCAGCAGCGCGGTGGTCGCACCCGCCGGACCCGCTCCAACCACCACCGCGTCCCAGCGATCTGTCACGTGATCGTCGCGACTAGCGCGGCGCCAGGAACGGCCCGAGTGCGCCCACGGCGGTGCCCACCAGCGTGGCCGCGAGGTTCACCGCGTCGTTGTCGAGCCATCGCCAGCCTCTCGTGAGCCGTACTGGCTCGTGGCACACGGTATTGCCGCGCTCGAATCGCGCGGCGCACCCTGGGCACTCGTACTTGCCTTGCAGTGTCGCGCCCAGGACCGAGTCCGCGAGCATTCCCGCCATGCCGGCGGAGGCCACGAGCCCGAACGAGGGGGCCACCGTCCGGGGTGCAAGCCCGCGGGCGAGCCCGGCGATGAGCGCGGCCCCCGCGATGCCGCCCAGGGTGCCGAGGACGGTGATACCCCCCGAGGTGCCGCGGGTCACGCGCTGGCCGGAGGTGATGAGGCGGGGTGGAAACGGCGAGAAGGCACCGATCTCGGTGGCCCAGGTGTCGGCGGTGGCCGCCGCGATGGCGCCTGCGGCCGCGGCCCACGCGCCGAGCAGGGCGGCGGCCGCGGCGACGCCGCCGTTCGCCACCACCTGCTGGACGCTGCGGCGCGGACCCCGGCGTTCGCTGAGCTGAGTGAGGAGACTACCCGAAACAAAGAAAACCGCGAGCACTGCCAGACCGGGCCAGCCGAGACCCCACGTCACGCTGGCTCCCACCGCGCAGGCGGCCACCAGCCCGCCCGCGGTGAGCCACTTCACGCGCCGAACAACTCGTTGAAGATGCGACGCTTCAGGTCGGGGGACGCACCCTGGGCGCGGCACCGGGCCTTGAGGAAATCCAGAAACAGCTTTTCGAAGTCGAAATGCTCGCCGCAGGGGGGACACTCTTCCAGGTGCTGGCGGATGTCCTGCTCCACCGCGGGCGTGAGCTCGCGGTCGAGGTACTCGTAGAGGTGCTCCTTGCACTCCCGGCAGTTCATTTCGGGCTTCCCTTGATGTACCCCATCCCGACGGCGTAATCGTACAGCTTCTGCTGGAGCTGGCGCCGGGCGCGGAACAGGCGGGACTTCACCGTGCCGACCGGCACTTCCTGGATGCGGGCGATCTCCTCATAGGACAGCCCCTCCACGTCGCTCAACACCACGGTCTCCCGGAATTGTTCCGGCAGCTGGTCGATAGCCCGAAGCACTTCATCGTCCACGATGCGGTCGAAGAACGTGCCCTGCGGGTCGTCGTCCTGGACCTCTTCGAACACCGAGAACGGCTCGATGGCGTCGATGTCGACCGTCTCGGGATGGCGCGTGCGCCGCCGGTATTCATTGATGAAGGCGTGGCGCAGAATGGTGAGCAGCCAGCCCTTGGCGTTGGTGCCCTGCTGGAACTGGTGCCAGGCTCGATAGGCTTTGAGCATCGTCTCCTGCACCAGGTCGTCGGCTTCGGCGGCGTTACCGGTGAGGCGCACGGCGACCCGGTACAGGCTGTCGAGGTGCACCAGCGCCTCGCGCTCGAAGCTCGCCCGCTTCTCGGCTTCTGCGGCTGGGCTCGGTGCAGGGGTCGGAGGAATGGGCGGGGTCATGACGTGCCGTAACCTCTCCCCGCCCGGCCGGGTTCCGCAATGGGGCCCGGATGTGCTAGGTTTGGCCCGCCGTGGTCCACAGCATCGTGCCGCTGGCCGTCCTCGAGGCGGTCAAGAACCTCGACACGCCGGTCGAGGACGGCCTCTCGGAATTCGCCGAAGAGCTGCTGTCCAAGCGGCTCGGCCTATCGCCGACCGTCGCGATGCAGCTGCGCGAATACGAGGGCATGGTCCGCCGCGATGCGCCGGCCGACCGCGCGCACGTCGAAGCGCTGCTGCGCCTGGTGGGGCGGCGGCCAGACGCCGACCTGGTGTTCGCCGACGCGGGCCGGCGCGGAGCCCGACGGGCCGTGCGGCGCCTGTTCTTCGTGACCCGGCTCGCGGCACGCGTCGCCCCGCGGGCGTTCGGATACCTGGCTGCTCGCCGTGCGGCCCGCGCGGTGTTCGCCGGGGAGCTGCGGCCCGAGAGCCACATCCCGGTCGCCCGCGTCGCCGATACGCTCGCCCTGCACGCCACGCCGGACGGCGCTGCCTGCGGCCTGTACGGCGCCGCCTTCACCGAGCTGCTCAGACTGCTCGTCGGGTTCGAGGGTGCCATGCTCCACGTGTCGTGCCGGGCTACGGGCGGCGCGCAGTGTGAGTGGCGGGCCGCTCCCTCCGATCCCCGGCACCGCTGATGCCGCTGCTCGACGGGTTCGACTTTCCCGCGCTCGGGGAGGCGCTCGCCGCGCTCGGCGCCGACGGCTGGCTGCTGTACGACTTCCGCAAGGTGAACCCGATCGCCGGCCGCATCCTCGGCGACACGGGGATGGGGACGCGCCGGCTGTTCGTGTTGCTGCCCCGCTCGGGGCCGCCGGTCGCGGTCGCGCACCGCATCGAGTTGCAGCCCTTGGCCGATTTTCCGGGCGAGGTCCGGCCCTACGGCGCCTGGCGCGAGCTGCACAAGCAGCTCGAGACGCTGGTCCGCGGTCGCACGCTCGCGATCGAGACGTCGCCGCTCGACCAGGTACCGTACCTCGATCGCGTCCCGCACGGCGTGGTGCAGCTGCTCGAGTCGTTCGGGGCGCGGCTCGTTTCGTCGGCGCCGCTTGTCTCCCGCTTCGCCGCCTCCTGGTCAGCGGTCGAGCTCGCGGGTCACCGCCGGGCGGCCGAAGGGCTGGCCGCCATCGCGCGTGACGCCCTGACCTGGGCGGGCGCTGAAGCGGCGCGCGGCGGCGAAGTGCGGGAGACGACGGTCGTCCAGCGGGTGCGGGAGGCGATCGAGCGAGCCCAGCTCTGGACCAACGAGGGGCCCATCGTCGCCTTCGGACCGACCACCGCCATGCCGCACTACGAGCCGCACCCGGGGGCGGACCGGCGCCTCGAGGCCGGCGACGTGGCGCTGCTCGACCTGTGGGCGGGACCGGGCCGGGGCTCGGTGTTCGCCGATCAGACCTGGATGGGATTCGCCGGGCGCTCGCCCGACGCGGAGGTGCGGCGGGTGTGGCAGGCGGTAACGGGGGCGCGGGATGCGGCGGTGCGCTTCCTGCGCGAGCGCTGGCGGCCGAACGCGCCGGTGACCGGAGCCCAGGTGGACGACGCGGCGCGTGCCGTGATTCGCGACGCCGGGCTCGCCGAGTATTTCGTGCACCGCACCGGCCACTCGATCGACCGCGACCTGCACGGCTCGGGGCCGCACATCGACAACTTCGAGACCGAGGACGCGCGCGCCCTCGTTCCCGGCGTGGGCTTTTCGGTGGAACCGGGCGTCTATCTGCCGAACCGCTTCGGGATGCGCAGCGAAATCAACGTGTACATCGATACCACCGGCCCCGAGGTGACTCCCCGCAGCCCGCAGGACGAGCTGTTCCTGCTCTGACCTCGCGGGAGCTCAGAGCGCCGCGAGCACCAGCCCCGCCCACACCGCCGCGCCCACCGCGACGTGAGCGGCCTGGAGCGGTTGCGGCAACGCGAGCAGCACCATCGCCCCGGCGACCGCGACTTGCAGCGTGACGAGAGTGACCACGTACCACGCACCACGCCGTTTTGTGCGTAGGGCCCACCAGATCACGTATCCGAACAGCGTGTACGCGAGCAAGCGATGGGTCCACTGCACGTGCTGCAGGTAGTTCCCCGCCGGCATGACCTGTCCGTTGCAGAGCGGGAAGCCGAGGCACGCGCTCGCGGCGCCCAGGTTGGCGGTGAGCGCACCGAACAGGACGGTGACAAACCCGAGCGCGAGCGCCGCCAGCCCCGCCCCTGAGGGCGGGGTTATCGTGGCCCCCCGCGCGGCAACGATCAGCGTCGCGAGCAACAGCATTGCCGTGCCGAGATGCAGGATCACCGTCCACGGCGGCAGGCTCAGCTTCACCGTCACCGCGCCGAGCAGAATTTGAAGGATGAGCAGGCCGACGGCGACGTAGGCCGTTCTGTCGGGAGGGAACCGCTCCCCGCGACCGTCAGGGAGTCCCTTAGGGCTCTCCGCTCCCCGCCTCCGCCACCATGCGCACGCCGCGAGCGCCGCCACCAGCACACTCACCGCGGCCGCGACCAGCCGGTGCCCGTACTCGATCAGCGTCGGGACGTCGAGCGGCGGGAACAGTCTGCCGTTGCACAGCGGCCAGTGCTCGCCGCAACCCAGCCCGGACCCGGTGATCCGGACGATGGCGCCGAGGATGATGAGCAGGTAGGTGAACGTCGCCGCCGTCCAGGCAAGCTGCGCGTAGCGTCGCGTCATAGGTGCGGAAATGTATATTCCGGCCGCTCATGTCTGCCTCCCCACCAACCGATCGCTGGGGCGACCGGCTGCCGCGCCGGCTCGGCCTGTGGAGCGCGGTGGCGGTGCTCGTCGGCTCGACCATCGGCGGCGGCATCTTCCGGACACCCGCGATCATCGCCGAGCGCGTCCCCGCGCCGGTGCCGATGTTCGGTGTGTGGATCCTCGGGGGCTTGCTCGCGCTGTGCGGGGCGCTCACGTATGCGGAGCTCGCCGCGCTGTTCCCGCGCTCCGGCGGCGTGTACGTGTACATCCGGGAAGGCTTCGGCCGGCTGCCGGCGTTTCTGTTCGGATGGACGGAGCTGCTCTTGATCCGCGCGTCGGCGTTGGGCGCCATCGCGACGCCGTTCGCCGAGTACTTGCTGCGCTCGCTCGGCCTGGACCCGAAGATCGAGCCCAACGCCACCTACGTCCATTACGTGGCGGCGGGCGCGATCGTCGTGACGGCGACCCTGAACTACATCGGCGTGCGCTGGAGCTCACTCATCCTGAACATGACGACCGCGACGAAGTATGGCGCGCTGGCGCTGCTCGTGGCCCTGGCGTTCTTGGTGGGCCAGGGGGATTTCAATCACTTCACCCAGCCCGCCGGAACGTCCACTCCGGGCTTGTTCGGTCTCGCGCTCGTGTCGGTGCTGTGGGCGTACGACGGCTGGGGCGACCTGTCTTTCGTGGGGGGTGAAGTGCAGGACCCGGAGCGCAATCTCCCGCGCGCGCTGATTCTCGGGACGACGGCGGTGATCGCCATCTACCTGCTCGTCAACGCCGCATACCTCTACCTCATCCCGATCGGCCAGATGGCGCGCTCTCCGCTGGTGGCGGCGGACGCGGCGCAGCTGATCGTCGGGCAGGCGGGGGTCGGGCTCGTGGCGGTCGTGGTGATGATCGCCACGTTCAGCACGCTGCTGGGATCGATTCTGACCTCGCCGCGCATCTTCTTCGCCATGGCCGACGACGGCCTGCTCTTCAAGGCCGTGGCGCGGGTACATCCGCGCTTCAAGACGCCGTCGGTGTCGATCGTGGTGACCGGTTTATTGGGCGTCGTGTGGGTGCTGTTCCTCAACTACGAGCAGCTGGCCGATCAGTTCGTGGTCGCGATCTTCCCGTTCTACGCGCTCGCGGCCGCGGCGGTGTTCGTGTTGCGGCGGCGGCAGCCGGAGCGGCCGCGCCCGGTGCGGGTGTGGGGTTATCCGGTGGTCCCGCTGTTGTTCGTGGTGGCGACGTTCGTCATTCTCGGGAATGCCCTGCGCGAGCATCCCGGCGGGACCGGGCTCGCGTTCGGCGGTATCCTGCTCGGCGTGCCGGTCTACTACGGGCTGGTCCGGTCGCGTTCGGATGTGACGCAAATGTGACGTTGGCGCGGATTGACGACCTCTCCGGGGGCCTCCATGTTTGACGCGCCCTAATACGTTCCCCCGGCATCGCGGAGAGCCATCTAATGAAACGCTTTGTGTGGTCGTGTGGCGTGCTCGCCACGGTCGCGCTGTTGCTCCCCGCCCGCGCCGCGACGGCGCAGGGAGTCTCCTCGGCCGCGGTGGCGGGGCGGGTGACGGATGAAGCGGGCGCTCCCGTGCCGAGCGCCGCCCTCACGCTGGTGAACGGCTCGACGGGACAGCGCTACGCGGCGCGAACCCGTGAGGACGGACGCTACTCGTTCGAGAATACGGACGTCGGCGGACCCTATACG
>JBGPDL010000108.1:0-6236 GCA_041482275.1 Gemmatimonadota bacterium | reverse complement strand
CCCGACGAGGTGCTGATCCGCGTGACGGCCTCCGGTGTGAACCGGGCCGATCTGTCCCAAATCGCGGGGCGCTACCCGCCGCCGCCCGGGGAGTCCGACATCCTGGGGCTCGAAGTCTCAGGGACGCGTGACGACACGGGCGAGCCGGTGTGCGCCCTGCTCGCGGGCGGTGGGCATGCCGAATACGTCGCGGCCCCTGCGGGACAGATCCTCCCGGCGCCGGCGGGCCTCGACCTGATCAGCGCGGCCGGTATTCCGGAGGCGTTCCTCACCGCCTTCGTGAACCTGGTGGTCGAAGGCGGTCTGGCACGTGACGCGACGGTGCTGGTGCACGCCGGCGCGTCCGGCGTGGGGCTCGCCGCCATCCAGGTCGCGAAGCTGCGCGGGGCGCGGGTCGCCGCCACGACGCGCAGCCCCGACAAGCTTCCCGCTCTCGAACGGACTGGGGCGGACCTGGTGATCGACACGTCGCGGCACGACGTCGCGGCGGAGATCGAAGCCCGCTGGGGGCGCGACGTCGTGACCGTGGTGCTCGATCCGGTGGGCGCCGCGAGCCTGGCGGGCGACCTGCGGGTGCTGGCGACGGGGGGGCGGATCGTGGTGATCGCCACGATGGCAGGCACCAGTGTCGACCTGGATCTCGCACTCCTGATGCGAAAACGCGCCCGGCTGGTGGGCTCGACGCTCCGGTCCCGCGGCCGGCCTGAGAAGGCGGCCCTCGTGGCTCGGTTCCGGGATGAGATGCTACCGGGCTTCGCCGCGGGCACGCTGCGCGTGACGGTGGACTCGGTGTTCCCCGCCGAGCGCGCGGCGGAGGCGTTCCAACGGATGCGGGAGAACCGCAACGCGGGCAAGATCCTCCTCACGTGGCGGCGGCCGTGACCTGCTCCGCGTCGGCGCGAAGGCGAGTATCTTACGCCCCCGTGACCCGCCTGAAACTCAGCACCGAGCGGCTCGAGCTCGTCGCCGGCACGGCGGAGTTGGCGCACGCCGAGCGGGGCGATCGGCCCCGCCTCGCGCGACTGCTGCAGGCGCGCCTGCCGGACGGCTGGCCGCCGCCCTTGAACGACGACGACTCGCTAACGTGGGTTACCCGGTACTTGGACGAGCATCCCGAAGCCGTCGGCTGGACGTTGTGGTACGTCGTGCTGCACCAGGCCGGGCCGGGGGAGCGCGGGCTGGGGCGGGGGCGGGGGCGGGTCGTCGTCGGGAACGGCGGGTTCAAGGGCTGCCCGCAGGACCACACGGTCGAAATCGGCTACTCGGTCATGGAAGCGTTTCAGGGACGGGGATACGGCACGGAAGCGGCGCGGGCCCTGGTGCGCTGGGCGTTCCAGCATGACGCCGTGCACCGCGTGATCGCCGAGACTCATCCCGAGTTCGCGCGGTCGATCCGCCTGCTCGAAAAGCTCGGCTTCACCCCCGCGGGAGCGGGGTCGGAGCCGCGGATCGAACGCTTCGAGGTCATGCGTGAGACGTTCCAGGGGGCGTGACATCGTGTGCGCGCTCGCCCTCGCGGCGGCGTGCCGGGGTGAGCACCGGCCCGGGGCGGCTGCCCGGGTGTCGGCCCCCGAGACGGAGCCGCGGGTGGAGGCCGTCAACTTGTACGCGGCGGCGGCTGCTGGGCGGCTGGCGCCCGCCGCTGCGGCGGCGCGGCCGCTCGTGTACGTGCCGAACTCGCTCGACGCGACCGTGAGCGTGATCGACCCGCACGCTTACCGCGTGCTGCGCACCTTCCCCTCGGGCGCATTGCCGCAACACGTCGTGCCGTCCTACGACCTCACGACGCTGTGGGTGGCGAACAATCTGGGCAACAGCCTCACGCCGATTGACCCGACAACCGGTCGCGAGGGACCGAGCGTTCCCGCGGCCGATCCCTACAACCTGTACTTCACGCCGGACGGCCGCTTCGCCATCGTGGTCGCCGAGCGGCGCCGGCGTCTCGACTTCCGCGACCCGAAGACCATGGCGCTGGTCCAGTCCGTCCCGGTCCGTTGCAAAGGCGTGGACCACATGGAGTTCACCGCCGACGGGCGGTTCGCGATCGCCACGTGCGAGTTCTCGGGGCAGCTCGCGAAGCTGGATCTCGCAACCCGTGCGATCGTAGGCTACCTCACCCTCGACCCCGGCGGCCTGGACAGCACCGCGATGCCACAGGACATCCGCTCCGCGCCCGACGGGCGTGTGTTCTTCGTCGCCGACATGCGGGCCAACGGGGTGTTCCTCGTGGACCCGGAATCGTTCCGCCGGATCGGGTTCATCGCGACGGGGAAGGGGACGCACGGGATCTACCCCAGCCGGGACGGGCGCTTCATGTACATCACGAACCGGGGCTGGAACACCATCGCGGGCGGGCGGCGGGGGCCCGGGACCATCACGGTGCTCGACCCGCGGGAGCGGCGGATCGTGGCGACGTGGCCGATTCCGGGTGGCGGCAGCCCGGACATGGGGAACGTGAGCGCGGACGGCCGGGAGCTGTGGGTGTCGGGCCGCTACGACGACGAGGTGTACGTGTTCGACACGGAGACGGGGCGGCTCACGCACCGTATCCCGGTGGGGCGGGAGCCGCACGGGCTGTGTGTGTGGCCGCAGCCGGGGAGATACTCCCTTGGCCATACGGGGAACATGAGATAAGACAGGAGACGTCGAGCAGAGACGTCACGCAAAGACGTCGCGTACAGATGTGGGGGGTGGGATGAATCGTATCAAAGGCAAGCTGATCCTCATCACGGGCGCGAGCTCTGGGATCGGCGCCGCGTGCGCCCGGCGGTTCGCCGCCGACGGCGCGAGCCTGGTGCTGTGGGCTCGGCGGCACGACCGGCTGGAGCGTCTCGCCGGCGAGCTGCGCGCGCGGGACGGTGTCACCGTGCGGTTGGCGCAGGTGGACGTGCGGGACCGGAGTGCGGTGAGCCAAGCTGCGGAGGCGCTCGTCGCGGCCGCGCACGCACCCGACGTGCTCCTGAACAACGCCGGGCTGGCGAGCGGGATGGCGAAGATCCAGGACGGCGACCCCGACGATTGGGACCGCATGATCGACACGAACGTGAAGGGGCTGCTGAACGTCACCCGCGCCATTCTGCCCCACATGATCGCGCGGCGGAAGGGACACATCATCAACCTCGGCAGCACCGCGGGGCACATGACCTATCCCATGGGCAACGTGTACAACGCGACCAAGTTCGGCGTGCGCGCGCTCACCGAGGGGATGAACCTCGACGTGGCCGGCACGCCGATCCGAGTATCGGCGGTGGACCCCGGGTTGGTGGAAACGGAGTTCTCGGAGGTGCGTTTCCATGGGGACCGGGGCCGCGCCAAGACGGTGTATCAGGGATTCACGCCGCTCAGCGCGGACGATGTCGCGGACGCGATCGCCTATGTGGTGAACCTGCCGGAGCACGTCAACATCCTCGACCTCGTGATCATGCCCACGGCACAGCGCAACGTGTATGTGGTGGACCGGCAGCCATGAAGGCGCGCGCCTGGTTGCTCGTGGCCGTCACGCTGGCCGGCTGCAACAACGGCAACGTTCCGCCGCTACCCCAGGCCTCGAGTCTCCGCGTGCTCCACACGATTCGCGGCGGACCGCCGCTCACCGTGTTTGTCGACGGGGCAAGGGGGAGCACGCTCGCTTTCGGCCAGCTGAGTCGGACCACGTTCCTCTCGCCGGGCCAGCACGAGCTGGTCCTCGTGCCGTCGGATACGAGCCACAGCCTGATTGTCGATTTCACGACGACGGAAAGCGTGGGCTACAGCGTGTTCGCGATCGACTCGACGGCGGGGGCCACGCATACGGTCGAGCCGGTGATCGTGCCCGACACTGGGGCGCTGCCGGCCGCCGGGCACAGCCGGCTGCGGATCGCCAGCTTCGCCGCGGCTGCGCCGGCGATCGACGCCTATCGCACGCAACCCGATAGCTCCGGGCTGCTCGTGAGCGCGCAGCCGCTCAATTTCCGGGCCGTGACCCGCCACTTCGACGGCGCGCCGGGCGACTGGAGCGTCGTGATCTCCCACGCCGGCATGACCGACACGCTGCTCGCTACCGGCTCGATCTCGATCGGAGACGGGCAGTCGCGGACGGCCGTGGTGCTCGATTCGATCGCGGGACACATCACCTGGCGCCTGGTGCCGGACCGGAACTAGCCGCCCGCGCCGCCGCCGCGAACCGGCGCACGATCTCGCCCGCGGGCTCGATGCTCGTGATCCCGCTCACGCTCTTTCCCGCTTGCCAGTAGTCCCGCGACGATGGGCCGGCGAAGTGGCTGCGCTTCAGCCGCCAGGCTGAGTTGAGCGCGTACAGGGTGCGCATGAAGTGCTTGGTGCGGGGTTGCCGCAGCAGCCAGCGGGCGATCGGCCCCGCTTTGGTGCCCACGCGCTCCACGTGGGCGGTGCGGATCACCGCGAGCGGCACGCCGGTGACACGCTCGGTCAGCACGATGTCGTCCGCGTCGGCCGCGACGATCGCGCGCTTGTAGTCGGGATGGGCGGTGCACTCGGTGGTGGCGATGAAGCGCGTGCCGAGCTGCGCGCCGGCGTAGCCCATGCGGAGGGCCGTGACGAAGCCGGCGGCGTCACCGATTCCCCCCGCGCAGACCAGCGGGACCCCGAGGTCGCCCAGCTCGTCCACCAGCTGCTCGGCGCTCTTGGGCCCTGCATGCCCGCCCGCCCGATTGTTGACGGCGACCAGGCCTCGAACTCCGGAGTCGAGCCCTTTCAGTGCCCACTTCCGCTCGGTCACGTCGTGGTAGACGAGACCGCCGACTTGGGCGATGCGGTCCACCACCCAACGCGGCTTGCCGAGCGACGTGATGAAGAACCGGACGCCCTCCTCGAGCGCGACGTCCACCGAGCGCTTCATGCGATCGAGGTACAACCGGGATGACTGCTCGATCAGCACGTTCATCCCGATCGGTTTCTCGGTGAGGCGTCTGATCAGGCGGAACCCCTCGCGCAGGTCGTGGCCGTGTACGTAGACCATCGAGAGGGGTTGTACGATGCCGATACCCCCGGCCTCCGAGACGGCGGCGACGAGCTCGGGATTGGAGCAGGGGAACATCGCGCCGCCGATGAGCGGCACCTGGACGGCGGCGTCGCGGGTGAGCGGCGTGTCGAGGCCGCTCACCGCCCGGGCACCGGACCGATGCGCCAGCGAACCGTGGCGCGGGCCACGACGTCGCCGCCCGCGTCGGAAATCACCGACTCGAAGTCATGGTCTGCCTCGCGACTCGTGTCGGGGATCTCACAGCGAGCCTCGGCGGTGAGCGTGCCGCGCGCTTTCTTGAGGAAGGCGATGGACAGCGTCGTGGGGATGCCGCGCACCCTCGCGGGCAACCCGGTCGTGACGGCCAACCCGCTCGTCACCTCGGCGAGATTGGCGAGCGCGATCGCGTGGATCGAGTGCAGGTGATTGCGCACGGCGCGCCGGTCGGCCATGCGGACTCTAGCATAGCCGGGGCGTAGCTCGAGTACCTGGGGCCGCACACTGCCGGTGTAGGGAACGAAGCGCCCCAGCAGCCAGCTGAACAGCCGCTTGCCGCCGGGGAGTGGAGCGAGCCGCCGCCACCAGGCGGAAAGGTCGGTCACGGCGTGGCCGACCGACCCTGGCCCAAGAGGTACCCCTCCGTGAACGCGATCGTCGCGTAGAACTGGAAATCCTGCGTTCGCATGGGGCGGATCCCGAGTCTTGAAGGGTCAGACTAAATTACGCTTGCGTGCGCGCGCGGCCAACGGCCGCTCGCCGAGCCGCGGCCCGCGCGGTATCTTGCCCCGATGCCGACCTACCGGTATCCCGAAAGCCACGTCTTCTACCGCAAGCTCGGCCGCCGCTATCCGCGCATCGTGCGCGGTGAGGGCTGCTGGCTGTACGACGAGCAGAGTAAGCCATACCTCGACGCCGTCGGGGGCGCCTACGTCGCGAACCTCGGCCACTCGAACCCTGAGATCGCGGACGCATTGGCGCGCCAGGCCCGCGAGTTCGGCTACGTCTCGGCGGCCACATTCACGCACGGCCCGGTGGAGGAACTCGCCCGCGAGCTCGCCGAAACGCTGCCGGGCGGGCTCGACAAGCTCTACTTTCTCTCCAGCGGCTCGGAGGCCGTCGAGGCCGCCTTGAAGCTCGCCCGGCAATACTGGATCGAGGCCGGAAAACCCGGCAAGCACCGGATCATCGCGCTCGCCCCCTCCTACCACGGCAACACGCTGCTCGCGCTTTCGGCCTCGGCGCGCGAGCAGTACAAGCT
>JBGPDL010000107.1:0-6475 GCA_041482275.1 Gemmatimonadota bacterium | reverse complement strand
GAGTCGACTGCAGGTACTTGTCCGGCTTTCTCAACTGTCGCAAAGATGGCGTAATGTACTCACTTTGTCAAGTTATGCGGATTTCCGGATAAATCACTTGACAATATTAGTAAAGTGACATAGGGTTAGGAGTCGAATCAGCAAAGGGCCGGCGCTCTAGCGCCGCACATTTACGGAGCACCCCTTCTAGGCACCATGGACCGCATCGTCACGCATATCGCTACGCGCGAATGTCTCATCACCCAACCCCATCCGGGGGTGGAGTGCGGGGTCGTGACGGCCCGGCGGCGCTGTCAGGAGGAGGGCGACTCAACCAAGCGCTCTCCTGGCGGCCGCGGGCTGAGAGGCGGGAACGGAGAGCATCACATGGCACCGATCACACTGCAGCGCTTCGTACAGGAGTTGGACAAGCTAAAGCAAGAGACCGACGCGGGAAGGCTCCCGTCGCGGGACTACGACAGCCGGCTGGCTCGAATCATCCAAGAGCTCCGGGAGCGAGGCCTAGACGCCGATCGGGCGACCGCCACAGCGGCGCTCGCGGACGCGCTCATGCGGGGAATCATCACCGCTCCGGTTGAGGCCCACCTGCAAACCCGGCTCCGGCTGGTGGCATAACGACCTGGCGGCCTCGGCCGCTCAAGTCGACCTGCTCTGTACCGCTTCGAAATCCTCCGGCGTGTCCACGTCGGCCAGCAGCGCGGCCGGCCGATCCACGAACATCGCTTCGCGGCTGTGCGCCTGTACCACAGCCTTGCCGCAGCCTTCTCCCGTCCAGGCGAGCAGCTCGCCAAACAACGAGCGTCTGAACAAGAGCGGCGGCGCCGTCACGTTGCCGTAGCGCGAAACGACCAACGGTGCCTCGGTGCCGCGCGCCGCCGCGACCAGCATCGCGAGCGTCTGCTCGCTGACGCGCACCATATCGCCGAGCAGCACCACCGCCGCGTCCACCTCCGCCCCGAGCTTGTTCAAGCCTTGATGCAATGATCCGCTGGTGGGACCGGTATAGTCGGGATTGACCGCGAACTCGACCGGCAGGTCCTGCAGCTCGGCGCGCACCCGATTCGCCTCATGACCGATCACGACCACCACCGGCGATAGCCCTGCGGCGAGAGCGCGCTTGGCTGCCCGTCTAACGAGCGATTCACCCTCGAGCTCGAGCAGCATCTTGTTCCTGCCCATGCGGCGCGACGCGCCCGCAGCGAGCAGCACGCCCGCAACTCTCAACTGGTCAGTCGGTCGGGGCATGAATCGGCGCCCGGCGCTCCCGCAAGGACTTGGCGCGCCGCCCGGAACGTACCGCGAGGATCTCGGCAATCACCGCCAAGGCCACTTGCTCGGCGCCGTCAGTGCCGACGTCCAGGCCCACCGGGCCATACACCCGCGCCTCATCGACGGAGCCCTCGGCCGCGAGGTTCCGGAGAATGCGCTCGGTACGCTGGCGCGGGCCAAGCATCCCCACGTAGGCGACGGGGGTCGTCAAGAGCGCCCGCACGTACGCCTGATCGTCCGCGAAGTTGTGGCTCATCACCACCGCGTAACACTCGGCGTCGAGCGGCAGCGCGTCCCCCAGCCCATCGCCCCCGGTATCGATGAGCGTTGCAGCAGTGGGAAAGCGATCCCGCGTGAGATAGCCCGGTCGCCGGTCGACGACCACCACGCGGAACCCCACGTCTGCCGCGAATCGTACCAGCGGCCGCGCGTCGTCCCCTGCGCCCAGCACGACCAGCTGCGGCGGCGGGAGCAGCAGATCGAAGAAGACCGATCGGCCGGCGAGCTCGTGGACGCCGGACGCGCCGGTCGCGAGCAGCTCACGCGCCTTGGCCGCGGCGCGGGCGTTCACGTCTTTCGACCCAAGGTCGCCCTCGGCCCGATTGCCCGTCACGATCAACCCGCTCCCCGCTCCCCTCTCTCCGCTCCCGCGCAGCGCGGTACACACGGCGAACGCGTCGCGGCCATCCAGCAGCTCCCGCTCCCGCGGCCGCACCTCCGCCCGCTCCACGTACACATCCACCTGCCCCTCGCATCCGACTCCCAGATCCCAGGCCGCGATCTCGTCGGCGCTCGAGCAGTAACTCCGGAGCTGGGGCGCGTCGCTCTTCACCACCTGCAGCGCCACCTCGCGCACATCTCGCTCGAGACAGCCGCCGCTCACGTTGCCCGCCGTGCTGCCGTCCACCGCCACCGCGAGCTTCGCGCCCTCGTGGCGGTACGCCGAGCCGCGCACCCGCACCACGGTGGCGAGCGCCGCGCGCTTCCCCGCGGCACCGGCAGCGGTCAGGAAGTCCAAGACTTCGCGCGTTTCAAGCCACTGCTTCATGCAGCCTCTCCGCCAGATGCTCGAGCGACGCGATGTTCGCGCACGCGATGAACTCGTCGACATAGGGCAGCGCCGCCACCAGCCCTTGTGTCGCCGGCTCGAACCCCGGCCGGCCGGCGAGCGGGTCGAGCCAGATGAGCCGGTGGCACGAGCGGGAGAGCGTGGCCATCTCGCGGCCGAGCCGGGCCGGGTCGTCGCGCTCCCAGCCGTCCGACATCAGAATCACGACGGCACTACTCCGAATACTGCGGCGTACCCACCGGCGGTTGAGCTCGTGCAGGCTCGCGCCGATGCGGGTCCCGCCGCTCCAGTCCACGACCTTGCGCGCCACGCGCTGCAGCGCCAGGTCGGGATCGCGCAGCCGCAGCTCGCGCGTGATGCGGGTGAGGCGCGTCCCGAACACGAACACCTCCACCGGCGCCCCCGAGCGCGCCAGGGCGTGCGCGAACCGAAGGAGAAAGCGGCTATACCGCTCCATCGAGCCCGAGATGTCGCACACCAGGGCAATGGGGCGTGGCCGGGTACCGCGTTGCCAAAAGCGCCACGCGAGGGGCTCGCCCCCCGTCGCGAGCGACGTCCGGAGCATGAGGCGCGCGGCGAGCCGTCTGCCCCTGCGGGCGAGGCGCGGGCGGCGCGACGGCCGCAGCGGCAGGCGCGGCCGCAGCGCCGCGAGCATGGCAGCCGCTTCGCGCGCCTCCGCCGGTGTCAGCTCCGCGAAGTCGGCGGTGCGGAGCTGCTCCAGCACGCTCGCGCCGCGCCGCGCCGTGTCGTCCACCACGTCGGTCACGTCCACCCCCGGCGGCGCGTCGGGGCCGAGGCTCACATCGGCGCGGGGCCCTTCCTGCTGCCGCAGCCGCGGCAGGCGGTCCGTGGTGCCGCCGAGCGTCGTGCTGCGGCGCCAGAACAGGTCGAACGCCGCATCGTACACGGCGCGCTCCTCGCGCCGCCGCACGAACACCGCCCGGCCCGCGGCCTTCACATCGCCCCGGCGGTCCACGCCCAGCAACGCCACCACGTCGGCAAAGCGGCGGGTTTGGTCGGCATCGATCGAAAGCCCGGCGCGCCGGAGCATCCGGCCGAACAGCACGATGTTGCCGGCCAGGGCGGTCATCGCGCGCCCGCGCGCACTTCGTCGACGAGCCGCGCCGCTCCCCCGCCCTTCAACGCCGCCACGTCCTCCTGGTATTTGAGCAGCGCCCCCAGGGTCCGCTCCACCTGCTCAACGTCAAGCTGTTTCGCGCCGAGCGCTTCGAGCGCCGCCGCCCAGTCGATCGTTTCCGCGATCCCCGGGACTTTCGTGAGATCGGCCGCGCGCAGCCGCTGCACGAACGCCACCACCTCGGCGGCGAGGGTTTTCGACAAGTCGGGCCGGCGCTGCTCGAGAATGGCGAGCTCGCGCTCGGGGCTGGGATAGTCGATCCAGTGATACAGACAGCGCCGCTTGAGCGCGTCGTGCACCTCGCGCGTGCGGTTGCTGGTGATGATCACGTGCGGGGGCCGCTCCGCCTTGATCGTGCCGATCTCGGGGATGGTGATCGCGAAGTCGGCGAGCACTTCGAGCAGATACGCCTCGAACTCCTCGTCCGCCCGGTCCACTTCGTCGATCAACAGCACCGGCGGCTGGGGGCGCGAGTTCTCGAGCGCGCGCAGCAGCGGCCGCCGGATGAGGAACTCCTCGGAAAAGATGTCCTTCGTGGCGGCCTGCTTCGCTTCGCCGCGCGCCTCGAGCAGCCGGATCTCGAGCATCTGGCGCGGATAGTCCCACTCGTACACGGCGGTGTTGACGTCGAGCCCCTCGTAGCACTGCAGGCGGATCAGCTCGGTGTGCAAGACGGCGGCGAGGGTACGACCCACTTCCGTCTTCCCAACGCCGGCCTCGCCTTCGAGGAGCAAGGGACGGTCGAGCGCCAAGGAGAGATACACCGCGGTAGCGAGGTCGCGGTCGGCGACGTAGCGCTCCCGGGCGAAGTCGGCCTGCACGGAATCGATAGAACGCGCGCCCATCACCCGCAATCTACTTGGAGCGTTGCCCCACGCGCTCCGCGAACTTGTCCCAGAAGCTCTCGGTGAGCTTCTTGGCGGTGCCCTTCAAGAGCCGCGCGCCCACGCTCGCCACGGTCCCCCTGACCTCGGAGCTGGCGCTCCACTTGAGACGGGACCGGTCGGGCGGGATGGGCTCGATTTCGAGGGTGGTGCTCACCTCCACCCCCGAGCCCGGAGCCTTGCCGTGGGCCGTCATCTTGAGGCTCTTGGGAGGGTTCACGTCCGACAATTCGACGTCGAGCTGGAACCTGAGCTTCACGGCACCGACGCCGAACCCCGACACCACCTTGAAATGGCGGTCGTCGATCGCCTGCACCGACTCGACGCCCGGCGCCACGGACGCCACGAACTCGTGGTCGAGCAGCCGCCGCCACACGACGTCGGGCGGTGCGGCGATCTCGGGCGCCCCGGAAAATTCGAGCCGCACTACCGGGCCCGCGCGAGCGCCTGGGTGAGAGCGCGCCGCGCCGCCACGGTCGCGAGGTGCGTCCGGTACTCGGGCCCCGCGTGGATGTCGTCGTTCGCTTCGACGCCCGCCACGGCCGCCGCGGCGACCTGTGAAATCAGCTCGTCGCCCGCCGTCCCCACGAGCTTCGCCGCCGCCGGCGCCAGATACGGCGTGTCGGCGAGCCCGGTGAACGCGAGCTCGGCGCGCACGATCATCCCCTTCGCGACCGCGATCAGCGCGGCGGCCCCCGCCAGCGCATAGCGCGACGCGGCCTGCTCGAAGCTCGCATAGGCCATCCCGGCGCCCTTGGGCGGGGCGGGCAGCTGGATCTCCGTGAGCAGCTCATTGGGCTTCAAGGCGGTCGTGAACGGTCCCTTGAAGAATTTCCGCGCGGCGACGGAGCGCTTTCCGCCCTTCGACTGCAACAGGAACGTCGCGTCCAGCACCAGCATCACCGGCGGCATGTCGGCCGCGGGGTCGGCATGCGCCAAACCTCCACCGATCGTTCCTGCATTCCGTACCTGCAAATCGCCGATGTGCTCGGTGACTTCGGCGATCAGCGGATACAGCGCCTTCAGCTCCTTGGACTCGAGCAGCTCGCGGTACGTCGTGGCGGCGCCGATCTTCATGCCGCCACCGGCCTTCTTGATGCCTTTCAGTTGCGGCAGCCCGCCGATGTCGATGAGCGTCTCCGGCTGCGCCAGCCGGAACCTGAGGAGCGGCAGCAGGCTGTGTCCCCCGGCGATGACCTTGGCGTTCTTCCCCATCAGCTTGAACGCGTCGTTCAAGTTCTTGGCGCGCACGTACTCAAAGGAGGTCGGGATCATTGCTTGCCTCCTCTCGCTTGCTGGATGGCGGCCCATACGCGTGCCGGGGTGAGCGGCTTGTCGATGTGGGTGACGCCCAATGGGGCGAGCGCGTCGCACACGGCGTTCACGAGCGTCGGCACCGAAGCGATGGTGCCCGTCTCCCCCACCCCTTTGACGCCGAGCGGGTTCACTGGGGACGGGGTCACGGTGTGAGCCGTCTCGACCCTGGGCATCTGGGACGCCCTGGGGACTGCGTAATCCATCATGGTGCCGGTGAGGAGCTGTCCGTCTTCATCGTATACGGCGAGTTCCTGCAAAGCCTCTCCCAGCCCCTGGATCACGCCGCCATGCACCTGGCCGTCCACGATCATCGGGTTGATCTGCGGCCCGCAGTCATCTACTGCGACGTAACGGAGGATCTTCGTTTCGCCTGTCTCGGCATCGACCTCGACCGTGCAGATGTGCGTGCCGAAGGGATACACGAAATTCGACGGGTCGAAGAACGCCGTCGCCTCGAGCCCCGGCTCCACTCCGGGCGGCATGTTCCAGGCGACGTTGGCCATGAGCGCGAGCTCGGCGAAGCTCTTGCCTTTGTCGGGAGAGCCCTTCACGATGAACTTGCCGTCCTTCCACTCCAGGTCCGCCTCGCTCGCCTCGAGCAGGTGGGCGGCGATCTTCTTGGCTTTCTCCTTCACCCGCTGCGCCGCAATTTTGACCGCACTGCCGCACACCGCCGTGGTGCGACTGCCGTAGGTGCCCCAGCCCTGCGGCGTCGTCTCGGTGTCGCCCGCCACCACTTCGACGTTCTCGACCGGGAGCCCGAACTCGTCGGCCACGATTTGCGCGAAGGTGGTCTCT
>JBGPDL010000106.1:0-6606 GCA_041482275.1 Gemmatimonadota bacterium | reverse complement strand
CGCCCACGTCGTAAGCGACATCGGCAGGGACGGCGGGCACAGCGAGATCCTCGGCGCGCTTGCGCACGTACTCGACCCGGCCGAACAGGGCATTCCTGCCGTCCACGTCGACTGTCGTCTCGAGTAGCAGGCTGCCCAAAATGCGCCCCGTGCCGACGGTCGCGTTCGCCCCGTAGATCAGCGCGGTGGACCACTGTCCGTGCGAGCCGAGCGGCCGGCTGTGGAGCGCCGCGGCGCCGAACCGATGGAGTGCCGCGCCCGGTTGCAGCGCTTCGGGGCTCTCGAGGTAACCGTACCACGCCGCGAGGCTCCATTGTGAGTTCGGGTTGAGGGTGATCCGCCCCGAGTACGAGTCGAGCCGGCGGCCGGCGTAGTCGAAGTCGCTGCGGTCCTCGTCGGGCTCGCGGCCGTTGAACCACGAGGCCTCGATCCTCACGGCCCGCGTGAACACGCCCGCGGTCATGACGCCGAAGCTGATGTGAGTGGCGTCCTGCCAGTGGTGCCCGAGCGGCGCGAACGGGTCGCCGGCGGCGGAGGGGCGATGGGGGTACGCCACGGGGCCGAGCGCGGGCTCGCCGACGGGCGCCAGGTACAGGGACAGTGCGAGGTCGCGCGCGACGGGCCGCTCGTAGATCGCGGCGAGCTCGACGAACAAGTCGTGAGGGTGCTGGCGGTCGTGCAGTGGCGTCCCCTTGTACGACTCGCCCGACTGAAGCAGCAGCGGGTAGCCGCGCTCCCCGACGGTCCACGGCTCGGTGCTGAGCATGGCACGGAGCCCGAGCCGCCCCGCTCCCAGCGGACGGGCCGCGGCGAGCATGCCCCAGTCGATCAGGGCCGTCTGGTCCGCACCGCGCGCGCCACCCTGGTTGTCGTACTGGAGAAACGACACGCCGTGCAGCATCAGCGTCCACGCGCCGGCGCGATAATGCGCGGCGTGCATCGGCGCTGCGTCCGGCAGCCACGACGTACCGGAGCCGGTGCGCGAATCAGGGATGCCGAGCGGGCCCTCCTCGGGCATGTGCATCGGCATCTGAGCGGCCGCGCCTGCCGCGAAAACGAAGAGCGCCAGAATCATTCCTGGCGCCGTTAACCCTCCCTTTGCCCCCATCCCCCGTCCTGTCACCATCGATCTTCCTTCTCCGCATCCGGTACGAACAGGCTCTGCCCGAAGCGCGCCTTGCCGAACTGCTCGATGAGTCCCTGGGTCTCGGGGGCGACCATGAAGTCGGCGAACGCCTTGCCGCCGGCGACGTTGATGCGCGCCGCGTTGTTCGGGTTGAGCTCGAGCACGTGATACACATTGTACAAGAGCGAGTCGCCCTCGACCATGGGGACGAGCTGCAGCTTGTCGCGCCAGGCGAGATAGGTGGCGCGGTCGGTGAGGGTATAGGCACGCTTTTCGTCGGCGAGCTGCAAGGTGGCTCCCATGCCCTGCCCCGACTCGATGTACCAGTCGCCACGCGGCGAGGTCCGAAGACCCGCCCGCTTCCATAGGGCCAACTCACGCTGGTGCGTGCCGGACTGATCGCCGCGCGATACGAACATCCCGTGTCGCCCAGCGAGCCGCCGGAACGCGGCCGCGGCATCGCTCAAGCCGCGCAGCCCCGCCGGGTCCTCCGCCGGGCCGACGACCAGGAACTCGTTGTGCATCACGAGCCGGCGCCGCACGAAGTACCCCGAATCTATGAGCGCGCGCTCGGCCTCCGGCGCGTGCGACAGCACGACGTCCGCGTCGCCGCGGCGCCCCATCGCGAGCGCCTGGCCGCTGCCCACGGCGATCACCTTGATGTGGTAGCCGGTGCGGCGCTCGAACGGCGGTACCAGTGAATCGAGCAGTCCCGCGTCGCGGGTGGACGTGGTAGTGGCAAGGATGACGTCGTGCGACTGGGCGGATAGACGGTCAGGCGGACAGACGGCGAAAATCGCCACCGCCACACTGACCGCCCCTAACCGTCTAACCGTCTGCATCACCAGCGCACCTGCATCTGTATGACTCCCCGGTCGTTCTTTACCTGCACCGTCTGCTCCCGAAACACCTCGTAGTCGGCCATCATTTTGAACGTGTCACCCCGGATCAAGTACTGCACCCCGAGGAGATACCCCTTCTGCCGGTCGGTCGCGACCAGGTCGCTCGGGTCGAACTGCTCCCACCGCCCGACGAGCTGCACGCGCTGGGGGATCGCCGTGTACGCGGCGAGCGCGTACCAGCCGCTGGTATGGACGTCCGTCCTGCGGTTACGCTCCCGGATGTACTCGGCGCGGGCGGTCCAGCGTGCCACGCGGTACACCGCCTGGGCGTCGACCCCGGTAGAGTCCGAGTAGCCCTCGAACGCTCCGCCGACGTCCAGTCCCTTCACCGGCGTGAAGATGGCGCGTCCGAAGTACGCCATGCGCTTGTCGGGATTGCTCGCCCGGTTCGGTCCCTCGCCGTTCACGAGGGCCGCCTGCAGCACGACCCGGCCGGGCACGCCCCAGTCCGCCTGGACGCCGATGTCGCGTTTCGCGACGTTGACGATGCGCGAGCGCTCCGTGGTCTCTAAAATCGTGGAGCTGAGCAGCGACTCGAGCGAGAACGGGACCCGGTACTGTCCCGCCGTCGCGCCCCATCTGCCGTGGCTCAACCGGATGTAGATGTCGGTGGCCGAGAGCGTGAGCGGCGAAGTGGCCGGCGTGGGGGCGGCGCCGATGGTGCGCAGCTCGACTTGGGCCCGATAGGACGCCCAGGGAGTGATGCTCCCCTCGATGGCGAACCGCGCGCGGCGCAGAAAGAACGACGCGGTGTCACCCAGCGCCTGGAATCGAGGCTGGAGGTAGCCCGAGACCTTCGGGGGCGCGGGGGCCTGAGCCGGCAGCGACAGCGTCGCACCAAGCGTGAGGACCGCAACGAGGAGGCCCGAGCGCACGGGGGCGATTTTCCTTTTTGTACGTGGAGCAGGAACGGCGAACCCGCGGAAACTACCCGCTGATGGCTCGATAGGCAACGCCGTGCCTATCGGCGCAGGATCTTCCGGAATGCAACGTCGCTTAAGTGCACCGCTTGGCGCCGCCAGCGGGCAAACAGCTGTACCAGGCGCCGGGCCGCGGGCGTGAGGCGGGCGCCGCCGCGGCTCGTGCCGCCGCGCGTCGTGGCCAGGACCTTGGCGCCGAGCACCCGCTCCATCTCGCGAATGCGGTTCAAGCAGGTGCGGTAGCTCCACCCGACCTCCCGCCCCGCCGCGCGGATCGTGCCGGCTCGGTCCACGGCCTCGAGAAAGCGCAGATAGCGCGGTCCCATGAGGAACGCGCCGTCCCAGTTCAGCCACAGCTTGTGGTGCGGCTTCAGGTGTGCGCCGAGCGCCGCAGGCCGGGGCGGTCGGGAACGGGGGCGGGGGCGGGGTGAGGCCATGCGAGTCGCGATGCGCTAGATTGTGCGGCGAAAGCTAGCGCCCATCATTCCCATGAGCCAACTGCTCGACGCCATCGCCGGCGTCGCCAACGCCTGCGAGCCGATTCCCGGCATCGTCACGGGGGGCCAGCCCGCCGCGGAGCATCTCGCCGCACTCAAGCGAGCCGGCTGCGCGGTGGTGATCGATATCCGCGAGCCGATGGAGCCGCAGCCGTTCCGTGCGCCGGAAGCGGTAGCGCGGGCGGGACTCGAGTACCGGAGCATCCCCGTCGGCCACGGCGCCGTGAGCGATGCGACCTTCGGCAGCCTGGTGGACGCCCTGCGCGAGCTCGCGGGCAAGAAGGCCGCGTTCGTGTACTGCGCCAGCGGCAATCGTGTGGGCGCGGCTCTCTTGCCCTACCTCATGCTGGAGCAGGGGATGGACGAGGAGGCGGCGGTGGCCCAGGCGCTCCGCGTGGGACTGCGCAGCGCGGAGCTGATGGAGCAGGCGCTGGAATACGTGCGGGGACGGCAGGGCATCTAGCCGGGCCCGTGCCTCAGGGATGGCGATGCCAGTACATCCGCATCTCGCTGATCTTGCCGTTCTTGGTCTCGCAGAAGATCGCGCCCCGCGCGTCCACCCACTCGCCGGTGCGGCGCCGGCGGTAGGTGCAGCGGAACTCGGTCGCGAACCAGGGGCCCGCGACGTAGATCTCGCCGGCCTTGAACGTCACCTCCGCCTGGTTGGCCGGCACGTCCTTCCAGTAGGCGCGAATCGCCTCGAGGCCGGTGCTCTGCTCGCCGAACGGCGTCCCGAGGAACACGGCGTCGGGCGAGAACACGGCGGCGATGTCGTCCACGGCACCGCGCTCCCAGCCGCGGCCAAACGCATTCAGCAGCTCGCGATACGCCTCGTGCATGGCGCCCAATATACGCCAATCCGGAACCACCGGTCGGGGCGTATGGTACACGGGAAGCGGCTGCGCGCCGCTTTCTCTGGTCTCGCGGCTTTCTCACGGTACGGTACACAGGAGGATGGAACGATGTTAAAGCGTATGCTGGCCACCACGGCCGTTCTGGCGCTGTGCGCGCTGCCGCTCGCGGCGCAGGGCCACGCGGCGATGGCGGGCAACGAGATGACGATCACCGGTCAGGTGATCGACCTGAACTGCAATACGACCAATGGGGCGTCCGGCGCGAGCCACAAGGCGTGCGCGCAGGCGTGCGCCAAGGCGGGCGTGCCGCTCGGCATCCTGGCGAGCGACGGCATGATCTACGTGCCGGTGAGCTCGAAGCCCGGCGACCCGCAGAACTCGAAGCTCGAGAAGTACGCCGAGGGCAAGGTGAAGGTCACTGGCACGCATCGCTTTGTGAGCGGCCTGCACACCATCGAGATCAAGACGGTCTCGGCCGCGACCTGATGCGGCGGGCGCTAGGGGCGGGTGCCGCCCTGGCGGCGGCCCTAGTTGGCTGCCAGACGCCGGCGCCCCCCTCCAGCGGCTTCACTCTCCTCTTTCTCGGCCGCTCGCCGGCCGCCGCGCTGGGCGACCGCTCCTGGGCGCCCGATCCCGACAAGAGCCGGCTGGTCGCGTTCGATCGCAAGCTGCACGTCTCGCGCGAGCTCACAAACCCGCGACTCGCCACGCCGATGGCTGTCGCACCGCTCGGACCGGGCGAGCTGCTCGTCACGGAGCGCACCGGCGAGGGGGTGGTGCTCGACACCACCGGCCGGGTGCTGCGCGAGTGGGAAAGCCCGGATGTAGCCTCGCTGTACGCCGCGGGCGGCGGCCGGATCGCCGCGGCACGCTCACCCTACTATGTCCCGCAGCTCGCCACGCCGGAGCCCGACACCGCCCCGCTCATCCGCCTGCTCGATACACTGGGGCGTCCGGTGGGCGGACTCGCCACCATGCGCCGCCCCGCGGTGCCTTTTCTCACGTACCTGGTGAACGCCGGCGCGGTGGCCGTGGGGCCGGGCGGCGCGGTGTACTACGCGCCGCTGGTGCGCGACGAGATCCGGAAGCTCGCACCCGGGGGCGAGCTCGTGTGGACCACCACGCGAGGGCTGTTCGCGAGCGAGCCCGACCCGGTATTCCTCCCGGCCAAGGGCGCCGAGCTGCGGGTGAAACACGCGCTCGTCAACGTGGGACTGGCGCTCGGGCCGGACGGCCGGCTTTACGCCCTCGGGTCGGACGACTCGGCGGCGACCCGGCTGCGCGTGGACGTGGTGGACACCGCGACGGGCGCCATCGTGGCGACCCGACATCTCGGGCCGCACGAGACCGCCGTGGCGGTGGACGCGAGCGGGACGATCGCCCTGTTCGACGCGGACTCGTTGCTCGCGGGCGCCGGCCCGCCGGCGGGCGCGCGCCAGCCGTTCACCCCGGCGTTCGTGCTTCCCGACCTCCAGGGCGACACGGTCACGCTGGCGCGGTTCGCAGGCAAGGTGACGCTCGTGAACTTCTGGGCCTCGTGGTGCGACCCCTGCCGCGAGGAGTTCCCGCACATGGCCGCGCTGTATGGCGAGTTCGACCGCGCGGACTTCGAGATCGCGGCCGTGTCGGACGACGTGGATTCGGGCAAGATGCTCGCGTTCGTGCGTCGCTATCGCCCCCCATTCCCGATTCTCGTGGGGGGCGGCCGGATGAAGCAGGCCTACCACTACAGGGGCCTGCCGTACTCGGTGCTGCTCGACCGGCACGGCCGGATCGTCCAGCGCATTTTCGGGTTCGGCGGGGCGGAGGAGTTCCAGAAACTGCACGAGACTATTGCAAAGGAGGTACGCGTTCCCTAGCCTTCAATTCGTGACCAATCGTACCCCTCCCCCTTCACTCGTCCCCCTTCCCGTTGTTATCGACTCCGACCCCGGCATCGACGACATGCTGGCGCTGCTGTTGGCCCTGGCATCGCCCGAGCTGGACGTGCGGGGGATCTCGATCTCCTACGGCAACACGATCGTGGAGCACGCGTTCCGCAACGCCGTGGTGATTCTGCGCCGCGCCGGCCGCCGAACCGCGCTCGGCGTGGGGGCACGGCGTCCGCTCAAGCGTGCGCTCGCGGTGGCCGCCGATACGCACGGGGAGTCGGGCCTCGGGTACGCAGAGCTGCCGCCGGCCGGCGTCATCCTCGACTTCGTGAAGTCGCTCGACCGCATGCTCGCCGAGCAGCCGCAACCGGTGACGCTCGTGACGCTGGGGCCGGTGACGAGCCTGGCGCTCGCGCTGCGGCGGGACCCGGAGCTG
>JBGPDL010000105.1:0-6629 GCA_041482275.1 Gemmatimonadota bacterium | reverse complement strand
CCAGCTGTACAACGACACGGCTACCCAGTACAACACCAAGCAACAGCAGTTTCCCACGAAACTGGTCGCGGGGCTCGCCAAAGCCCAGCCCGCCGACCTGTGGGAGATCGAGGATCAGGTGGAGAAGTCGGTCCCACAGGTCGATCTCTCGATGAAGCCGAAAGCGTGAGCGACGACACCTCGCTCAATCTGTTTCAACAACAGGAAGCCAATCGCCAGCGCACGACCCTGCTCGTGATTGGCTTCGTCGCGTTCTTCGCATGGCTCGGGTTTGGTGGGGACTACATCTTCTACTTGGCGAGCCAAGATGCGCCCCGCACGGCCTACCATCACACGTTCCCCTGGTTCGGCATCGCCCTCACGGCCGTCGCCGTGCTCACCGCCTGGTACGCCTATGCGACGGGGCCCGAGAAGGTGCTGTGGTCCACGGGGGCGCGCGAGGTACTCGACCCCGCCGATCCCATGGAAAAGCAACTGGTCAACGTCGTGGAGGAGATGGCGATCGCGGCGGGAGTGCCTCGCCCGCGCATCTGGATCGTGGACGACCCTGATCCGAACGCCTTCGCCACGGGCATCGATGCGCTGCACGCCCACGTCGCGGTGACACGCGGCCTCCTCGATCTCTGCAACCGCGAGGAGCTGCAAGCGGTGGTCGGCCACGAGCTCGGGCACGTGAAGAACCTGGACGTGCGGCTGATGACGACCCTCGCGGCGTTGGTGGGCGCGGTTGCCCTGATGCACGACGGCGCCACGCGGGTGCTGCGGGGCGGCGGGGGCGGGGGCGGGTCCCGCGGCGGCAAGAAGGGCGGCGCCGGGCCGTTGCTCGTCGTGCTGATCGTGGTGTGGATCATCTCCTGGCTGCTCGCCCCGATCATCGCGCAGATGCTCGCCCTGGCGGTGAGCCGCAAGCGGGAGTATCTCGCGGACGCGATGAGCGCGCAGTTCACGCGCAACCCGCTCGCCCTCGCGAGCGCGCTGCAGAAAATCGAGGGCGCCGACGCCCCGACCGCGACCATCAAACGCGGTGCCGCCCATCTCTGCATCGCCGATCCGCTCGGGCGCCGGCTGACGGCCCATGAGGGCCTTTTCGCCGACGCGCTCGCCACCCACCCGCCCATGGCCAAGCGGATCACGATCCTGCGCGGGATGGGGTACGCCCAGCTCAAGAAAGAGGGGGGCGGGGTCGCGTGACGGGATGGCTCGGACGTCGGGCCCTCCGCACGATACACGAATTTCGCATCCGTCTGGCCCGCTACCACCTCCAACAACGCGGCGCGGCCAAAGCCACCCTCGCCCGGGACCCCCTGGTCCAAGCGGCCATCGCGAGCCATGCCCGCGAGCACGGCGTGCCCGAAGCGGAGGTACGCCGCCGGGCGGCCGGGTACGTCGACGAGATCGTTCCCCAGCTCAACGTCCTCTCGTACTACCGACTGGGCTACAACCTCGCCAAGATCGTTCTCAATCTGCTGTACCGCGTCACCGTGGATTATCAGGACGAAGCGTCGCTCGCGCGTATTCCGAAGCGGGACGTGGTCGTCTACGCGATGAACCATCGGTCCAACGTGGACTACGTCGTGGTGGCGTATGTGCTGGCGTACGGTGCCCACGTGAGCTACGCGGTGGGGGAGTGGGCCCGCGTCTGGCCGCTCGAGTACGTGTTCAAGTCGTTCGGATCGTATTTCATCCGGCGCGGCTTCCGCGAGCCCCTGTACCACGCCGTGCTCGAGCGCTACGTGCACCTGATCACCGCGAACGGCGTGACACAAGGGTTCTTTCCCGAGGGCCGCCTGTCTCGCGACGGGCGCCTGGGCGCGCCCAAGCTGGGGCTGCTCGACTATGTGTGCCGCACCATGCTCGACCCCGCGTTCGACCGCGACATCTGGTTCGTGCCGGTCGCCATCAACTTCGATCGCGTGCTCGAGGATCGCGCGCTGACTCGCGAGCTGGTCGACGAGCGCGACCGGCCCGGCCGGCTGACGCAGCTCTGGACCGTGGCGACCTACCTGAGCAGTAACGCCCTCCGGCTCGTGACGGGACGGCTCAAGCGCTACGGCCGGGCCGCGGTGAACTTCGGAACGCCGCTCTCGTTGCGGGAGTGGCTCGCGACCAAGCCCGGTGTGCTCGAGTTGCCTAAGGAGCGGCGGCTCCCGGAGCTCGAGCAATTCGCCCACCTGTTGATGGAGCGCATCGGCGCGATCATCCCCGTCACGCCGGTGCCGCTCGCCGCGGCCGCGCTGCTGTCGTTCGGGCGGACGGTGATCGCGAAGCAGGCGGTGCTCGAGCGCATGGATCAGCTGCGCGACCGCCTGCGGGAGGTGAACGCGAAGGTCGTACGCGGCGGCTCCCGCATCCGCGACGTGTGGGACCGGGCCTGGCGAATGCTGCGGATGCGGCGGCTCGTGGTCGAGGACGGCGACAGTCTGATCGTGCTCCCCCGCGGCAGGCCGCTGCTCGAGTTCTACGCCAACTCCATCGCCCACCTGCTGCCGATCCGCCGCCCCCGCATCCCGTTCCACAAGGCGCACGAGATCGATCCGGAGCTGCCGACGCTGCGCCGGCCGGAGCCGCGACGGCCGCCCACGCCTTAGGCGAAGCGCCGGGCGACCGCGGCCGCCTGGTCGATCTGGTCGATGACGGTGAGGAGCAGCTCGCGCACCAGGAAATCCCTGGTCTCGAGCCCCGCCAGCCGGGCAGAGCAGCGGGCGGCGCCCAGCGCATCGGCGATCTCGGCGAGCGCCGCGACCCGCCGCTGGGTCGCCGGGTCCGGCATCACGAACGTCGGCGTCACGCAGGCAAAGTACGGCTCCCGGGCGTCGCCGCGTCACCCTTTTTCCGGGGACGGGCGGCGTTTTAGCGCGTGACCGGGCCCGGGAGCTTCGCTTCGAACGTGCGCAGCCGCCACCCCGTGACGATCGCTCCCAGCCAGAGAACGGGAAGCACCTGCAGACCCTGCAACGCCAGCCCCGCCGCAACCGCCCGTTCGGGCGCCACCCCGAACGGCAACAATCCCACGACCAGCGCCGCCTGGGTGACGCCGACGTTCGCGGGCGTGGGCCGGAACAGGCCGCTCAGGTTCGCGGCAATCAGAGCCGTGAACGATGCGGCGAGCGACACAGGGACGTGGGTTGCGCGCAGCACCAGGTGATAGGTCGCCCATTGCGCCCCCCAGTTGTATAGGGCCAGCATGGTGGGGAGGAGCAGCCGACCACCCCGCCCCAGCGTGCGCATGACCGCGACGCGGGAGGCGAGCCGGGCCGGCAGCTGGTCCGCGAGCCAGCCCCAGCCGCGGGCCCACGCGAGCAGCAGGACGACCGTGAGCCCGAGCCCCGCGCCCACTTGCACCATCCGCAGCCACGCGTCGAGCTCGAGCACGCTCGGCGCCATGACCAAGAACAGCGCCAACGCCAGCGCCTCCGCCAGGCGGGTCCATACCACCGAAGACACGGCGGCCGCGACCGGCACGCCGCCCCGCTGCACAATCACGTGCACCCGCGCGGCCTCCCCTGCCACCGCCACGGAGAGATCGTTGACGGCGGCGCCGACGAGGTTCGCCTCCTGGGCGACGCGCCAGCCATGCGGCGCGATCGGTTTCAGGATCACGTGCCAGCCCCAGCCCTTCGCGGCCAGGGACGAGAGGTTGACGACACAGGCGATGGCGAGCAGCCACGGGTCGGCGCCGAGCAGCGCGGCGAAGGTCACGCGCCAGGGAAACCCCGTGAAGAATTTGAGGGCGAACCCCACACTGATCAGACCGAGCAGCCACGCGAGCCAGCGCCAGGAGCGCGACCTCACCCCACCAGCTCCGTGAGGGGGCGGAAGGCGTAGCCCGCGTCCCTGGCATCCGCGATGATGCCGGGAAGCGCATCCGCCGTGCGGCGGCGGTCGCCCTGAGGATCGTAGCCGTCACCGTCGTGCAGCAGGATGATCGCGCCGGGGCGGAGCTTGCGCCGCACGCGAGCGCGGATCTCCTCCGCCGAGACTCGCGGATCCGAGTCCCACACGCCGAACGTCCAGCCGAACACTGTGTAGCCGAGGCGGCGCGCGGCATGCGTCACGAAGGGGTTGCGGTACCCGTGCGGCGCACGGAAGCTGTGCGGTGCCTGCCCGGTCGCAGCCGCGATGAGCTGGTGGGCCCCCTCGAGCTCTTGGCGAATCCGCCGGGGTCCGGAGAAGTGCAGTTTCCTGTGCCGCAGCGTGTGGTTACCGACCTCATGGCCTGCCACCGCCACCGCGTGGGCGAGCGCCGGGAAGCGGCGCACGTGCTCTCCCACCAGGAAGAAAGCCGCCGGCACACCCGCAACCGCGAGCGTCTCGAGAATCGGGGCCGTGGCTCCAGGGTTCGGGCCGTCGTCGAAGGTGAGGTACGCCATTCGCTCCCGCCGCGACCCGCGGCCGATGGCGCGGCCGAACAGGGGACTGTTCGGCTCATACGTGCCGTAGGCCCAGGCGCCGATCGCGGCGCCGGCGGCGGTGAGGGAGAGGGCGAGCGTCATGGCGTGCAGGAGACCCCGCGAGCGGGAGACTGGTCAATAAAACACGAAGCCCCCGGGACGGCACTTTAGGCCGCCCGGGGGCCCCGCACACCGGTTACCCGGAGCCGGGGGATTGCTCCCTCCGTTCTTCATCCTGCCGCCGCCGGTTGACTGATACGTCGCTCGGTAGGGCGAACAGGAGCTCCGGCTTCCATCCCCAAGCAGCCTGGCCGGGCCGCAAGGTTCACCGATGTGGGTGCTACGGGTCAGATCGGGTCGCGGACCGACCTTCCGCACTGCACGTCGAGGCACCACGTCGACGCGGACAGGGCACGCGACTGGCCCTATCTATCCGAGCCGGAGAGCCTGCTCCTGGATCGCCGGCCGCCTGAGCCCTTGTTTGCGTCGGCGGCCTCCCCAGAATTTCCGCTCGGACCCGTCTTGAAGGCGTAGTTGAGACACCAGGTCCCGACCCTTCCCTCCAAGCCGCGTGGGATCAATATAGGCCTCTGCGAAAAGCGCGCAAGTGCCGATATTTCTTCGGGTTAGCTCACTTCGGTGTGCACCGGATGTGGAGAGTAAACCCTGCCCCTGTCTACCATTGCCACGCCCGTCCACACGATGTGGAGTTGTGAATCCACATCTCCTCAACTGTCGCTACCGACCTCGTGGTAGCTGTATGGCTCGCCGGCCTGAGGTGGGATGAACAGCGCACCGGTGCCGCTGGTTGCGAACCAGCCAGCGAGCAGCTGGGTGGAGCGTCCGGCGAGCGGCTCGCTGAACAGCGCCTGCAGCCAGCGGCGGATGTGGCGCAGCTCGGGGGCGCGGCGACCGAGCATGGAGAGCAGGGCGCCGAGTCCGAGGGTAGCGCGCAGGAAGTGCGCGATCGCATGCACGCGCTGCGCGAAGATGTAGGCGCGCACGCCGGGCTCGTCGTACAACAGCGTGCCCTCGTACGGATCGGCGGGCGGGGCGTCCATGCGCGGCCCGAAGTAGATGAACACGCGCTGGTCGCCGTCTTTGCGCTCCACGACGGCGGCGGACGCGTCGGTGCCGAGACGGGCCGCGTGGATGAGATCGTCGTGCGCGAGGATGCCCACGGCGGCGGTCCACTCGATCGCGGCGAGCGCCTGGTCGAGCGGGCAGCCGACGCCGTCGTCGTACGCGAGGAGGCGCGGCGCTTCCCCTGCGCGCAGGAAGAAGTGCGCGAGCGCGTCGGCGCGATCCTCGAAGGTGCGGGTGTGGCGCGAGGTTGCGGGAACCGTCATCGTGACATTATAACCAGGGCTACCAGCCACTGACAGAGGACCCGTGATAGGTCGCTTGGTGATGATGTGTTGTGTCGCGAGCGCGCTCGGCGCGCAGGAGCCGGTGCCACCGCAGCCCGGGCCGCCGGGGGATTCGGGGCGGGTGGAATCACTACCGCCGCCGCCACCGAGCCCGGAGCAGAAGCGGTTCCTCGACGGGCTGCGCACGGCCTCGCGTGGGATCGCCCAGCTCAAGGACGGGATGAGCCGCGTGACGCGAGCCGAAGGCACGCACGACCCGGTGGCGCAGCGGCGCGCCGGGCGCTTCCTCGCCGGTCTGTGCGGCAGCGGCCGCGTCTTTCTGCGCCGGGGGCGGCCGCAGCTCGCTCCCGCCGCGTACGAGGACACGACCCGGGTGAAGGCGCGCCGGCTGGTCACCCAAATCGACTCGCTGATCGCCTACACACCGACCTGCGAGCAGAGCGCTGGCGGGACCCCCGGCCCGACCGCGGTCGAGCTAGCCAAGCGGATCAAGACCTACGATGCGGCGCTGCGCGACTTCCGGCTGGCCGCAGGGCTGCCGGTGAAGGAGGACAGTTCTAAGGCATTGAAACGACTGTGGTAGGAACGACGCTCCGATTGATATGTCGTAAGTTACAATATAACAATAACTTACACAAATAGCACCGGAGCGTCGTTTCTGCCGTCGCTACGGCAGCGTCTGTTGCTTCGGCTCGAGCTTCAACACCCACAGTCCGCTGTTGATGTCGGGGACGAAGATGTTGCCGTCACGCACGATCGCGCCCCACGCGAACGGCGTGTGCGGTTGGAATCCCGTCGAGTCGGCCGTGAGCATCCAACTCATTTCGCGTCCCTGGCGCAGCAGGTCTCCCTTGAGCTCGCCCGAGAT
>JBGPDL010000104.1:0-6670 GCA_041482275.1 Gemmatimonadota bacterium | reverse complement strand
GGGGACGAAGATGTTGCCGTCACGCACGATCGCGCCCCACGCGAACGGCGTGTGCGGTTGGAATCCCGTCGAGTCGGCCGTGAGCATCCAACTCATTTCGCGTCCCTGGCGCAGCAGGTCTCCCTTGAGCTCGCCCGAGATATCGAGCACGCGGGCGCCGCCCTGATAATTGCCGAGGTAGAGCGTGTCCCCCACCACCCAGACGTTGTGGACGCCGCCGTCGGTCGGCTCGTACCAGGCGACCTCCTTGGGATGCTCCAGGTCCGACAGATCGATCACGTGCAGCCGCCCAAAGGTGAGGTCGTTGCCCTTGGTCAGACCCTTGTAGGGCCGCGCGGCGTACACCTCGTCGCCCACGAACGCGTACCGCCCCGCACGCCACACGGTGTGGGTGCCACGGACGAAACCGGGCCCCCACAGCTGCTCGACCCGGGCATACGTCGCGTTGAGATCGTACTTGTACTGCGAAATGAACTGTGGGTGCTCGGGACTCCCGCCCTTCCGTCCGTCGCCGACGTCGAGCAATACCAAGCCGTCGTTCCAATAGGCCAGATAGGCGATCCCGTCCACCACCATCACGTCGTGCAGGTAGCGTCCCGCCGCGGTCTGCTGGGACTCCCAGCGCGCGACCTCCTTCGGATGGAACGGATCGCCGATGTCGATCACGCGCATCGAGCCGGTGGCGTCGTCGGTGATGTAGGCGTGCCCGCGATACACATACGCGCTGTGCACGCCGCCCGACACGGTCTCGGTATACTCGGCGATGGGCCTGGGATGGCAGGGGTCGCTCGCGTCGAACACCACGATGCCGTTCTTGCGGTTGGACGCCCCTTCCCGGGAGAACACCCCGTACTTGCCGTCCTCCGTCGTCATCACGTCGTTGACGATGCGCGCGTCAGTCATCATCGAGTCCACGATGCGCGGGTGCGTCGCGTCGGCGATGTCGATCGCGTACACGCGGTCGGCGATGGTCGTCATGTACAGGCACTTCCCCGATGGATGCACCCACGCTTCGGCCGCCTCGTACTTGACGGGGAGGTGCGCCAGCACCTCGAGCCCTCGGGTGACGCGCCGCTGCTCCACGCGTACGATCGCGTCGGCGGTGCGGCTGCCCAAGGTCGCCGTCACCGTGTAGACCCCGGGCGTTTCCGCGACGAACGCGCCGGTCGGGTCGATCGTCGCCACGCCCAGGGTGGCGGCCACGGCCCATTCGACGGGCAGGTCGGTCAGGACGCGTCCCGCCCCGTCGCGTGGGTTCGTAGAGAACCGGACCACGTCGCCGGTGCGCACGGCGGCAGACGCCGGGTCGAGCGTCAGCTTGGCGACGCTGTTCGGCACCACCTGGAGCGCGAGCTGAGCGGCCGCGGCCCCCGCCTTGGCCGTGACCGTCGCGCGGCCCGGTGTCAGGGCGTGCAGCCGGCCACCGGGCGTGACCGCCGCCACGCGGGGGTTGCTGGAGCTGAACGACACCAGATCGGGCCGGCGATCGCCGTGCCGCGAGTACGCGGTGCCCACCAGCGTCAGCTGCGTGCCCGCCATCACCTTGGCCGGCGCGGGCTCCACCGCGATCCGCGCGGGCGATTCGGGCAGCACGTGCACCAGAGCGAACTCGATCTTCTGGCCCGGCTGGCCCGGGAGGGTCGCCACGGCGGCGACGCGCACCACACCTGAATAGCCGCCCGTCACAAGCCCGGACGAGTCGACGCTGCCCACGTCGCTCGCCACGAACCAGTGGACGACTGCGGCAGGGACCGGCTGCCCGCCGGCGTCGAGCGCTCGGGCGCTGAGTTGCACCTTCTGCCCGACTTCGACCGCCGCCGTCGCGGGCGTGATCTCGACTTGGGCCACAGGGAAAGCCGGCGCCGTAGCCGGCTGCTGCAGTAGCGCCAATAAAAGCACCGAATACATGCGAGCTCCTCGTTCGGGGGATGGGTGGGTCGCGACACGACGGCGGACTTGCACGATATCCCTGCCGGGCCTGAGGCGATAGAGCGCCCGGATCGCGGCCCTCGCTTGAGTGGCGTGATACTGTCGCTATGGTGGCCGCACGCCGCGCCCGACGGCGCAACCGCCGAAGCCCGTGACATTTACTCTATTGACAGGTATGCAGGCCCATCCTACCTTTGGCCCCGGTTCAAGCAATACGTGGCACCGTCACCGGTTTGTCTGCGCACCGCGAGGACCACTGGACTCGCGGTTTTTGTTTGAGCCCGTCTCTGGTCGCGGTGACCAGGGTCGAACATTTCCGGGGCAGTGCCCCTTAGTGCTGAGGTTCAAACGGTATGGCAAAGGGTAAGGTGAAGTGGTTCAACGACGCGAAGGGCTTTGGCTTTATCGCGCAGGAGTCGGGTCCCGATGTGTTCGTCCACTTCACGGCGATTCAAGCCGAGGGCTTCCGCAGCCTCGCCGAGGGCGATACGGTCGAATTCGAAGTCGCCCAGGGTCCGAAGGGCTTGCAGGCGCAGAACGTCCGCAAGGTCTGAGCGACGCTGGTCGTAGCGCAGCGGGTCCGGGTGCTCCCCGGGCCCGCTCTCGTTTGGGGCACCTATATTGGGTCATGCGCTCGACCGTCACCGCGCTGCTCGCCCTCGCCGTCGCCACGGCGGCCGGCGTCGCTCAGACTCCACCCCCACCGTCCGCCCGCCCCGCCCCCCAGCCGCCATCGGTGCCGGTGTACCGCGGCTTCTCGCCGGGTATCAGTTATCGGGCGTTCGTGGAGCGCGCCCGGGCGCTCGCGGACTCGGACGTGCTGCGCTGCCAGACCTCCCCCCGCACGGCTCAAGTGATGGAGTGTGGCGTGGTGATCCGCGGGCCGGGTGACGCGGCGCGATGCTACTTGAGCGCGCATTTCGTCGAGGGGAACGCGGACGCAGTCGCGTTTTTCGATTCGGCCGGGTTCGGCGACAAACGCGGCGTGCCGCTCGTGAACCGCACCAAGCAGGAGCTGACGCGGCTGTTCGGGCGCCCTCGACCGATCGGGAAGAGCGGTTGGGAGTGGCCCTACGGCCGAAAGGTCGTGCGGTTGAGCTGGCGGGGCCGGGGGACCGGGCGCTGGGTGTCCATCATGCTCTACGACTACAACGTCATGGATCGGAACAGCCGGTACAAACCGGCCGTCCGCCGGAAGATCTAAGCTCGCACCAGCCGCTCGGCCAGCCCGGAAACCCCGCGGGCATTGCCGAGCTGATCGAGCCAACGGGGCGGGATGCCGGTTTCACCGTCCCGCGCACCCAGCAATGCTCCCGCCACCGCGGCGTTGGTGTCGGTGTCCCCACCGGCCTCGACGAGGAAGATGAGCGCTTCTTCGAGCGACGGGCGGTGTACCGCGCACCAGAAGGCGATCTCCACGCAGTGCACGACGTAGCCGAGTTCCCCCGCCACGGCGATCGGCAGGTCGCTCTCCTGCTCCCACGGAACGCGGCGGATGGCCTCGACCAGCACGCGGGGCGCGGCCCCTTGCAGGCGATGCAGCACCTCTTCGACGAAGTACTGGTTGCCGTGCAGCAGCTCGCGCGCGGCGAGGTTCACCGCCGCCGCTCCCCACGTGCAGCGCTCGTCGGCGTGGGTGATGGCCGCCTGCTGGGTGGAGACCCGCACCAGCTTGTCGACGTTGTCGTGGTAGCGGAGCGCGACGGGGATGCAGCGCATCACCGCGCCGTTCGACGGCGCCGCGCCGGCGCTGCGGGTCAGCCGCCCCGCCTCGAACGGCTCGGTGCCGCGCTCGATGAGCCGGAGGGCGCGCTGCGTGGTGGCGCCGATCCCACGACCGTCGAGCTTCATCCATTTGACCCAGCGCTCCGCGACGTCGTTGGCGTCGAAGTCGCCCTTCTGGACCAGCGACTCCGCCAGGAGGAGGGTCATCGCCGCATCATCGTCGAACGGCGATCCCCTGGGCGGTGGCGCGAGATCGCGCACACCCTGGGGAAACGCCTCACGGATCGCTTGCGCCGTGCCGAGCGCCTCGGTGGGGACGCCGAGCTGGTTCCCGACCACGAGCCCGAGGAGCGCGCCCCGCGCCAAGGTCACGAGGCGCGGATCGAGATCGTCGCCCGCGGGGCGCACCGTCAAAAGGTCAGGACCACGACGCCGCTCGAGGGCGCGACGCGGGTCGCGAAGCTCTGACGATCGACATGCGGCCCGAAGTAGGGGTGAGCGCCGTTATAGGCGGCCACGCTGGAGTTCTGGTACAGGCGATAGTAGCCGATGTGGGTACGTGCCGCGCCCTTCGGCACCAGGCAGTTGCACCGCACCGCCGCAGCTGTGCCGGGGTTCACCTCGAGGGTGATATCCGAGGGACTCGTGTTGCTGATCAAGGGCGCGAAGTACGGCTGGTCGCCCGATGCCGCGGTGACCGTTCCGACCCGCCGCCCCCGCACGCGCTGGAGCACGGGGAGGGGGCCCTCGAGCGCCTCTCCGATCGGCGGGTTGCCCGGTCGCACCAGGCGCCAGCGTAGCCCACCGCGCTCGCCACGACCCAGCTTGAGCCTGCTCGTGGCGTCCGGAGCCACCGTGTCGGTAGGGACGCCGTCGCGCAGGATCTCGATCGGCTCCACCAGCCCGTTCTGCAGGTATGCCACGCCCGAACCCACATATCCGGCGCTGCGTGCGAGCCATCCGGCGACGAGCACCGCGAGTGCTCCCGCCACCCACCACCCGAGGGGCCCCGAGCCGCGGCGCACCTCGCCCGAGCGCCGCACCTCACGCTCCAATGTCTTGGCACCGACCGGGCGGGTGGACCCCGACGCCCGACCGGCATCGAGCACCGCCAGCACGTCCTCCGCGTTCCGGAAGCGGTCCTCCGGCTTCTTGGCGAGGCACTTCACGATCACGGTCGAGAGCCAGCGGGGGATCCTGGCGTTGACGTCGCTCGCCACCGGAACGGGATCGGCGAGGTGCTTGCCGACGATTTCCGCGCTGGAGGTGCCGTCGTAGGGGGGCGTGCCCGTCACCATCTGGTACAGCATGGCTCCGAAGGCGTACAGGTCGCTCCGCCCGTCGAGAGTCGACTGTCCGAGTGCCTGCTCCGGACTCATGTACTGTACCGTGCCCACCGTGAAGCCCGTGCCCGTCTTGGCACCGCCCTCCCCCGCGCCCGGATCGAGCAGCTTGGCGATCCCGAAGTCCACCAACAGAGCCCGGCCGGTCCCAGCCTCGAGCATCACGTTGTCCGGCTTGATGTCGCGGTGCACCAGACCCTGGGCGTGGGCGTGGGCCAGCGCCTGGAGCACGGACTCGGCGATCTTGAGCGCCTCGGGAACCGCGTAGGGGCCTTGCCGACGCAAGGCGTCGGCCAGGGACTCGCCCTCTACGAACGGCATGACGTAGAACACCAGCCCCTCACCCTCACCGGTGAAGTGGATCGGTAGAATGGCGGGGTGCTGCAGCCGGGCCAATGCTTTCGCCTCCTGACGGAAGCGCGCCAGCATCCCCGGTGTCCAGGCGATCTCGGGATGAAGCACCTTGCACGCCAGACGGCGTTCCAGGTCTCGATCCCATAGCTCGTACACCTCGGCGAAACCGCCCCGGCCGACCAGGCGCTTCACCTCGTACTTCGGTCCGAGGGCGCGGGCCAGGCGCTCGACGGTCGGGGCGACGGGCCCGCCGACGGGCGCGGCGGCAGCGCGCTCGCCGGTGATCACCGTAGGCGAGGCCGAGCCGCAGGCCGGGCAGAACGCCGCGCCGGCGGGGATCTCGGCGCGGCACGATGGACAAGTGAGCTGGGTCGTCACGGCTCCAAAGATTTGTGTTCGAGGCGCGCGGTGCAAGTTAACTTGCTCCCATGCTCGCACTGCGGCTCGCGATGGGCCTCGGACTCGGGTACGCGCTGCTCGTGCTCCTGGCCTGGCGGTTCCAGGAGCGGATGGCGTTCCCGGCGCCGCGCGCGGACGTGCCCGATCCCCGCCGGGTCGGCGTCGAGAACGGTGAGCGCGTGGCACTCGCGTCCGCCGATGGGACAAAGCTGGTCGGGTGGTACCTGGCGCCCAGGGCCCCCGACCTCCACCGACCTCCACCGACCTCCCCCGCCCTCCTCTGGTTCTATGGAAACGGCGAGAACGTCGCCGCCATCTGGCCCGTCGTGCGGGCGTTTCAGCCGCCCGGCACGGCAGTCCTGGTCGTGGACTATCCCGGCTACGGCGGCAGCGGCGGCCGGACCACTGAAGCGGGTTTGTATGCGGCCGCCGACGCCGCCTGGGCGGCCCTGGTCGCGCGGCGGGATGTCGACCCGCAACGCATTTCCGTATACGGCCGCTCGCTCGGCAGCGCGGTGGCCACGTACACGGCGGCGCACCATCCCGCTGCCGGGCTGGTGCTGGAGTCGCCGTTTACGAGCGCCGCCGCCATGGCGCGGCATCTCTACGCGCTGGTTCCGCGCTTCATCCTCACACTCCAGCTCGACAACGTCGCCAATGTCAAGAGCATCCACTGCCCGATCCTGGTGTTTCACGGAGACGCCGACCGACTCGTCCCGCCGGCGATGGGTCTGGCGGTGGCAGCGGCGGCGGCCGGACCGGTCGAGGTCGTCTTGATCCACGGCGCGGGGCACAACGAAACGTACGCGATCGGGGGGCGCGAGTATCGCGACAAGCTGCGGGACTTTATCGCCGGAGCGGGGAGGGGGGACGGGGGACGGGGCCGCCCCACCCTTCCCCCGTCCCTCGCCCCCCGTCCC
>JBGPDL010000103.1:0-6693 GCA_041482275.1 Gemmatimonadota bacterium | reverse complement strand
GCGTTGATCTCGTCGAACAGTTTGTGAAGGGCGATGAACGTCGGCCCCTTCACGTTCCAATGCGCCTGCTTGCACTGCGTCTGCAGGTCGATGCAGTCGGCGAGACGCTGGTTGAGCAGCCGGGCCACCTCCAGCCGACTGGCTTCTGGCAGATCGTTCTTGGTGGAATAGAGGCGTGCGGCGCTGGCAGTGCGGGTCATCGTCATCTCCTGATCAGAGTTCCGGCCGGCGGCGGGTTAGGGCTCCTCGTCGGCTCTGCGGGATCCATGCCGCTAATAACGTTGTTGAGTTCCTATGCCCCATGTGACAACCTGCGCACCAGGCGATGCGCCGCAAGGGATGCCCCCAAGAGGGACCTCACGGCGGCGCGTCGAACTGGCCGCGTCCGGCGCGGACGTCCATCTTAGAGCCTGCGCCACGAGAGGTCCCCCATGAACGACCTGCGATACCCGATCGGCCGGTTCGAGCTGGTGACCACCCTCACCCCCGCCCAGCGCGTCGCGTGCATCGCACAGATCACCGCCGCGCCGGACGCGCTGCGGCGCGCCGTGGCCGGGCTCGACGCCCGCCAGCTCGACACACCGTACCGCCCAGGGGGGTGGACGGTGCGGCAGGTGGTCCACCACGTGCCCGACAGCCACCTGAATGCCTACACGCGCTTCAAGCTGGCCTGCACCGAGGAGACGCCGACCATTAAGACTTACGACGAGGCGCGCTGGGCCGAGCTCGCGGAAGCCCGCACCGCGCCGATCGACATCTCGCTCGAGCTGCTCGCGTCGCTGCACCGCCGCTGGGTGCTGTTTCTCGAGTCGCTAGGGCCCCCGGACTTCGCGCGGACGGTACGACACGCCGAGTGGGGCACCCCCAGCGTGGACGATCTGCTGGCGCAGTACGCGTGGCACGGCCGCCACCACACGGCGCACATCACGGCGCTGCGGGAGCGCATGGGTTGGGGGTAGCCGACGCGGTTTCCCGCCTACGGGTCGCGCTCGCGGGCCGGTATACGATCGATCGCGAGCTCGGCCGCGGCGGCATGGCGACCGTGTACCTGGCGGATGATGTGAAGCACCGCCGCCAGGTGGCGATCAAGGTGCTGCGGCCTGAGCTGGCGGCCCTGCTCGGGCCCGACCGGTTCCTGCGCGAGGTGGAGATCGCCGCGCGGCTCAATCACCCCCACATCCTGGCGCTGTACGACTCGGGGGAGGCCGAGGGGTTCCTCTTCTACGTCATGCCGTACATCACCGGCGAGTCGCTGCGCCGCAAGCTCGAGCGCGAGAGGCAATTGTCGGTCGAAGAGGCCCTGGCCGTCACCCGGCAGGTGGCGTCCGCTCTGAGCCACGCCCACGCCCACAACGTGATCCACCGGGATGTGAAGCCCGAGAACATCCTGCTGCACGAAGGCGAAGCGATGGTCGCGGATTTCGGGATCGCGCTGGCGGTGAGCGCTGCGGTGGGCGAGCGCATCACGGAGACCGGGCTCGCGCTGGGAACCCCGGAGTACATGAGTCCGGAACAGGCGTTAGGCGAGCGCACCGTCGATGCACGCAGCGACGTGTACAGTCTCGGCTGCGTGTTGTACGAGATGCTCGCCGGCGAGCCGCCGTATACGGGCGCGACCGCGCAGGCGCTGGTCGCCAAGCGGCTGGTGGACCCGGTGCCCGCGGTGCGTCGCCTGCGGGTCGCCGTGCCGCCGGGCGTGGAGCAGGCGCTGATGCGGGCGCTCGCCAAGGCCCCCGCCGACCGGTTCGCCTCGGTGGGCGCCTTCGTGGAGGCGCTCGCGGCGCCGGCCCCGCCGGCCCGTCTCCGGACGCCGTCGGTCGCGGTGCTGCCGTTCCTCAACCTGAGCGCGGACCCCGAGAACGAATTCTTCGCGGACGGGATCACGGAAGACGTCATCGCTCACCTGTCGAAGATCCGCGCCCTGCGGGTGATCTCGCGCACCTCGGTGCTGGCGTTCAAGCAGCGGGACCAGAGTCTCAAGGAGATTGCGGCACGCCTCGAGGCGACGACGCTGCTCGAGGGGAGCGTGCGGCGCGCCGGGGATCGCGTGCGCATCGTCGCGCAGCTGATCGATGCCGAGACCGACCGGCATCTGTGGGCGGAGACGTACGACCGGCAGCTGACCGACATCTTTGCGATCCAAACCGACGTGGCGTTGCAGATCGCGGCCGCTCTGGAGGCGGAGCTCTCGGCCGACGAGCGGACCCGGATCCGGAAAGAGCCGACCCACGATCTCCAGGCGTACCGGCTCTATCTCCAGGGCCGGCACTGCTTTGTCCGCTACACGCCCGCGGGCATGCAGCAGGCAATCGAGTATTTCGGGCGCGCGATCGCCCAGGACCCGGACTACGCGCTGGCCCACGCCAGCGTGGCCATGGCCTACGCCGAGCTGGGCGAGGCCGGCGCGCTGTCGCCCGACGTCGCCTACCGGGAAGCCAGAGCGGCGGCGGCGCAGGCGCTGCGGCTCGACCCGGGGTTGGGAGAGGCGCACAGCGTGGCGGCGTACTTGAAGACGCTGTGGGATTTCGACTGGACGGGAGCCGAGCGCGAGTTCCAGCGGGCGCTCGAGCTGAGCCCGAGCAGCGCCGACACCTACGACCTGTACGGGCGGATGTGCTCCGGGCTCGGGCGCTATGACGAGGCCATCGCGCTGGAGCGACGGGCGCAGGAGCTGGATCCGCTGGCGCATCGGCTCGACGTCGCCACCACCCAGCTCCGGGCCGGGCGGTACGACGAGGCGGCGCGTGGGGCGGCGCGCGCTTTGGAGATCGATCCCGTGCACGATCGCGCGCTCGCCACCCTCGGCTGGGCCTACCTCAAGATGGGCAAGACGGACGAGGGGCTGGTAGCGCTCGAGCGCGCGGTTGCGCTGGGCAACACGCAATGGCTGGCCCAGCTGGGCCAGGCGTACGCCCTCGCGGGGCGCGCCGATCGCGCGCGGGACGTGCTGCGGCAGCTGGAGGACCGCGCGCGGACGAGCTACGTCACGCCCTACCACTTGGCGTTCGTCTACACGGGCCTGGGCGAGCACGAGCGGGCCCTCGACCTGCTGGAGCGGGCGTTCGCCGAGCGCACCGGCGCGGTGTACGGCATCAAGGCGTCGTTCCTGTTCGCGCCGCTGCGTGCGCACCCCCGATTCCAGGCGCTCCTGAAGAAGATCAACCTCGCCTGACGAGGCCGTGACCCGCCCGCCCGGCCACACGCAACCCTTTCTGACCGGGCGTTGTCCCACACCCAGTGCCTGATTCCACTTGCCTGGGGTCGCCCCAATGACCGATGTCCGCCACGCTCCGGCCTCCTTCATCGCCACGGTCGCGATCGTGTCGCTCGCCCTCGGCGCGCGGCCCGGGAAGCAAGGGAGCGCCCTCGAGCTCGCCGGTCTCTGGGAAGCGAAGCTGCGCTTCGGCCCTGACGTGCGCGGGCCGCTGACGATCGAGCGTGCGGCAGGCGCGTGGCGCGCAGAGATCGCAGGGGTGCGTGCCGACCCGCGTCTTGTTGGAGACACCATCAGCTTCGAGCTCCCCGACGGCCGCGGCGCGTTCCGCGGGCGGGTCGCGTCCGGGCGGCGGCGCATCGTGGGCCATTGGATCCAGCCGGCGACGGTAGCGAACGGCTCGCCGTACGCGTCTCCGGTGACGCTCGCGCGGTCCGGCCCCGCGGAGCGCTGGCGCGGCGAGGTGGAACCGCTCGCCGACGAGTTCACGATGTATCTGAAGGTGGAGCCGCTCGCGGACGGGTCGATGCAGGCGTTCCTCAGGAACCCCGAGCGGAACATCGGGCGGTTTACGCGTGTCGCGGTGCTCGAGCGCGAGGGAGACACCGTGCGGCTGCTCGCCGCGCCCGCGAATGGGGCGAAGGGGCGGGTGCTCGCCGCAGGGGTGCTGCGCGACGACGTCCTGTCGGTGCCGCTGCGCGGGGGCACATACGACTTCCGGCGCGTGGACGCGAACGCGGCGAGCGACTTCTACCCGCGCTCGCGTCCTGGGATCGGGGCCGCGTACGCCTACCGCGCGCCGCTGCCGCTCGACGACGGCTGGCCGGTGGCGACGCCGGAGGAAGTCGGCCTGTCGCGCGCCGCGCTCGCAACCTTCGTGCGCGCGATCATCGACATGCCCATCGACAGCGTGAGCTCGCTCGAGATCCACGGCGTGCTGATCGCGCGGCACGGGAAGCTGGCGCTCGAGGAGTACTTCCACGGCGAGCACCGCGACAAGCCGCACGACACACGGTCGGCGGCGAAGAGCGTGACCGCCACGCTGCTCGGCGCGGCGATCCACGCGGGCGTGCCGTTGAGCGCACGGTCACCGGTCTATCAGGTCATGAACGGGGGCACCTTTCCGGCTGACCTCGAGCCGCGGAAACGCGCCCTGACGCTCGAGCACGTGCTGACGATGAGCTCGGGGCTCGATTGCGACGACGCGGACCCGAACTCGCCGGGGAACGAGGACGTCGTCGCGAGTCAGACCGAGGAGCCTGACTGGTGGAAGCTCACGCTCGCCCTCAAGATGATCCGCGATCCCGGGGAGCGCGCGGTCTATTGCAGTGTGAACCCGAATCTGATTGGTGGGGTCATGAAGCGGGCGGCGGGGCGTCCGCTGCCGGAGCTGTTCCACGACCTGATCGCGGAGCCGCTGGGAATCCGCCACTACTGGATGAATCTCACGCCGACGGGCGACGCCTTCATGGGAGGTGGCGTGCGGTTCCTGCCGCGGGACTTCATGAAGCTCGGGCAGTTGATGCTGAACGGCGGCACGTGGGGCGGGCACCGGGTGGTGAGCGCGCAGTGGGCGAAGCGCAGTACATCTCCGCTGGTGGATCTGGGGCGGCTGAAGTACGGGTATCTCTGGTGGGTGACCGAGTATCCGTACCAGGGAAGGGCCGTGCAGGCGTTCTTCGCCGGCGGGAATGGGGGGCAGGTGGTGATGGGGATCCCGGAGCTCGATCTCGTCGTGGCGGTTTACGGGGGGAATTACAGCGATCCGGCGATGTTTCGGACGCAGCAGCGGTTGGTCCCGGAGTACGTGTTGCCGGCGATCGTGGGGACTGGTCGTCGTGTGGTCGGTCAACCCGCGAGGTCGAACGGCGGATAGCGATCCGTGGTGAGCAGGAACGCGTACGCCGCAACCCGGAGCCACCAGCGGAATACGCCAACCACGAAGTCGAACAGCGACCGCGGGTAGCGACCCGTGAAGAGAATGGCGAACCAGGCGACGATGACGCAGAAGCACGCGGCGATGCAGAGAAACGCCAGCGCGATGTAGTGGGGAATGGCCAGGAACCACTTGACGAGCGGGAGCCAGGGATTCAAGTCGCGGGCCGCATCGGGGTAGGGAATCGCGATGTGCACGGCCTGCTCGTCGTCGGTTGAGGGGTACTCGTCGCGCAGGAGCGCGAGATACGCTGCCACGCGCGTGCTGAACCTCGTCAACGCGAGGTTCCAGTCGAACCACCACCGCGGATACTTCCGGCGGAACAGCAGCATGAGCACCGTCGCCAGGAACACCATGCCGCCCGACCCGACCACCGTGGCCTTCGTGAGCAGCGAGAGGATGATGGCGATGGGAATGACCGTGAACGGTCGGAAGAACGTGGTCAGGCGATCGAGTGCCCCGTCGGGGTAGTCGATCTCGAGCGTCGCCGGAAATGCTGCCGAGGGGCTGTTCATCGTGGCGGCTCCGGATCAGTGTGGCAGCAGTGCGCTGAACGTCGTGCCAAGGTAGTACGGCCACACCACGATCGCGAGCGCACCCTTCCAGAAGGACAAGTGCAGCATGCCGAGCGTGAACAGCCACGCCGCGAACCACAGGCTGCCCACAAAGCTGTGCTGCTCGATTCTGATTCTCTCCATACAAGGCGCCTCCGTCTGCAACGTGTCGCTGAGTTATCCCCGGTCGTATGCCTGCTGTAAGCCTTTGATGTCGATCTTCTTCATCTGCAGCATCGCCTGCATGACCCGGTTGGCTTTCTCGGGATCCTTGTCTCCCAACATCTTCCCCAGGGCAGTGGGAATGATTTGCCACGACAGGCCGTATTTGTCTTGGAGCCAGCCGCATTGGTCCTGCCTTCCGTCCGCGGAAAGCTTCTCCCACAACTCGTCCACTTCCTGCTGCGTCTCACAGTTCACGAACATCGAGACGGCCGGCGTGAACTTGAACTGCGGGCCGCCGTTCAGGGCGTAGAACAGTTGTCCCTCGAGCTGGAACGTCGCGGACATGACCGTGCCCTTCGGTCCCGGCCCTGCCGCTCCGTAGCGCGTGACGCTGAGCAGCTTCGAGTTCTTGAAGATCGACACGTAGAAGTTCATCGCCTCTTCGGCCTTGCCGTCGAACCACAGGAACGGGACGATCTTCTGCATATGGGTCTCCTTAGGATTGCTTGCTGCGGTGCAGGACGCCGCCCAGCCAGGCACAGGGCAAGCCGGTGACCGCGAGGGCGATCGGGTACCAGAGCGGACCGGGTTCGGGCTTGGCGATCGTGACCATCACACCAGCGACACCTGGCACGAGACCAGCTTGCGTGGGGCATCGAAGACGCGCGTCATCGATGATCTCCTTTTGTCCTCTTGGCCTTCAGGTCGTCGAGCAGGGTGTCGAGGCGCTGGAAGTTGCCCTCCCAGAACCGGCGGTAGCGCTCCAGCCACTTGGTGGCGTCCGCGAGCGGCGTGGCCTCGAGCCGGCGGGGCCGTCGCTGCGC
>JBGPDL010000102.1:0-6864 GCA_041482275.1 Gemmatimonadota bacterium | reverse complement strand
GCGGCGCTGGCCGCGTGGCCAGTGGTACTCCTGGCGCAGCAACGGCCCCAGCCGCCGCGCGCGCCGCGGACGATGGCATTCTCGATGAACGACAACCGCGGTCGCATCGGCGTGATCGTGCGGACCGACGCCAGTTCCGAGACCGACAAGATCGGCGCCAAGATCGAAGGGGTGAGTCCGGAGGGCCCGGCCGACAAGGCTGGTCTCAAGGTCGGTGACGTCATCACGAAGTTCAACGGCACGTCGCTCGCGGGCGTCCCGGCCGACGACGACGAGGAATCGGGACCCGGCAAGAAGCTCATCGGCCTCGCCCGTCGGTTGGAACCGGGCGACACGGTGCAGGTCGAATTCCGGCGGGGGACCGAGTCGAAGAAGGCGACGCTGGTCGCGGAGAATCTGGGCTCTTCGCACTTCAGGATGGACATGTCGGAGCCCGGGCTCATGGTGATGCCCCGGATGCCGGAGATGAACTTCGAGTTCTTCGAGTCGCCGTGGGGCGATCTCAGGCTCGTGAGCCTCAATCCGGACCTGGGCGAGTACTTCGGCACCAAGGAGGGAGTCCTCGTCGTCAAGGCGCCAGCGGACTCGAGCCTTCCCTTGAAGAGCGGCGACGTGATCCTGTCCATCGGCGGGCGCAAGCCCGCGAGCCCGGAACACGCGATGCGGATCCTCCGGTCGTACGACAAGGGCGAGACGGTATCGATCGAGATCATGCGCAAACAGAAGCGCTTGACCGTGGCGTGGAAGGTGCCGTCGCGCGAGGACCGCTCGTTCCAGCGGGTCCACGAGCACGACGAGCGCGAGGAGCAAAGCAGCCTGCGGCGGCTGGAGCCGCGGCATCGGCTGCACCTGCAGCGTGTCTGAGTAGCCCCGATCGGGGCGGTACGACGACGGGGGCCGCGATCGTGCGGCCCCCGTCGTGCATGCAGGGTCAGGATTGCCTCAGGACGCGCGGCGCGCCGGCAGGACCTGGTCGAAGGCGCTGAACTCGAACGGTTTCGGCACACACGGCCGTCCGGTGGACGCGAGGAAGCCGCGCACGCTGTCGTCCACCAGCTGTCCCGTGGTGAAGATCACGCGCTCCACATAGGACGGATCGCGGGCCTTGAGCTCGCCGAACAGCTCCTCGCCGGACAGGTCCGGCATCCGCATGTCGATGATCACCGCGTCGAAGGCATCCTCGCGCATCCGGGCGAGGGCCTCCTTGCCGCTGGCGGTGGTCTCGACCTCGTGGCCCCGGCTCGAGAGATACCGCTGCAGGGCGACCCGCACCGAAGCCTCGTCGTCCACGACCAGGACGTGCAGCCGGTCGGTGACGGAGTGCACGGCCGGCGTGCTCGGGAACTCCCCGGTAGTGCGGGGCGCCACGATCGGCAGCTCGATCACGAAGCGCGCGCCGCCGTGCGGCGCGTTCTCCGCCCAGATGCGCCCTTCATGCTCGCGCACGATGCCGAGCGAGATGGACAGGCCCAGACCGGTGCCCGAGCCGGTGGGCTTGGTGGTGAAGAACGGATTGAAGATGCGCTCCAGCAAGTTGGGCGGGATGCCGGGACCCGTGTCCTCGACGTCGATGCGAATGATCTCCCCCGCGCGGCGCGTACGCACGGTGAGGCGCTGCTGGTCCCGCTCCGCACGCTCCATCGCCTGCTCGGCGTTGGTGATCAAGTTGAGAAACACCTGCTGCAGCTGGTGCGCGTCGGCCATCGACTCCGGCACCTGCTCGTCATAGTCCCGCTGCACGTCGATGCCGCGCACGCGGAGCTCATAGCCGCGCAGCTCGAGCGTGTCGTCCAGCACCTGATTGACGGACGTGGGCGTGCGCTCCGGCTTGTGCTGGCGCGCAAAGGTCAGGAGGTTTTGCACGATGCGGGATGCGCGCCGGGCCTCGGCGTAGATCATCTCGGCGGCCGTCCGCTGGTCGGGCGGGAAGCGCTTCTCGGAGAGGAGTAGCTGGGCGAAGGCGGAAATCCCGGCGAGCGGGTTGTTCAGCTCGTGCGCCACGCCCGACACCAGCTGTCCGATGGCCGACATCTTCTCCGACTGGATCAGCTGCTCCTGCAGCATCTTCTGGTCGGTGACGTCGCGGATCACGGTCAGCACTTCCTCGTCGAGCCGCGGCGTCGAGTAGGTCACCTGAATCGTGCGGACGTCGCCGTCCTTGCGGTAGAAACTCGTCTCGAACAGGCCGGTCTCGCCGGCGAGCGCCTTCTGGAAGTGCCCCAGCGCCTTGGGCAGCTCGTCGTCGGGTAGCATCGGGGCGAACCACTGGCCCACCAGTTCTTCCCGGCGGTAGCCGGAGATGATCTCGGCCGCGTGGTTGAAGGTGGTGAAGCGGCCGTTCGCGTCGAACGTCGCGATCGCGTCCGACGCCGACTCGAACAGGTTGCGGTAGCGCGCCTCCGACCGGGCGAGGGTGTCCTGCGCCCCCTTCTGCTCGGTGACGTCGCGCAACGTTGCCACCGTACCGATCAGCTCGCCCTCGACCACGAGCGGGGTGGTGGATACGGCGACGATCCGCTCGTCCCCGCTCGCGCTCACGATCGTCGTCTCGTAATGCTGCTCTTCGCCCTCGACCGCGCGGTGCTCCCGCTCCGCGACATGCTCCCGCTCGGCCGTGGCGACGAGATCGTCGATGGGGGTTCCGGGCAGGTCGTCGAGCGGCCGGCCGAACAGCTCGGCCGCAGCGCGGTTGGCGGTGAGCACCTGCCGGTCGACGCCGGTCACCACCACCGCGTCCGCGAGGGCAGCCACGATTTCCGCTGCCACCCGCGTCGGGTCGTGCGCCGGGCGCTTGAGCGCCGCCTTGGCCGGGGCCCCGGGCGGCCCCAACCCTCGCGTCGGGGAAGCGCGCCTGCCCTTACTCATGAGTCGTAGCAGGCCACCATGGCGTCTTTCATCAAGCCGAGGCTGTGCAGCGCCGAGTCGGTCACCCCTTGCGGCGCCTCGCCGCGCTTGACGCAGTTCTTGATGATCTCGAGCGCCTGAATCGGATGCTCGTCGTCGTACTTGGCGTGCTCCTCGAGCCACCACCGCCCACGCGGACCGATCTTCTCGTTCTTGGCGAGCCCCCGGAGCGCTTTCTCCGAGATCTTCTGCGCCACGCCCTCGACCGCGTAGTTGGTCGCCGAGACGGCCGCGCCGAACGTGGCGCTGCGGCACATCTCGGTCAGGTACCCATGGAAGGCCTTCACCTCGGGGATCATCGGTTCGGGAATCTGGAATCGCCCCTTGGGGACGTTAAAGCCGTCGCCCATCGCGCGCCACATCGCGTCGTGACGCTTCTCCACCCGGATGTTGTCCCGGAAGAAGGCTTTGCCGTCCTCGGGCGAGCGATCCAGCAGCAGCTGCAGCCACTGCGGGAAATCGCGGATGATCGGGTAGAAGGCCACGAGGAAGTTCTGGATCCGGCCATCGGCTAACTGGTTCTCCGAGGCGTCCACGATCACCTTGGTGTCGAGGATCGCCTCGCGGCTCGGGTCCAGAACGGCATCCAGGTCGGCCACCCATTCGGGGTGGGGGGTCACCTGCACGGGCATCGGGTTGCTCCTTCCAGGGCGCGGCATTATGGGAAAAAAGGGGCCCTGCGCGGGCTCCAAATCTAGCACCGCGGCCCCCCTCCACAAGTTCATGCGGCCTTATAACTTGTGCGAGCAGCGATGACGGGGCTGTGAGCGTGGTTACCGCAGATTGACACGATATATCGTCAAGCAATATCTTCACGTTACATCGCAACCTCGGAGCGCAGGATGACGCGGCCTTTTGGATGGAACGCATTCGCCTTCGGCTTCGGACCCCGGGGCTTTTTCTGGGAGGCCCCGCGCGGTCGTCGCCGCCAGTGGTTCGAATCGGGGGACATGAAGTACGTGATCTTGCGGCTCCTCAAGGACAAGCCGCGCCACGGGTATGAGGTGATGAAAGAGCTTGAGGAGCAGCTCCACGGCTGCTACTCGCCGTCCCCCGGTACCGTGTACCCCACCCTGCAGTGGCTCGAGGACGAGGGGTTGGTGGTCGCGAAGGAAGTGGAGGGCAAGAAGGTGTATGAGATCACGGACGCCGGACGCCGCTTTCTCGACGAGCACCGCGACGTGGTAGACGACATTTTCGACCGCGTACGCGACGCCGTGGACCGTACTTTGGGCGGAGGAATGGCGGACGTGAACCGCTCCCTGGGGCGGCTCGTCAAGGCCGTGTACCGCACCGGCTGGAAGGCGCGCGACGACGCGACGCGCGCGCGTCTCGTGGCGATCCTGGATCGGGTGGTTGGCGAGATAGAGGCCGCGGAGGCGTGAGCGACGAGCGTCGCGCCAGTCCCGAGACTCAGCCCTGAGTCTCGCCCAGGTCCGCCTGATGCTCGATGACCCGGCCTACCAAGCCGTAGCCCCGCGCTTCTTCGGCGGTCAGCCAGAAGTTGCGCCGCGTGTCCTCCTCGATGCGCTCGAGCGGCTGGCCGGTCCGTTGGGCGAATACGCGGTTCAACCGGTCCCGCATCTTGAGGATCTCGCGAGCCTCGATTTCAATGTCGCTCGCCGAGCCGCCCGCACCGCCTGCGGGTTGGTGCAGCAGGAAGCGGGTGTTGGGTAGGCAGTAGCGGTCCTCGCGCGGCACGGCCACGTAGATCAGTGCGGCGATGCTCGCGACCCACCCCGTGCCCACCATCCGCACGCGCGGGCTCAGGAACCGCACCAGGTCGTGGATCGTGTCGCCGGCTTCCACGTGACCGCCCTGCGAGTTGATGAATACGGTGATGTCGTCGCTCGACTCGCCCGCCAGGGCCAAGAGCTGCGCCGTGACGCTCGCAGAGACGCGCTGGGTGACCTCGCCGCTGATGATCACCGTCCGGGCGCGGAACAGGCGCTCGGCCACCAGGTTGTAGGGCGGCGCGAGGCACGGCTCGAGTGGGGTGAGCTCTTCCATTGCAGCTCCGCGGTGTGGGTCTATGCGGTGATGCCGTGGCGCTCGGCCAGCTCCGCCAGCGCCCGCGACACGTACACGCGGGTCATCTGCTTCCGCCACGACAGATCGAAGTCGGTGTTGTCCATGGGCTTCGCGGGACGGTACGCCGCGTCGGCCGCTGCGGCGATCGCCTCGGGCGCCAGGGTCGTTCCCCGCAGCGCGGCGGCGGCCTCCGGGACTTCCTGCGGCCAGCTCGCCACACCGCCCAGCACCACGCGTGCGTCCGCGACCCGCGCGCCGTCCCACTGCACCCAGGCCGCCACGCCGAGCACGGGAAAGTCGAACGAGCCGCGGCGGCGCAGCTTGTGATACACCGCATCCCATCCATCGGGCGCGGGCAGCCGCACCGCGGCGAGGATCTCGTCGGGTTGTTTGGTCAGGTAGTTGATGCCGTCGTTGTGGTAGAAGCGCGCCGCAGGCACCACCCGCTCCCCGCCCGGCCCCGCGAGGACGTATTCCGCGCCGAGCGCCACCATCACCGGGGCGACGTCGGACGAGCTGACGGCCCAGCACCGTGGGGACGAGGGCGCCACCCAGCAGATGTGCCCGTCCTTCTTCATGCAGAAGTCGATCGCCTTGCGCCACTCGTACGTCTGATCGTAGTAGTTGCAGCGTGTGTCGAGGCAGAGATTGCCCCCCAGCGTACCCATGTTGCGGAGCAGGGGGGTGCTGACGAGGCCGGCTGCGGCCGCAACGGCTGCATAGCGCTCCTGGATGGACCGGTCGGCCTGCACTTCCGTGAGTGTGAGACACGCCCCGAGCGGTACCGCTCCCCGCTCCCCGCTCCCCAGCCGCCGCAGTTCGGGGATGCCGACGAGCGAGATCACCGTCGTTGGCTCCTGATGGCGGCGCTTCATGTTCGGATAGAGATCGGTGCCCCCAGCCACGTACATCCCATCGGGCCCCGCGTCCGCCTTCATGGCGAGCGCCTCCTGGAGCGCCCGTGGCTGCAGATAGGTGAATGAAGGAAGCCTGAGCATCAACGCCTCGGGTCCACCGACACGGGCTTCTGTCCGACCGTCCGACCATCTCGCTGTCCAACCGCCTTTCCATCTCCACCCTCCCACGGCGGCGGGACCCGCGTCGGCTCTGGCCACGCAATGTCCGGGAACGCCGTCGGTCCGAACCGCGGGGCTTCACCTTTCTCCTTCCGCCGCAGCGCCTTGAACACTTTCTCCGGGGTGATCGGCACCTCGTCGATGCGCACGCCGACGGCGTCGTACACCGCGTTCGCGACCGCGGGCGGCACGGGGAGCAGCGGTCCCTGACCACACTCCTTGGCCCCGAACGGGCCGTTGGGGTCGGGGTCCTCCACCAGGTAGGTCACGACGTCGCACATCTCGAGCGTGGTGGGGCTCTTGTACTCGAGCAGGCTGGGAATCTTGTGGACGACGTTGCGGTTGCCACGGTAGGCCATCTCCTCCATGAGCGCTTCGCCCAGGCCCATGTACACCGACCCCTCGATCTGGCCTATCACGCTGGCGGCGTTGATGGCACGGCCCACGTCGTGGGCGATCCAGACTCTCGGGACGCGCACGATGCCCGTCGCAGCGTCCACGTCAACCTCAGCGACGCAAGCGCTGTAGGAGTACGCGGGTGACGGGCCGACGCCGGCGCCGCGGTACTTGCCGGGCGAGGGCGGCGGCGTGTACGAGCCCACCGTGCCGATGGTCCCCTCCGCCGCCTCCGCGAGCTGCACGGCCGCGGCGAAGCTGAGCCCCCGCTCGGGACGCTCCACGTCGAACACGCGCGACTCGGCGAACCCGATCCGCTCCAGCGGGAGCTCGAGCTTGCGGGCGGCGTGTGGCGCGATCATGTCGCGGGCGCGCTCGGCCGCCTGGATGGCGGCGTGCCCGGTCATGAGCGTGACGCGGCTCGAGTAGCTGCCCAGGTCCACCGGCGTGAGATCCG
>JBGPDL010000101.1:0-7090 GCA_041482275.1 Gemmatimonadota bacterium | reverse complement strand
TGTCCCGCTTGCGACTACGCTTGTACGCGGGGCCCGTCGATTTCGCGGTCCCCCGTTCGTCGTCTGGGTGTAAGCCGGGACCACGCGGTCGAGACCGTCCGGACACCCGGCTCCGAGCCCGAAACCACGAGGAGATAGGACGATGCGATTCATGATCCTGGTGAAGGCCGACAAGAGCTCCGAGGCGGGGGCTCTGCCGGACGAGAAGATCCTGACCGAGATGGGGAAGTTCAACGTACGGCTGGAGAAAGCCGGAGTGCTGCTCGCGGCCGAGGGGCTTCAGGCAAGCTCGAAGGGCGCGCGCGTGAAGTTCTCCGGCGGGAAGCGGACCGTGACCGACGGGCCCTTCACCGAAGCGAAGGAGCTGATCGCCGGCTTCTGGCTGTGGCAGGTGAAGTCGAAGGAGGAAGCGATCGAGTGGGTCAAGCGGGCGCCCTTCGGGGACGGCGCCGAGATCGAGATTCGCCAGGTGTTCGAGGCAGAGGACTTCGGTCCCGCACTCAGGCCCGAGTTCAGGGAGCAAGAGGAGCGCTTTCGCGCGCAGGGGGCCAAGAAGCGCTAGGCGAGCGGGACGTGACGAGCGAGCGATGAGGTGCCGCCGCACGGGAGGCCCTCCGCCGCGCGTCTATCTCGACTTCTGGACCTCGGCCTACCAGGCGAGCGACAATTGACGCACTATGGGTCGAGGGGCGCGCCGGGGCGCTGCGCCACAACCCATGAGAAAAGGAGCCGGAAATGAGCGGGGTACGAGTATTGGTCGGTACGCGCAAAGGCGCGTTCATCCTGGCAGCGGACGGCAAGCGCGAACGGTGGGATGTGAGTGGCCCACACTTCGCGGGTTGGGAGATCTACCATCTGAAGGGCTCGCCCGTCGACCCGAGCCGCCTGTACGCGTCGCAGTCGAGCAGCTGGTTCGGGCAGGTCATCCAACGCTCGTGCGACGGCGGCAAAACGTGGGAGACGCCCGGGGGTGGAATGACGACCGCGCCCGGCGGCAGGCCTGCCGGGGAGAGCAGCAAGTTCGTCTACGACACGTCGCCGGACACCGGGAAACCCCTCACCACGCATCAGTGGTACGACGGTACGCAGCATCCCTGGGAGTTCAAGCGAGTCTGGCACCTTGAGCCGTCACTTACCGATCCGGACACGGCGTACGCTGGGGTGGAAGACGCCGCGTTGTTCCGGACGAGCGACGGCGGCAACACGTGGCAAGAGCTCGCCGGGCTGCGCGGGCACGGCACGGGGCCCAAGTGGCAGCCGGGCGCCGGTGGGATGTGCTTGCACACGGTCCTCCTCGACCCGAGCGATCCCGCACGGATCTTCATCGCCATCTCGGCGGCTGGCACGTTCCGGACCGACGACGGCGGCAAGACCTGGCGGCCGATCAACCGTGGGCTGCATTCCCAATACATCCCCGACCCGAAGGCAGAGGTGGGCCACTGCGTCCACCGCCTCGCGATGCACCCGTCGCGCCCGGGTGTGCTGTTCATGCAGAAGCACTGGGATGTCATGCGCTCGGACGACGCGGGTGAGTCGTGGCACGAGGTCAGCGGGAACCTGCCGACCGACTTCGGGTTCGTGATCGACGTTCATGCGCACGAGCCGGAGACGATCTACGTCGTGCCGATCAAGAGCGACTCGGAGCACTATCCGCCCGATGGCAAGCTGCGGGTGTACCGGAGCCGCACGGGGGGACAGGAGTGGGAGCCCCTTACGAAAGGACTGCCGCAACGGGACTGCTACGTCAACGTGTTGCGCGACGCGATGGCCGTCGACTCGCTCGACAAATGCGGCGTGTACTTCGGCACCACCGGCGGGCAGGTGTACATGTCGCCCGACGCCGGAGACAGCTGGACGCCCATCGTTCGCGATCTTCCGGCCGTATTGTCCGTCGAGGTGCAGACGCTGCGATGATCCGAGTCGTGTTGCCGTATCACCTCCGAAGGCTGGCGCACGTCGGCGCCGAGGTGACGCTCGACGTCGCGGGGCCGGTCACGCGAGCGTCCGTGCTGGACGCGCTCGAGGCGCGGTACCCGATGCTGCGCGGGACGATCCGCGACCACGTCACGGAACAGCGCCGGCCGTTCCTGCGGTTCTTCGCCTGCGAGCGGGACCTGTCCCACGAGCCGCCGGACGCCCTACTGCCCGAGGCCATCGCGTCGGGTGCGGAGCCCTTGCTCGTCATCGGGGCCATTGCCGGCGGCTGATCCCAAGGGTTGCCCGCCCGATCTGTCGATCTCGCTGCCCCTCGTTCGTCGTGTAGGTAGAAGCGAGGCCGACCCCGAAGCCACAAGGAGACTCGAACCATGCGATTCATGATCATCGTGAAAGCCACGAAGGACTCGGAAGCGGGCGTCATGCCGCACGAGAAGATCCTCTCCGAGATGGCGAAGTACCACGAGGAACTGCAGAAGGCCGGCGTGCTGCTCGATGCCTCCGGGCTTCAGGCGAGCTCGAAGGGGTGGCGCATCAAGTACTCCGGACAGAAGCGCACGGTGGTCGACGGTCCCTTCAGCGAAGCGAAGACACGTTGCTCTTCGGACGCGTGACGTATCAGCTCATGGCCGCCTACTGGCCGACCTCGACCGAACCAGAGGCTCACATGATGAACACGCTGCCCAAGGTCGTATTCTCGAGGATCCTGAAGACGGTGGAATGGCAGAACTCGAGGCTGGTCAAAGGGGATATTGCGGAAGAGGTCAGGAGACTGAAACGGCAGCCGGGCAAGGACCTGGCGGGGCATCGTGACCGGCCGCTACGCTGCGTGGTGTGAGCCCGCGCCAGCGCTGACCCTGTCCGTGCGACGCCCCTCTTGTGATAACTCGGGCGCCACCCGGAGGAAGGCTTCAAAGACCGGCGAGGACCACGCATCGCGTATCTTGGTGAGCTCGGCGAGGGCCTCCGTCGACAACAGCGCCGGCCGATAGGCGCGGGTGCTCGTCAGCGCGTCATAGACGTCCACGATCCCGACGATCTGCGCCGCAACGGGGATCTGGTCGCCGTGGAGCCGGTCGGGGTAGCCCGTCCCATTGTACCTCTCGTGGTGCCACCGGATGATGGGCTTCATATCCCAGGGAAACTCCACGCTCTCGAGCAATTCAATCCCCCAGATCGGGTGCATCCGCACCACCTCGAACTCCTTGGCAGTGAGCGGGCCGGGCTTGTTCAAGATCTCGTGGGGGACCCATAGCTTGCCTACGTCGTGGAGGTAGGCGCCCAGGCGGATGGCCGTCTGCTCCTCGTGGTCGAGGCCCAGGGCCTCCGCGACATCCACGGCATTTTGCGCCACGCGCTCGCAGTGCCCGAACGTGTAGCTGTCGCTCGATTCGATCGACTGGGCCCACTCGCGCACCACCGCCAGGTAGGTTTGCTCGAGCTCCGCGACCTTCCCATCGACGTAGACCAGGTCCCGCCGGGCGTCCAGCCGGCCGAAGAGCCGGTGCGCCGCAGTGAGCAGCGCGAGCGCTTCCTGGTTCCGCCCCATCGCCTGACACAGCAGCGCGAGCTCGCGGGAAGCCTCCGCCTGGTTCAGCACCGAGCCCGCCGCGGCGGCCAGCGCAACCGCCGAACGGAGCCGGGATTCGGCGAGCGCGGGACGGCCGGTCTCGCGGTACACCACCCCGATCACGCGATAGGCACTGGCCTTCTCGGCCCGCGCACCCAGCTGATCGAAGATGGCCAGCGCCGCCTCCGCGTTCCGGCGCGCGTCTTCGAACCGCTGGCGCGCCACCTGGGCCTCCGCCTGGTTCACCAGGCAAAGCCCCTGCAGGTGCACATCGCCCGCGCGCTCGGCGATCTCCAGACTCGCCTGGAAATGGCGGTCCGCCTCCTCCCACAGCTCGCGGTCCGCGCTCACCATCCCCAGGTTGTGGTACGCGATCGCGCACCCGTGTTCGTCGCCCGAGCTCCGGTACGCTTCGAGCGACCGGCCGTAGCACGCGAGGGCTTCGTCCAGATCTCCGCGAATGTTGGCCAGGATCCCGAGGTTTTGCTCCACCCGCGCACGCAGCTCTCGACTCGCACCGCCAAGTTCCAGCGCCCAGAGGAAGGTCCCCTGGGCTTCCGTGAGAGAGCCGGTCTCCAGGTTCACGCCACCCAGCGTGTTGAGCGCCTCCGCCGCGAGGACCTCACTGCTCATCCGTAGCGCGACGTTGTAGCTCCGATCGCACAGCTCCCGCGCCGACGCGGAGTCGTCCTGCCGGTGTCGCACAACCGCGAGGCGCCGCAGCGCCTCCGCCAGCACGGCGCATTCCCCACTCTGCTCGGCGGCCGTGATGGCGGATTGGTACGCCTCGATGGCGTCGGGCATGCAGCCGGCGCGGTCCCGGCCCCGGGCGTCATGGAGCAAGTCCGCGGCCGACCCGTGGGGTTGGGCGGCGTTCATGGCTGGCCCAGCGTCCCCCGCTCCGGAACGGAGAGGGCGCGGTTCCGCATCCCGGCGCCCCGATCCGAGACACTCGGCCCACGTTCCGGCTGCGCGCGACCCAGTGCAAGCGTGCCGACCTCCCAAGGCGCCAGCAACGCGTCCAGCTTGTCGATCTCCACCCGCGCTCCCAGCCGCTCGAACGTGGCGCGCGCTCTCCGTGCCATTTCGTTCGCAGCAGCGACTTGGCCCTCGCGGGCCAGCAAAAACGCGAGATCGCGCTGGGCATTGGCGACGAGCAGCGGCCGCTCGTGCTCCGTCGCACGGCCGATGACCTGGCGGAGCGTGGCTGCGGCGTCCTGCGTCTTGCCCGCGAGGCCCAGCGCCACGGCGAGGATCCGAAGGTCCTCGATCTCGCGCACGGCGTCCTTCAGCTCACGGTGCACCGCCAGCGCGCCCTCCGCCTCCCGGATGGCGAGCTCGGGCTCCCCTCGCACAATGCGGATCTCCGCCCGCCCCGCAAGGGCCTGCGCTTTGAGCGCCTGGTCGCCCAGGTGCTCGGCCTCCAGCACCGCCGCGTCGGCGGCCTGCATCGCGCGGTCCAGCTGCCCCCGCTCGCGGTACGTGATCCCGAGATTGTGCTGCGACTCGACGATGCCGCGGTCGTGGCCGGCCTTCTGGTACGCGGCGATCGCGCGGGTGTACGCTCCGACAGCTCGTCCGTAGTCCCCCTGCATATTCGCGATGATGCCGAGGTTGTTGGCGCACCGGCCAACGGTGGCCATATCGTTGTCCTGCATTGCCTGTTCCTGCGCCCGCGTGAAGAAGTACGTGGCCTCATCGATCCCGCCCCGCTCCAGCGCGATGGCGCCGCAGACGTTGAGCGCTCGCACCTCGAGCGCCCGATCCCGCAGCATTCGCGCCCGCAACTGCGCGACCATGGCCCACTGCTGGCCCAGGGCCAGCCGGCCGAGTCGGCTGTGCGCGATGCCGCACAGCAGGGTCAGCATGGGGGACTGCTCGAGCTCATCGGGCGAGCGCCCGCTCAGGTACGTGAGGAGCTCGGCGTAACGCCCCGCATCGGCCAGCTGCTGCGCCGCATGGAGCGGCGCCAGCGACCCCCGCAGCTCGGCCGCGAACGCGTCGTCCCAGTCCTGACCAGCCAGATTGCGGATTTCGCGTTCGGCTCCGAGGCCCGTGAAGATGGCCTTGGCCCTCCGCGCAGCCGCCTGGGCTTCGGCGTTGCGCCCGGTGCGGCGTAGGACCGTGCTGAGGTCCCGCGTCGCCTCTGCCAGGAGCTGAGGCCGCCCGTGCGGCTCCGCCCGCGCGATCACCTCGCGCAGCGCCGACTCGGCGGCCGCCAGCTGGCCCTCGGCCACCAACAGCGACGCCGTGATCCGCAGATCCTCGGCCTCTCCGACCGTATCGAGCAGCCGGCTGCGGATCTCCCGCACCTGGTCGAGGTCCCGTCGCGCCAGGTCCAGCTCGCCGCGGACCACGCGAATCTCGGCGCGCCCCCGGAGCGTCAGCGCCCAGAGCGTGCGATCCCCGGCCGCTTCTGCTTGGGCGACCGCCCGGTCGGCCTCTGCCAGCGCCCGGTCGAGCGCTCCCTGCTCCCGATGCGTGATCCCCAAGTTATGGTGGCACTCGGCGACGCCCTGCGGCAAGCTGGCCCGGTCGAAGGCGGCGAGGGCGATCTCCCAGGACCCGATCGCCTCCGCATGCCGCCCCCGCAGGTTATTGATGATCCCCAGATTGTTGGAGCAGCGGCCCGTCGTGGCATGATCGCCGTCCCGGCTGGCGACCATGAGGGCCTGCGTGAAGTAGTCCGCCGCCTCGTCGATCCGCCCGCTCACCAGGGCGATGGCGCCTCGCGCATTGAGGGCGTGACGCTCGACCGCCTGCTCGTCCTGCTTGCGCGCCCGGTCCAGCGCCAGGTCCAGCCACCGCTGCCCTTCGTCGTGGCGCCCCAGCCGCGCCTGCGCGGTCCCGTACAGCAACGCGAGGCTCGGCGAATCCTCGAGCTCGCTCCCCGCGCGCGCGCCGAGGTACTCGACGACCTCGGCGTGGTGTCCTGCCGCGGCGAGCTGCTGCGCCTTCTCGACCACGAGTGACGACGTGTTCATCGTATCTGTCCCCCAACCCTCGGGAATGTCCTCGGCACGCTCGCCCCTACCAACAAACCGCGTACTCGGAGAAGTGGTGCAGGGCGGCCGAAACCCATTGCTGCCCCGTCTCGGTGTGCGACGACGTCTCGCGCCACCGGGCCGCTCGCTTCGCGTGCCGGCCCCAGATCGCGAGCTGCGCCGCGAGCGTCTGATCGGTAGCGTCCACGACCCCATCGCCGTTCAGATCCGGATCCGCGCTCCCATACCATATGGCCAGGGTCGCCGGGTGCTTTCTGGAGAACACCAGGCCCGATGGCTCGAACTCCACGGAGAAGCTCGCCGGATCGATGGTCAGGGTGATCAAAACCGAGTCGCGCCTCCCCAGATGCAGCCCATGGGGGCCGGCCCTCAGCGCACCCCTCGGGATGTCAAAGCGGAGGAACGGCCGGCCCACCGACCGGCCTGCGGCGGGCTGGTAGTTCACCGTGACCGTCGACGCCTCATCGTTGCTGGCCCAGAAAGAAACCTGGTAGGTCTCGAGCGGGGGCGCGGTCGGCGACTGCCGGAGGATGTGCATGTCCCCGTACGAAGTCAGCGCGCTCACCACGTCACCTGTGAC
>JBGPDL010000100.1:0-7574 GCA_041482275.1 Gemmatimonadota bacterium | reverse complement strand
GAGCGGCCCGAGTAGTCCACGCGCTTGCCGAGCAGGTTCTGACGGAACCGGCCCTGCTTGCCCTTGAGCATGTCGGAGAGCGACTTGAGCGGCCGCTTGCCGCGCCCGCGGATCGCCTTGGAGCGGCGGCCGTTGTCGAACAGCGCGTCCACGGCCTCCTGCAGCATGCGCTTCTCATTCCGCAGGATGACCTCCGGCGCCCGGTGCAGGATCAGCTTCTGCAGCCGGTTGTTGCGGTTGATGACGCGGCGATACAGATCGTTCAGGTCGCTCGTGGCAAAGCGCCCGCCGTCGAGCGGCACCAGCGGCCGCAGGTCGGGCGGGATGACCGGCACCACGTCCAGGATCATCCAGCGCGGATCGTTCCGCCCCTCGCCCGCGAGCCCGGAGTTCCGGAATGCGTCCACGATCTTCAGCCGCTTGAGCATCTGCTTCTTGCGGTGCTGGCTCGTCTCGGTCGCCACCGATTCGCGCAGCTCGTCCGCGAGCTTGTCGACGTTCAGGCGCTCGAGCAGCGCCCGCACCGCCGACGCCCCGATGTCCGCCTTGAACGCCGCGTCGCCCTCAGCCTTGGCCTTGGCGCGGAGCTCGAGGAAGCGGTCCTCGTCGAGGAGCTCCCTGTCCTGCACCTCCTGCTTGCCCGGCTCGATTACCACGTAGTTCGTGTAGTAGATCACTCGCTCGAGATCGCGGAGCGTCATGTCGAGCAGGTTGCCCATGGGCGACGGCAGCGTCTTGAAGAACCAGATGTGCGCCACCGGCACCGCGAGCTCGATATGCCCCATGCGCTCGCGGCGCACCTTGGAGAGCGTGACCTCCACGCCGCAGCGGTCGCAGATGACGCCGCGGTAGCGGATGCGCTTGTACTTGCCGCAGTGGCACTCCCAGTCCTTCACAGGGCCGAAGATGCGCTCGCAGAACAGCCCGTCGCGCTCCGGCTTGAAGGACCGGTAGTTGATGGTCTCGGGCTTGGTGACCTCGCCCCACGACCACCAGGTGCGCTGCCCCTGCAGTTCGAGCCGCTCGCGCTCCTTCGAGTCGCGGGGCCCGCGGATCTCCTCCGGGGAGGCGATCCGGATCTGGATGTAATCGAAGCTCGAGCTCTTCGGCTCGCGCCCGCTCCGGAAATCGATCATCGAGTCTCCCTCCCCTTATTCCTCAACGTCCTCGGTGGTGCCCAGGGTCACCTTCAACCCCAGGGCCTGGAGTTCCTTCACCAGCACGTTGAAGGACTCGGGGATGCCGGGTTTCGGCAGGTTCTGCCCCTTCACGATGGCCTCGTACACGCGGCTGCGGCCGTTCACGTCGTCCGACTTGACGGTCAGGATCTCCTGCAGCGTGTGCGCCGCCCCGTAGGCTTCGAGCGCCCAGACCTCCATCTCGCCGAACCGCTGGCCGCCGAACTGCGCCTTGCCAGCGAGCGGCTGCTGCGTGACCAGGGAGTACGGCCCGATGGAGCGGGCGTGGATTTTGTCGTCCACCAGATGCGACAGCTTCATCATGTAGATCGAGCCGACCGTCACGTCGGAGGCGAAGAACTCGCCCGAACGGCCGTCGCGTAGCCGTGCCTTGCCCGTGGGCGTGAGGCCCGCCACCTTGAGCAGCTCGTTGGCCGCGTGATCCACGTCCGCTTCGGACTTGGGGCCGAGCAGCGCGGCGAGCGCCGGCAGCCCCACCGACTCGAGCACCTCGGCCGGCTTGTCGTGCTCCAGGAACTTGTCGCTCTCCTTGAGCCCCGCCTTGAGCGCCGCCTGCTCAGCCTTCGCCACGCCTTCGCCTTCCAGACGCACCTGATGGAACTCCCGCTCGCTGCGGCGCAGCTCGAGCTCGCGCTCGGCCAGCTCCTTCGCCGCGGCCTTGAGGAAGTCCACGAACTGGTGGTGCACGTCGCGGGTCTCCTGGGCCAGCGCCCGGCTCGCGAGCAGGCCGATGCCCGCCTTCCCGAGGTCCGGCCGGCCACCGTTCGTGGCCGGGAGGCGCCGCAGGTCGTCGGTAATGCGGCGCACCGTGTCGGAGCCGAGCTGCGGCGGCCGCGTCGCGAGCCGCAGCCCTTCGGCCGCCCAGGTGAGCCCCGCGAGCCGTAGCAACACTCCGATCTCCGTCTCGTCGGCGCCCTGGAATACGGGCGTCTTGGCCTCGAAGCCCAGGATGGTCGCCGCCCAGCCGAGGTGGGTCTCGAGGATCTGGCCCACGTTCATCCGGGAGGGCACGCCCAGCGGGTTGAGCACGATGTCCACCGGCGAGCCGTCGGGGAGGAACGGCATGTCCTCCTCCGGCACGATGCGCGCGATGATGCCCTTGTTCCCGTGGCGCCCCGCCATCTTGTCGCCCACCGAGATCTTGCGCTTCTCGGCGACGTACACCTTCACGAGCTGGATCACGCCCGGCGGGAGCTCGTCCGGCTGCAAGATCTTGTCGATCTGGTCCTCGGACTTCTCCTCCATCTTGGCGCGTTCCGCCGCCGCCGCGTCCAGCACCGCGCGGACCCGCTCGTTCACGCTCTTGTTGGTGACCCGCAGCGTCTTCAGGTCCACGTCCGCGAAGTTGATTTCCTCGAGTTGCTGCTTCGAAAGCTTCGTGCCCTGCGGCAGGTACTCCTCCACCGTCCCCGCCTTGAGCATCAGGCCCACGTCCTGGCCCGCGAGCAACTCGGCCATCTCGACGAACATCGCCTCGGAGATGCGGGCCTTCTCATCCGCCTCGAGCCGGCGCACCTCACCGATGCGCTCACCGCGGTCCTTTTCGACCACCTGGTCTTCGATGCGCGAGAAGATCTTCACATCGATGACCACGCCCTCCATCCCCGGCGGCACCTTGAGCGACGAGTCCTTCACGTCCTTGGCCTTCTCGCCGAAGATGGCCGTCAACAGCTTCTCCTCGGGGCTGAGCTCGGTTTCGCCCTTCGGGGTGATCTTACCGACCAGGATGTCCCCCGCCTTGACGTGGGCGCCGATCCGCACGATGCCCCGCTCGTCCAGGTCGACGAGCGACTCCTCGGCCACGTTGGGGATCTCGCGTGTGATCTCTTCACGCCCGCGCTTGGTGTCGCGCACGTGCAACTCGAGCTCCTGGATGTGGATCGACGAGTACACGTCGTCCTTCACCAGACGCTCGGACAGCACGATCGCGTCCTCGAAGTTGTGGCCGTACCAGGGCATGAACGCCACCAGCACGTTGGCCCCCAGCGCCAGCTCGCCGCGCTCGGTGCCGGCGCCGTCGGCCACGATCTGGCCCGCCTTCACCTTCTGGCCCACCGCCACCAGAGGCCGCTGGTTGATGGCGGTATCCTGGTTGGTGCGCCAGAACTTCTTGAGGCGGTAGCGGTCGTGCTGCTTGAGCCGCGCCAGCGGATGATCGCCGGCCTTCGCCTCCTCCTCACCCGCGTCGATGATGATCTCGTCCGCGGTCACGCGCGTGACCACGCCCGCCCGGCGGGCGATCACCACCGCGCCCGAGTCGCGGGCCACCCTCTCTTCGAGCCCCGTCCCCACGAGCGGCGCCCGGGGGAACAGCAACGGCACCGACTGGCGCTGCATGTTCGAACCCATGAGCGCGCGGTTCGCGTCGTCGTGCTCGAGGAACGGGATCAGGGCCGCGGCGATCGACACGAGCTGCTCGGGCGCCACGTCCATGAAGTCGATCCGCGCCGGCGCGAGCAGCGGGTAGTCGTCGCGCTTGCGGCACAGCACCAGGTCGTCCGCAAAGTGGCCGTCCTCAGTGAGGCGCGCGTTGGCCTGCGCCACCGCGTACTCCTCCTCCTCCGAGGCCGACAGCCAGCGGATCTCGTCCGTCACCTTGCCGTTCTTCACCACGCGGTACGGCGTCTCGATGAAACCGAGATCGTTCACCCGCGCGTAGCACGACAGGCTCGTGATCAGCCCGATGTTCGGACCTTCCGGCGTCTCGATCGGGCACATGCGGCCGTACTGGCTGTAGTGCACGTCGCGCACCTCGAAGCCGGCGCGCTCGCGCGTGAGCCCGCCGGGCCCGAGGGCCGAGAGACGCCGCTTGTGCGTCAGCTCGGCCAGCGGGTTGGTCTGGTCCATGAACTGCGACAGCTGCGAGCTGCCGAAGAACGCCTGGATCACGGCGCTCACGGTCCGGGCGTTCACCAAGTCGTCCAGGGTGATGCGCTCCGGGTCGTTGTTGATGCTCATCCGCTCCTTGATGAGCCGCGCCATGCGCGACAGGCCCACCGAGAACTGGTTGGCGATCAGCTCGCCCACCGAGCGCACCCGGCGGTTGCCGAGGTGGTCGATGTCGTCGGTGTAGCCGCGCCCCTCGCGCAGCTCGATCAGGTAGCGGATGATCGCGATGAAGTCGTCCTCGGTGAGAACGGTATGGTCCTTCGCCACCCCCACCTTGAGCCGCTGGTTGATCTTGTAGCGGCCCACCCGGCCCAGGTCGTAGCGCTTGGGGTGGAAGAACAGCCGTTCCAGGGCCTGGCGCGCCGTCTCGAGGTTGGGCGCCTCGCCCGGCCGCAGCAACGCGTAGATCTGCTCCAGGGCCTCGGCCTCGGTGTGCGTCGGGTCCTTGAGCAGCGTGTTCTTGATGAGCGGCGACTCGCTCCGCCCCGCGGGCAGGAGCACGTCCACCTTGGTGACGCCAGCCTTCAAGAGCTTCTTCTTGAGCGCGTCCGACACCTCGCGCCCGGCCTCCGCCACCACCTCGCCGGTCTCGGGTTCGGCGACGTCGAACGCCAGGATGTACGCCCCCTGCCGCTCGCGCGTCGTGGTCGGCTGGGCGTCGTCGCGCAGGTCGAGGGACGTGTAGCCCGCGAACACCTTCACCTTGCTGATGCCCGCGCGCCGGAAGGTATTGAACTGCTCGAGCGTGAGCTCGTCGCCCACCTTGCCGAGCGGCTCGCCCTTCTTGTTCTCGGGATCGGGCACGTCGGCCGCGAGCAGCGTGCCCAGCACCTCGCGCTTCTGGGCCCGGCCCTCGAGCTTGCCGGTGATGTCGATGTCCTTGGTCGCGTAGAACAGCTTCAGGACGTCGGCATTGGTACCGTAGCCGAACGCGCGCAACAGCGCGGTGGCCGGGAACTTCTTCTTCTTGTCGATGTGGACGTAGATCACGTCGTGGATGTCGATCGTGAACTCGACCCACGAGCCCCGGAACGGAATGATGCGCGCAGAGAACAGCCGCTGGCCGTTGGGGTGGATGCTCTCTTCGAACACCACGCCCGGCGAGCGGTGCAGCTGCGACACAATCACGCGCTCAGCGCCGTTGATCACGAACGTGCCGAGCGGCGTGAGGATCGGCAGCTCACCGAGATAGACTTCCTTCTCGATGATGTTCTTGGGGCGCTTGGTCTTGACCGTCTCGCCCACTTCTTCCATCACCACGAGCTGCAGGGTCGCCTTGAGCGGGACCGAGTAGGTCATGTCCCGTTCGATGCATTCCTCCACCGAATACTTGGGCTCCCCCAACCCGTACTTCACGAACTCGAGCGAGTAGTTCCCATTCACGTCCTGGATCGGGAACACGTCCTTGAACACCCGCTCCAGCCCGACGTCGGTGCGCTCGGCACCCTTGCCGTCCGGCTGCAACAGCGACTGGAACGCGCGCGTCTGGATGTCCAGGAGGTGGGGCATCGGCATCCCCTGGTCGAGCTTTGCGAACGACAGCACCGGCAGCGTCTTTGTCATGTCGAACCCTCAGGCAAATGCGAAAAAGCCCCTAGCCCCCGACCGGATCGCCGGCCGGGGGTCGACCGAGGGGCTCGTGCAAGCGAGCAGGAGTGTGGCAAATCCGCGCATGTCGTCGACCAAAGGAGACCCGAGTCGCGCCGACGGGCCCCTATGGCCCGCCGCGTCCGCCCCGGTGTCTACTTCAGCTCGACGACCGCGCCCTGCGCTTCGAGCTTCTTCTTGATTTCTTCGGCTTCCTGCTTGGACACGCCTTCCTTCACGGTGCCGGGCGCAGCCTCCACCATGTCCTTGGCCTCTTTCAGGCCCAGGCTGGTGATCGCCCGGATTTCCTTGATGACCTGGATCTTCTTCTCGCCGCTGCTCTTCAGGATGACCGTGAACTCGGTCTGCTCCTCGACCGCCGGCGCCGCCGCTCCGCCCGCGCCACCCGCCGCGGGCGCTGCCGCCGCCGGAGCCGTGATCGTGACGCCGAACTTCTCCTTGAACGCCTCGATCAGCTCCGCCAATTCAAACACCGACATGTTCCCGATGGCCCCGAGAATGTCGTCCTTGCTCAAACTCGTCTGAGTCGCCATTGCCGTATCTCCCACCCGATTAGGACGCGGTGCCGGCGGCGCGCTTCGCGCGAAGCGCCTCCAGGGCACCCACCATGTTCATCAGTAAGCCGTTCAACGCGCCGACGAAGCCGGCCATCGGCGCCTGGAGCGCCCCACCCAGCTGGGCGAGCAGCTCCTGACGCGGCGGCAGACTGGCGAGCCGCTTCACCTGGGCCGGCGTCACCGCCTGGCCGTTCACCAGTCCCGCCTTGATGGCAGGTTTCTCGAACTCTCTCGCGAAGTCCGCCAGCACCTTGGCCGCCGCAGCGGGGTCCGCCCCCGTAAGGACCAGCCCCGTGGGTCCCGCCAGATGTTGCTCGAGCCCCTGCACCTGAGCGTCTCCGAACGCGCGCAGCGCGAGCGTGTTCTTCACCACCACGAAGTCGGTGCCCGCCTGCCGCAGGCGGCGACGCAGCTGCGTGATCTGCGCCACGTCGAGGCCCGTGAAGTCCGTGAGGTACACCGTGCTCGCCCGACGCAGCCGGGTCGCCAGTGCGGTCACCATCTCCTGTTTCTGCGCCTTAGTCGTGATCATGCGAACACCGCCGGATCCAGGGGGACGCCGGGTCCCATCGTGCTCGATACCGTGACCGATCGGATGTAGTGCCCCTTGGCGGCCGGGGGCTTGGCCCGCACGATCGCCTCCATGAACGTTACCAGGTTCTGCTCGATCGCCTCCGGGCTGAACGACTTCTTTCCGATCGGCGCGTGTACGATCCCGCTCTTGTCCACCCGGAACTCGATCTTTCCCGCCTTCAATTCCTTGACCGCCCGGGCCACGTCCATGGTCACCGTGCCGGCCTTGGGATTCGGCATCAAGCCCCGGGGGCCCAGCACCTTGCCCAGGGGGCCCAGCTGGCCCATGACATCGGGGGTCGCCACGATGACGTCGGTGTCGAGCCAGCCGTCCTTGATCTTCTGGACGTACTCGACCCCGACGTAGTCGGCGCCCGCCGCCTCCGCCTCCTTCGCTTTGTCGCCTTGCGCGATCACGAGCACCCGGATCTTCTTGCCGGTGCCGTTCGGCAGGCTCACCGTGCCGCGCACGATCTGATCGGCGTGCTTGGGATCGACGCCCAGGCGCACCGCGATGTCCACCGACTCGTCGAACTTGGCGTACGCGGCGGCCTTCACCTTGTCCACCGCCTCGCGCGCGCCGTACAGCTTGCGCGGCTCAAGCGTTGCGACCGCGGCGCGGTAATGCTTACCGTGGGGGGGCGCGCGCATCAGTCCACCACCTCGAGCCCGATGGAGCGGGCCGTGCCCGCCACCATCTTCATCGCCGCGTCCAGATCGTTGGCGTTGAGATCGGGCATCTTGATCT
>JBGPDL010000099.1:0-7669 GCA_041482275.1 Gemmatimonadota bacterium | reverse complement strand
CGATCGCCCGGGCCCTGGGGGTGCGGCTGTGGCGCCTGGACCGTGACGCCTGGCGTGCCCCGGACGCTCCCGCGGGGCCGGAGCTGCCGTTCCTCGCCGCGGACGCGAAGGGCGAGGACGTGTACTTCCGGGGCGCCGAGGTGTACCTCGCGCGCCGCGTGCTCGTGACCGGGTACCACGGCGACCAGATGTGGAGCAAGCGGCCGCGCGCGAGCGATGCCGACATCGTCCGCGGCGACCAGTCCGGGCTGTCGCTATCCGAGTACCGCCTGTGGGCGGGCTTCGTACACGTGCCGGTGCCGTTCCTCGGCGTCCGCCAGATCGGCGCCGTGCGCGCGCTCAGCCGCTCGCCGGCGATGGCGCCGTGGGACGTACCGGGTGGTTACAGCCGCCCGATCTGCCGGCGCATCGTGGAAACGGCGGGTGTCCCGCGCGGCGCGTTCGGCGTCCGCAAGCAGACCGCGTCCGTGTTGTTCTTCGAGCGGGACGACGTGTTGTCCCCCGGGTCGCTCGCCGATTACGGGGAATGGCTCCGGGCGCGCGCCGCCGACTGGCGCGACCGGGGTCTCGCGCCCCCCGCCCCCGCCCCCGCCCCCGCCGCCTCGCCCGGCGCCGCGGCCCGGCTGCGCGCGGCGCTGGCGCGGCTCGCCTCGCCCCGGCTGCGCAATGCCCTCGGGCTGGCCCGCGGCGCGCGGCTGTTTCCGCACCTCTTCCCGTGGGCCATCGAGCGGGCGAAGCTCCGCTACAGCGCCGCGCTGTACGAAGCGATCGCGGAACGCCATCACCGGACGCAGGAGCAGCGCGCGCGTGCCTAAGCGAGTCCTCGTGATCGCCGCGCATCCGGATGACGAGCTCCTGGGGTGCGGTGGCACGGTCGCGCTGCACGTGAAAGCGGGCGATACGGTGACGACGGTGATCGCCTGCGAAGGAGAATCGCTGCGCTACGGACCGGCCGGGGTCGGCCAGGCCCAGCACATGCGCCGCGCGGCCGACGTGCTCGGCGTCGCCGACCTCCGCCCGCTCGGCTTCCCGGACCAACGACTCGACACCCTCACCCTCACCGACATCATCGCGCCGCTCGAGCGCATCGTCCGGGAGGTGCAGCCGCAGATCGTCTACTGCCAGTACGGCGGCGACATCAATCGCGATCACGAGATCCTGTTCAAGGCCGTGCTCGTCGCCACCCGGCCCACCGAGGCCTCGATCGAGGCGGTGTACGCCTTCGACACCGCCAGCAGCACCGAGTGGGGGTTTCCCCGTCGCTTCGTGCCCGACACCTGGGTGGACATCTCCGCCACGCTCGAGCAGAAGCTGGCCGCGATGGCCTGCTACGAGAGCGAGCTGCGGCCGTACCCCCACCCCCGCTCGCTCGAGGCGCTGCGCCACCGCGCCCGCGCCTGGGGCAACCAGCAATGTCTGGACGCCGCCGAGGTGTTCCTGACCGTCCGTCGCGCGCTCCGCCATGGCCAAACGCCTGCTTGACGTCGCGCTCGCGGCGCTGGCGCTGCTGGTGACCGCGCCGCTCGTCGCGCTGGCCGCCGTCGGCATCCGCCTGTCGTCTCCCGGCCCCGTCCTGTACCGCGCCGAGCGCGTGGGACGCGACCGGCGGCCGTTCATCATGTTCAAGCTGCGGACGATGCACCTGCGGCGCCGCGCCGACTCGAGCCGCATCACCGGCGCCGACGACCCGCGCGTGTTCCCCTTCGGGGCCTGGCTCCGCGCCGTGAAGCTCGACGAGCTGCCCCAGCTCTGGAACGTGCTGCGCGGGGAGATGTCGCTCGTCGGCCCGCGCCCGGAGGATCCGGCTATCGTGACGGGGCGGTACACCGCGCTCGGCCTCGAGACGCTCGCGGTCCGCCCCGGCCTCGCGAGCCCGGGGAGCATCTACAGCTCGACCCACGGCGCCGCGCTGCTCGCCGGGACGGACCCCGAGGCGGCGTACGCGGCGCGCCTCTTGCCGCTCAAGCTCGCCCTCGACGTCGTGTACGTGCGCCGTGCGTCCCTCTGGTACGACGCCCGCATCGTGGCGCGGACCCTGTGGGTGATCGTGTCGACGCTGCTCGGCCGGCGCCGCTTCGCTGACCCCCCCGAGCTGGCCGAAGGGCGCCGCCTGCTCGCCGAGAACGGCGTAGCGACACGCGCCAGCCGCGGCACACCCCACCTCCTCCCGGAGTCGTAGCGGCAGAGCCGCGTAGCTGTCACGCACCCACCACAAGGAAACGTCATCCCCTGCGCCGACGCGTCACCACAACACAATGCCCTGGAACGCTTTACGTTGAAACGTTGTTGCGTGCACGCATCATGCACCGGCAACACTCGTTGCGCAGACTTCTTCACGAACCCCGGCGCCCCCCTATGCGCGCGACCCGCCCTGCGGTGCTGGCCGCGCTTGGCGTGCTCGCCAGCGCGGTGATGATCGCCACCTGCCGCGACGACCAGGGCCCCAACTCACCCACGGAGACCGCACGGCCCCTGGCGGCGAGCCTCGCCCCACCGGGCTCGGTCACGTTCGTCGGCGCGGGCGACATCTCGTTGTGCTCCCATCACAACGACACCTCGACGGCCAAGCTGCTCGACACGATTCCCGGCACCGTGTTCGTCACGGGCGACAACGTCGGCTCGCCCGGGGACGGCGCCACCTACGCCAATTGCTATAACCCCACGTGGGGCCGGCAGAAGGCGCGGACCTACCCGGTGCCGGGCGACGTGGAGTACACCACCGCCGGCGCGCCGGGCTACTACGGCTACTACGGCGCGGCCGCTGGCGATCCGACCAAGGGCTACTACAGCTACAACCTGGGCGCGTGGCACATCATCGCGCTGAACAGCGCGACCGCCATGGCGGCCGGCTCGGCGCAGGAGCAGTGGCTCAAGGCGGACCTGGCGGCCAACCCGTCACAGTGCACGCTCGCCTACTGGCATCTGCCGGCGTTCTACTCGGGCACGTCCACCGTCCGCTCATCGGTGCTGCCGCTGTGGAACGACCTGTACGCGGCGCACGCCGACGTGGTCCTGAACTCGCACACGCGCAACTACGAGCGGTTCGCTCCGCAGACGCCCGCGGCCGCCCTCGATACCGTCCAGGGGATCCGCGAGTTCATCGTCGGGACGGGCGGGCTGGGCACGTGGTCGTTCTCCACGATCGCGCCCAACAGCCAGGTGCGGGGCCAGATCTACGGCGTGTTGAAATTCACGCTGTCGCCGGGGAGCTACTTCTGGAAGTTCATTCCGATCGCGGGCACCCAGTTCTCGGACTCGGGCTCGGCAGCGTGCCACGGCCCCCCCGGCCCGCCGCCCCCGCCTCCGCCACCTACGCCCTCGGTGAACGCCGGTCCGGATCTCTCGACCTATCCGGCAACCACCGTCAACCTCTCGGTCGCGTTCAGCGACACCGGCGCGACCGACGCGCCGTGGACGTACGCCATCCTGTGGGGCGACGGCGCGTCGAGCACGGGCAGCGTGTCGAGCGCGTCCGCACCCATCACCGCCAGCCACGCCTACTCGGCGCTCGGCCTCGACAGCGTGCGCGTCACGGTGACCAACAGCGCGGGGCGCAGCGGCTCGGACGCGGTCGCGGTGCGGGTCGTGGCGCCGGGCACGCAGGTCGCGCTCATCTCCGGCGACATCGCCGACTGCAGCACCGGCAGCGGTAAGACGGCCAGCATCCTCGACACCATCGCCGGGACGGTCATCACCGCAGGGGACAACGCCTACCCCACCGGCGCGCTGGCCGACTATACGAGCTGTTACGCGCCGAGCTGGGGCCGGCACCTGTATCGCACCTACGCCGGGGTCGGCAACCACGACTACGGAGCCGGCAACGCGAACGGCACCTTTGACTACTTCGGCGCCGCGGCCGGCCCCCGTGGCCTGGGCTACTACAGCTTCGACATCGGGTCCTGGCACGTCGTCGCGTTGAACAGCAACTATACGTTCGTCCCCACGGCGGTGGGCTCCGCCCAGGAACAGTGGCTCAAGGCCGACCTCGCGACCGCCGGCGGCAAGTGCATCCTCGCGGTGTGGCACCACCCGCGGTTCTACTCGTCCACGACGAGCCTCTCGGCCGGTACCTCGACCCTGCCGTTCTGGAACGACCTGTACGCGGCCCATGCGGACGTCATCGTGAACGGCCACATGCACGACTACGAGCGGTTCGCCCCGACCGACCCCGCCGGCAACCTGAACGTCGCGAACGGTATTCGCGAAATCATCGCGGGCGCCGGGGGCGGCGGGCTCGACGCCGCCAACACCGTCTTCTGGCCCAACAGCCAGGTGCGCATCAGCGGGGTCTACGGCGTCCTGAAGCTCACGCTCTCGAGCAGTGCGTACAGCTGGCAGTTCATTCCGGTGTCGGGGACAGCGGCCGATTCCGGCACCACGGCGTGCCACAACGCCGGGGCGCCCGTGAACGCGCCCCCCACCGCCGCTCCCGGAGGCCCGTACTCGGGCGCCGAAGGTGCTGCCGTCGCGTTCAACGGCAGCGCCTCGTCCGACCCGAACGGCGACGCGCTGACGTACGCCTGGAGCTTCGGCGACAGCGGCACCGGCACGGGCATCACGCCGAGCCACACCTACGGGGACAACGGCAGCTACACCGTGACGCTCACGGTCACCGACGCGTTCGGGGCGGCGAGCGCCCCGGTCACGACCACGGCGACGATCGCGAACGCTGTCCCGTCGGTCACCCTGCCGGCCAATCAAGCCGCCACCGCCGGGAGCGCCTACGCGTTGAGCGCGACGTTCAGCGACGCGGGCGTAAACGACAGCCCCTGGGCCTACACGATCGACTGGGGCGACGGGTCACCGCAGACCACCGGCAGCACCAGTAGCCAGTCGGCCGCAATCACCGCGAGTCACACTTACGCCACGGGCGGAACCGACACCGTGCGCGTGACGGTGACCGACAAGGACGGGGGCGCGGGCACCGCCAAGACACCCGTGGCCGTCGCCGCGGTGAACCATCCGCCCACCGCAGCGGTGGGCGGGCCCTACACCGGCACGGAGGGCGCGGCGGTCGGCTTCGACGGCAGCGGCTCGTCCGATCCCGATGGAGACGCGCTGACATACGCCTGGACCTTCGGTGACGGGAGCACCGGCACCGGGGCCAAGCCGACGCACACATACGTCGACAACGGCTCGTTCACCGTCACGCTCACGGTGACCGACACGCACGGCGCCGCCAGCGCACCGGCGTCGGCGACGGCGACCATCACCAACGTCGCCCCCGCTGTGAGCGTCGCGGCGAGTTTCGCCGCGACAGCAGGCAGTCCGGTCACCGTGAATGCAACGTTCGGCGATCCGGGTTCGAGCGACGCGCCGTGGGCCTATGCGATCGACTGGGGTGACGGATCGGCTGCCGCGACCGGCAGCGCGTCCAGTCCGGCGAGCGCCGTCAGCGCGGCCCACACCTATGCGGCGGCGGGCACGTTCACGGGAACCGTCACCGTGACGGACAAGGACGGGGGCACGGGTACCGGGCTGACCACCCTCACGGTCGCCCAACAGGTCTCGAGCGTCACGCTCGTCGGGGCCGGCAACATCGCGCGCTGCGACCGCACCAACGACGAGGCCACTGCCACGCTGTTGGACGCGATCGCCGGCACGGTGTTCGCCATCGGCGACAATGCCTACCCGAACGGCACGGCGGCGAATTTCTCGACCTGCTACGATGCCAGCTGGGGTCGCCACAAGGCCCGCACCTACCCGGCGGTGGGCAACCACGAGTACGATTCGAGTGCCACGGCGGCGAGCTACTTCAACTACTTCGGCGCCCCCGCCGGCCCGGCCGGCCAGGGATACTACAGCTATGACCTCGGCGCGTGGCATATCGTGGTGCTGAACAGCAATGCCAGCTTCGTACCCACCGCGGCGGGCTCGGCCCAGGAGCTGTGGCTCAAGGCCGACCTCGCTGCGACCACGAAACAATGCGTGCTCGCCGCGTTCCATCACCCGCGCTTCTACTCGACCACGTCGGCTTCGTTCTCACCGACGACCTCGGTGAAGCCGTTCTGGGACGACCTCTACGCCGCCCATGCAGAGCTGATCATCAACGCCCACATGCAAGACTACGAGCGGTTCGCCCCCCAGACGTCTGCGGGCGCGGCTGACCCGGTGAACGGCATCCGGGAGATCATCGTGGGCACCGGCGGGAGCGGCCTCGACGCCGCCAACACGCTGATCATCCCCAACAGCGAAGCGCGCATCAGCGGCGTGTACGGAGTCTTGAAGCTCACCCTGGCCGATGGCTCGTACGCGTGGCAGTTCATCCCGGTGGCCGGCCAGACCGCCACCGACTCGGGGAGCGGCAGCTGTCATTGAGCGCCGCGCCCGCGAGCGCGGCGTAACGGGGTTCACCCAAGGGTGTAGCACACCTGTTACATCCTGCCTACGCACGGCCAACACCGTCTGCATAAATTGCTGTCATTGAATGACATACCATCATAGCCGCCGCGCACGCCCCGTGCTGAATAGCAGGGAATGTGCGTACCTCGACCCATGACCCGGCTGGACCCCTGAGCGCCGCCCCCCGAGTGGCGGCCCGCGCCCGGCCCGCCGAGCCCCCCCTCCTCCCTGGTTCGCCCGCCGCCGCCCGCTCGCTGGTGGAGCGCCTGGGCGAAGCGCTGCAGCACGAGCGCGTCGTTTACCTCCAGTGGAAGGGGAACTGGAAGCACACCCGCTGGATGAGCGGCGACGGCGACATCGATCTCCTGGTCCACCGCTCCGCCGAGCCACGCTTCTCGGCCGTGCTGTGGGCCCTGGGATTCCGCCGCGCCGACCCGCCCCCCTCCAGCGCGATCGCCGGCATCGAGAGCTACTTCGGGTTCGACCCGGTCACGGGCCGGCTGATCCACGTGCATACGCACTATCGCCTGGTGGTCGGCGGCATTTGGCGCACGGTCTACCGCCTCCCCATCGAGGAGCCGCTGTTGGCCTCGGCCGTGCCGGGAGCAGTGTTTCCCGTCCCCGCGCCCGAGTTCGAGTTGATCGCGTTCGCCGCGCGGATGGTGCAGCGCTACAACGCCCTCGACACGGTGCTGCGGCGGCAGCCGCGCTGGCTGAAAGGGATCCAGGTCGAACTCGACACGTTGCTCGGCAGGGCCAACCGCGCCGCGCTGGCGGACATCCTGGCGACGCACCTCCCGACCATGGACGCGCGGTTCATCGACGAGTGTCTCGCGTCCTTGCGTCCGGCGTGCTCCCGCTGGCAGCGGCTGCTGGTACGGCGTGAGCTGCACCGTCGTCTGCTGCCGCATGCGAGACGGCCGCCGCTGGCGCTGACGCTCAGCCGCATCATGCACCGGGTCCTCACGTTGAGCGGCCGGCTCAAGCTCATCCGCAAGCGCGGCAAGCATTTCGCGCACGGTGGGACGGTCATCGCGTTGCTGGGCGGCGACGGCGCGGGAAAGTCCACCTGCGCGCGCGAGATCACCGAGTGGCTCTCCGACGAGTTCGGCGTCTTGACCGCGCATCTGGGCCGCCCGCCCCGCTCGCTGCTCACGCTGGCAATGGGCGCCGTATTCCGGGTCGGGCGGCTGCTGCGCCTCGCCGTGGAGGCGGACGAGGATCGCGAGCGAGTGCCGGGCTACCTCGCCGCGGTGCGCGACGTCTGCACCGCCCGCGACCGCTACCGGTTGTACCTGCAGGCGCGGCGCTTTGCCCTGGGGGGCGG
>JBGPDL010000098.1:0-7786 GCA_041482275.1 Gemmatimonadota bacterium | reverse complement strand
GTTCGCGACGCCACCAGCGCCCGGGCGCGGTCGTGCTCGAGTTCGACGAGGCACAGCACAGCGGCGCGGTGGCGGATGAGCACCCGGAGGCGGCGCTGCTCCGCAGTGCCGCGAAGGACTCACTTCATCGCGCGCTCGACCGCTTGGCGCCGGAATTCCGGGAGGTGATCGTCCTGCGCGAGCTCGAAGGGCTGTCGTACAAGGAGATCAGCGACGTGGCGGGCGTGCCGGTCGGCACGGTGATGTCGCGGCTGTCCCGCGCCCGCACGCGCCTCCAAGAGGCGCTGCGGGAAGAGGAGGAACGCTGACGTGACCCATCCGGGCTTCGAAGCCCAGCTGGACGCCTATCTCGACGGCGAGCTCGCCGCGGTCGACGCGCGCGAGCTCGAGGCACACCTCGTCCAATGCCAGGACTGCGGGCGGTTCCGCGACGGGCGGCTGGCGCTGCGCGCGGCAATCCAGGCGCGCGTCCCGGCGTTCCAGGCACCGGACGCCCTGCGCGCACGCGTGCAGACCGCGCTGCGGGAGGGGGGGGCGTCGCGGGCTCGCGCCCCCAGTCGGTTCGCCGCGCCCGTCATGTGGCGGTCGCTGGCACTCGCCGCCTCACTAGCGGTCGTCGCGCTCGGCAGCTGGCGCCTCGCGCTCCAGCGTGCGGCCGGCGACACGCTCACCGATGAAGTGCTCGCGACCCACGTCCGCTCGCTCATGCCCGGCCACCTCACCGACGTGCTTTCCTCGGACCAGCACACGGTGAAGCCGTGGTTCAACGGCAAGGTGGATTTTTCGCCGCCCGTGTACGATTTCGCCGGCCGGGGCTATCCGCTGATCGGCGGCCGGCTCGATTACGTCGGTGGCCGGTCGGTCGCCGCGCTCGTCTACGGCCGGCGCCAGCACGTGATCAGCGTGCTTCTGTGGCCCACCGTGCGCGGCCCAGCGGCCGCTCCGGCGACGCAGACGCGGCAGGGGTACCACCTGCTGCGCTGGACGACGCCGGACTACGCGTACTGGGTCGTCTCCGACCTGGGCTTGGCGGAGCTCCAGGACTTCGCGCAACTGATGCGGCAGGCGGATTCGGCGGCTACCCGACCAGCTGCTGCGCACGGTCTCCGTTGAGCGATGGGGTTTACCGGCTGGGGTCGCCGTTTTCACATCTCCTGATTGCAAGTCTTGGAATCCCAGCTGCTGCCGTGATGGCTTGCGTGGGAGGTCCTCCGCACCGAGGATTGCAGTACCATGGTCGCACCGCTTGACCGTCTCCGCGCCAGCCTCGCCGATCGCTACGCCCTGGAGCGGGAGCTCGGGCGGGGCGGCATGGCCACCGTGTACCTCGCGCGGGACCGCAAACATGACCGCGAGGTCGCGGTCAAGGTCGTCCGCCCGGAAATCTCAGCGGTCATCGGTGCCGAGCGGTTCTTGCAGGAGATCAAGCTCACCGCGCATCTCCAGCACCCGCACATCCTGCCGCTCTACGACTCCGGTTCGGCGGAGGGCTTGCTCTACTACGTCATGCCTTACGTCGCGGGCGAGTCGCTCCGCGCCCGGCTGGACCGAGAGCGCCAGCTGCCGGTGGAGGAGGCCATCGCTCTGACACGGGCGCTGGCGCAGGCACTCGATTACGCCCACCGACAGGGAGTGATTCATCGGGACTTGAAGCCGGAGAACGTGCTGCTCCAAGACGGCCAGCCGCTGCTGGCCGATTTCGGGATCGCCCTCGCGCTCGCCGCCGCCGGTGGTGACCGCCTGACGCAGAGCGGGATCTCCATGGGCACGCCGCAGTACATGAGCCCCGAACAGGCCGCGGGCGAACGGCAGCTCGACGGCCGTACCGACATCTACGCATTGGCCTGTGTCGCCTACGAGATGCTGGCGGGCGTGCCGCCGCACACGGGGCCGACGGCGCAGGCGGTGATCGCCGGGACCATGACGGCGGCGCCCAGGCCGCTCACGGTCCTGCGCCCGAGTGTGCCACCGCACGTCGAGTCCGCGATTCACTGCGCCCTGGAGAAGATTCCCGCCGATCGGTTTGCTTCCGCGATCCAGTTTGCCGACGCACTCGCCGCCGCGGGGCCCGCCGGCCGGCCGCCGCGCCGAGCGTCGCCCCCCAGGACCCTCGCGGCCGGGGTCGCGATGACGCTGGGACTGGGCTTCATCGTCGGCTGGTTCCTGTCCGGCCGGGCCCACGTGACGCCGATACCACATCGCCAGTGGAATCTCCTCCTCCCGGTCACTGCGCCGATCGCGCTGACGGGCCCGGGACCCTTGGGCCTGTGGCAATCTGCGCTCGCCCTCTCTCCCGACGGTGAGATCCTGGCGTACGTATCGCCCCAGGATGGCACGACGCGGATCTTCGTCCGGCAGCTGGGCGAAGATACGACGGTGGCGCTCTCGGGAACCGACGGCGCGTACCATCCCTTCTTCTCCCCCGACGGCAAGTGGATCGGGTTCTTCTCAGGCAACGAGATGCGGAAGGTGCTTGCTACCGGCGGCAGCCCGGTGACGCTCTTGAAAGTGGACCGCCCGGTCGGAGCGGTTTGGGCGTCGCGAGACAGCATCCTCTTGATGGAGAACGAAGGGTTCAACCTGCGTTGGGTGCCGACATCGGGCGGTGGGAGCGATTCCACGATCGCCCTCACCACCCAGTTCGGCACACCGGACCTCCTTCCCGGTGGTCGGTGGGCCGTCGGTCAGCTGAGCTCGGGCCAACTCGCCATGCTCTCCCTCGACGATGGACGCCTTCAGGCCATCACCCGCCGCGGGGTGCTGCCCCTCGACTCGGTGAAGCAAGCGGACCTCCTCACGGGCGCGAGTCCCAAGTGGGTACCCAGCGGACATCTGGTGTTCGGCGCCGGGGACGGCGTCTTGATGGCGTTGCCCTTCGACGGCGCCCGGCGGCGGGTCCTCGGCCAGCCCGCGCCGGTGCTCGCCGGCGTGCGGATCGAAGAGGGGTTCGGCTACACGGAGTACGCGCTCGCGAAGGACGGAACGCTCATTTTCGTGCCGGGCGCCAACCAGAACTACGGGCGCATTGCGTTCGTAAACCGCAACGGGACGCTGGACACGATGCCCTTTCCGCGCGGGGCGTACACCCAGCTCCGGCTCTCGCCGGACGGGCGACGGCTCGCGGTCCAGCGCCGTGATCCCTTGGTGAGCGGCGAGGTCGTGGTGCTCGAGCTCGCGACGGGCCAGCGGCGGCGCATTGCCGTCGAGGGCAACTACCGGACCTTCCCCGCGTCCTGGTCACCGAGCGGCCGCGAGCTGTTGATCGGGCTGTGGGACCCGATCCAGTTCTTGAACCGTGGAGCCCGCCTGTACACCCTCAGCGGTGTGCCGCTCCTCGATCTCCAGGTTCGGGGCGCCTCCTACATGACGATCGCACCGAACGGCAAGGACTTCGTCTTCTCCGACTGGCGCACCGGGGAGCTGTTCCTCCAGCCGCTCCGGGACGATACCAGCAGGATTCGGATACCCGGCCGGGGATTCGCCGCGAGCTTCTCTCCGGACGGCCGCTGGCTGGCGTATGGCAACACCGATGGCGGCATCGCCGTGTCGCCGGTGCCGCCGACCGGCGCCGTTTACCAAGTGGCGGAACGAGGGCAACAGCCGCTCTGGTCGCCGCGGGGAGACCGTGTCATTTTCCGCGACGGCCGCCGCTTTTTCGAGGTCTCGGTCTCGACGACTGCCGGGTTCAGCGTGGGCTCGCCTCGGTTCGTCGCCGAGGGTCCGTTCGTCCGCACTTTCGCGTGGAATCACAGCATCGCCCCCGACGGCCGCTTGGCCGTCGTCGTGGCGCGGCCCGAGCGGTCGCTGCGCGAGCTCGTCGTAGTGACGGGGTTTCACGGCGAGCTAGGACGCGTTGCCCCGCGCCGGGACTGAGTCAATACGGGGCGTGCTCTTCACTCAGTCGGGACGGCGGGATTTGTCGCGTCCGGCCCGTCAGGGCCGGCGCCGCGCGCAGCGCGGCGAGCGCAGCGGAGGCGCCGCAGGCGCCGACGCTTCACCCGCGACCTCTTGAACCCCATGCGGCTCAGGGGAACCTCCAAAAACGTCAAGTTGTCGGTTTTCCAAGGGTTCCGAGCATCGGTGCCGGGACTCTCCAGCACCAAAACCCGCGTTTGCCGGGAGAAAGGGCCCCCCAACGGCCCCCCAATGAGCTAGTCCCCAATCCTAGCCCCACTCACTCGCCGCAGCACACCGTACGACCGCGCAGAGCGTCCACGCCTTCCCTGACGATGAGCGGCACCATGGCAAGCGCTGCGGTTGGGTCGGCCCACCACCAGCCGACTGTTGCGTTGAAAGCGAGTCCAGCCAGGAGGATGGCCGAAAGATAGGCGCAGATCTGCGTCTGCTTTGCTTCGGCAGCGATTGCACCGCTCGCAAGACGAAAAGCGACGCGCCGCTTGGCGCGCGCGAGCAGCGGCATGACGATGAGAGAGGCAGCCGCGATCACGATTCCGACTACGCTGTCCCCTGGAGCGCGCCGGCCAATCAAGGCATGGGCCGCATCGTAAGTCACGTACACGGCGAGCGCCAGAAAGCAGAGCCCGATCAGTCGCACTGTGTGCCGCTCGCTTCGGGCGCGGGTGAGCGGGTCGACGTCGGCACGCAGACGCCACAGCGCCGCGACGCCTGCCGTCAGTTCGATCACGCTGTCCACGCCGAAGCCGACGAGCGCAACGCTTCCGGCTAGGACGCCCGCACCAATCGAAAGTATGGCTTCGAGGCTGTTGTACAGCAGCGTCGCCCAGGTTAACCACTGGCCGCGACGGACGACGCGCTGGCGCTCCGTGGTCGCAATCGAGGTCACGGCATCAATGTAGCGGGATCGGAGGGACTTGACTCATCCCGGCCGACGGCCGAGTATTCAATAACCTCATTGAATACTAATATGGCTACGTCCAAGATCACTGGCCGCTCCTTCAAGGACACCATCTACGAGCAGTTCGCTCGCATCGGCAAGGCGCTCGCGAGCCCTCGCCGCCTTGAACTGGTTGACCTTCTCTGCCAGGGCCCCCGGACCGTCGAATCGCTGGCACACGAGACCGCGCAAAGCGTGGCGAACACCTCCCAGCACCTCCAAGTGCTGCGCGCGGCCCGCTTGGTCACGGCTGAGAAGGCTGGCCTCTTCGTGACGTATGGGCTTGCCGGCGAGGACGTGAGCGAGTACTTCCGGACGCTCCGCCGGGTGGCCGAGTCGCATCTCGCCGACGTGACGCAGGTGACTCGCCAGTTTCTTCACGAGCGGGGTCTCATGGAGCCGGTGGATCGCAAGGCCTTGGTTGAACGCGTGCGGCGCGGGGACGTCACGGTACTCGACGTGAGGCCCCGCTCGGAATACGTCGCCGGGCACATTCCCGGCGCCGTGTCGGTGCCGCTGGCGGAACTGAAGCAGCGGCTCGCGGAGCTGCCGCGCAATCGCGAGATCGTGGCCTATTGCCGGGGGCCCTTCTGCGTTCTCGCCGTGGAAGCCGTCAAGCGATTGCGCACGCGAGGCTTCAAGGCGGTCCGCCTGGAGGATGGCGTCCCGGATTGGCGCGCCCAAGGCTTTCGGGTGGCGGTGGGAGAACGCCCATGAGCAACGCGCTGTTCATCTTGAATGACCCTCCGTATGGCACGGAACGGAGTTACAACGGCCTGCGCCTGGCCGGGTCCCTCGCCAAGCGGGACGGTGAGCAGGTCAAGGTCTTCCTCATCGGTGACGCCTCCTCCTGTGCCAAACACGGCCAGAAAGTGCCCAAGGGCTATTACAACATCGAGACGATGCTGACAGCGGTCACGCTGCACCGAGGGGAAATCGGTGTCTGCGGCTCCTGCATGGATGCCCGAGGTATTGCCGACCCGGACCTCGCCGAGGGATGCCGGCGCAGCAGTATGGACGAACTCACCACCTGGACTCAGTGGGCCGATCGGGTCTTGGTGTTCTGAGGAGGCGTGATGGCTGACCGGAAATCCGTGCTCGTACTCGGCGGCGGAGTGGGAGGCGTGGTCGCAGCCCATCGCCTTCGGAGCTATCTGCCGAGGGACCACCGCGTCGTCCTCATCGACCGGGAGCGCCACCACCTCTTCCAGCCCTCCCTACTCTGGCTGATGATCGGCCAACGGGAGCCCGAGCAGATCCGCCGCCCACTGGATCGGCTAGAGCGAAAAGGGATCGAAGTGATCAACGGGGAGATCGAACAGATCAATCCAGCCGAGAGGACCGTTCGGGTCTCGCGACGAGAATGGAAGGCCGATGCGGTCGTGATCGCACTGGGCGCGGACCTCGCGCCCAGCCAGATCCCCGGATTAGAACAAGCCGGTTACAACCTCTACAGCCTGCAAGGCGCGACGGGCTTGCGGGAGGCACTCCGGCAGTGTTCGCGTGGCCGTGTCGTGGTGCTCACCGCCGCCTCGGCGTACAAGTGCCCTGCGGCGCCCTACGAGGCAGCCATGCTGATCGAGGGCCAGTTCCGGCGGCGCGGCATTCGGGATCAAGTGAAAATCGACTTCTATGCGGCCGAGCCCGGTCCGATGGGTGTCGCGGGGCCGCAGGTGTCAGCCGCCGTCCGCCAGATGGTGGAACAAAAGGGCGTCCACTACCACCCCGAGCACCAGGTGCAGTCGGTGGACGGCACGAGCCGACGAATCGCCTTTACCAACGGCACAACGGCCGCGTACGATCTGCTCCTCTACGTCCCGCCACATCAGGCACCCGCCGTGGTACGTGAGAGCGGGCTCCTGGGAGAGAGCGGTTGGATCACCGTCGATCGGCATACCCTCGAAACGCGTTTCCCGTTCGTCTACGCGGTGGGGGACGTGACGGCGATCCCGCTCAAGCTCGGCAAGCCCCTGCCCAAGGCCGGGGTATTCGCCCATGGCCAGGCCGAAGTCGTGGCGCGGAATCTCGCCCGTGCCTGGATGAGTCGGGGCGAAAGCGCGCGGTTCGACGGTCACGGCTCGTGCTTCATCGAGGCCGGCGGGGGAAAGGCGGGCTTTGGCAGCGGCGACTTCTACGCTGAACCGACGCCGGCAATAAAGCTCCGCCCGGCGAGCCGCTGGTGGCATCTCGGCAAGGTGTTGTTCGAGAAGCGCTGGCTACACAGGTGGTTCTAACAACCATGCAGGGAGCAAACTTGTTATGACCGATCCTGCTAGCGTTCAAGCATCCTTGGAGCTCACGCTCAAGGACGAGATCCTGCGCATGTATCAAGAAGTCGCCGACAACCCCAAAGGCGAGTTCCACTTCTTTCACGGCCGTGAGGCGGCGGAACTGTTCGGGTATGCGCCCGAGTGGCTCGACCGCGCACCCGCCGGCGCCGTCGCGTCCTTCGCTGGCGTCGGCAACCCGCACGAGCGCAGCAACCTGCAACCAGGGGAAACCGTGCTCGATCTCGGGAGCGGGGCCGGACTGGACGCGATCATCGCGTCCTGGCGTGTCGGCTCAACCGGCAGAGTGGTGGGCGTAGACCTGAACCCTGCCATGTGCCTCAAGGCCCAAGCCCATGTGGCGGCGACTGGTGCGAAGATGGAATGTCACGAGGGTCGCATGGAAGACATCCCGCTCCCCGATGCCTCGGTGGACGTGGTAATCTCGAACGGGGTGGTGAACCTTTCGTTCCGCAAGCGCCGGGTCGTCGAGGAGATTTTCCGCGTGCTGAGGCCGGGCGGCCGGATCTCGATTACGGATATCGTCAGCGCCAAGCAACTGTCTCAGTCAATAGTCAACGACCCCAAGCTCTGGGCCAGCTGAATCGGCGGTGCTCTCCCGGAGGGAGAGATGTTCAGGCTGCTGGAAGAGACGGGGTTCAGT
>JBGPDL010000097.1:0-7932 GCA_041482275.1 Gemmatimonadota bacterium | reverse complement strand
TGAAGTCGCGGTGACTCGTGGCACCCAGCGCGGCGCCGTCCGCCGCGGGATGCTGATGGATGATGTCGGCTCCGAGGGTCACGTGGACGGTGACCGGCACGCCCTGCTCGACGGCGCCGAGCAGCAGCGACACCTCGGGCGCCGCGAGCCGGGCGCGACGGACCAGGTAATCGGTGAGCGCCTCCCCCATGCCCTTTCCGGCGCGGGCGCCGTCCGCGATAGCGGCGTTCATCTCCCGCCCGGTTTCCTCCGCCATGCCGAACGTTCCGTCGGCGAGGCCCGCCGCCACGTCCTCGCTCGTTCCGCCGTACGCCGCGAGCTCGAAGTCGTGGATCGCGGCGCTCCCATTGAGCGCGAGGTGCGTGATCACGCCGCGCCGCACCAGCTCGCGCAGCAGCGGTCCCAGGCCGACCTTGATGACGTGCCCGCCGAGCATCACCACCACGCCTCGCCGCCCGGCCGCCCGGGCCACCTGATGGGCCACATCGCGAAGGTCCTTGGCGGCGAGGAGGTCCGGGAGCGCGTCCCAGAAAGCGTCGAAGCTGCGATCGCCACCCGGCGGGTGCGCGAGGAGAGAAAGGTCGACCTTGTTGGGGCGCTGCGCGATGGGGACGGTCTTGAGCCGGGATACGTCCGCCTCGCGGTAGTCGGTCATGGGTGCTCCGGAGGAGGGTCGGCGTACTCCTTGAGCTTGAGCGTCACCTGGCCGAACGAGAAGTTCGACTGCAGCGCGAGCATGACGCGCGGGCTGCTGTCGGACAGCCACATGCGGGCGTCGGCCTTCTCCGCGAAAATGCCGCCGCCGTGAGGGATACGCGGGCGCACGACGATCGCATTCCATTTCCTGCCCGCCACGTTCACCCGCTCCTGCTTCAACACTTCGACGATCACGGGATTCCGCTCCGGGCGGAAGTAACGCTGGTACTCGTATCGCTTCCCGATCTCGAGCGGCACCGTCCGGATCCAGTACAAGAACGCGGCGTCGTCGAGTGGGTCCGCCACCGTGGGGCGCATGGTGTCGATTCCCGCCTCGCGGAAAAACCCGGAGTCCGGGTAGATCTCGAACTTCCGCTTCCAGGATTTCCCCTTCTCCTCCGTCTGGTTCCAGTAGCGGCGCGACAAGAAATCGTGCCGCCCCACCCAGGACTCGAGCCGCTGATTCAGGTGGTACCAGAGAGCACCGCCCTCGATGCTGAAGACGAAGTGCACCATCTCCAGGCCCCGAATCGTGTCGAGTCCGGCGACCTCCATGGTGGCCGTCCCGACGTTGAACAGGCCGTACTTGGCTCCGTAGACGAGCCGCTCACCCACGCGAAACGGCACCGCGACCGGCACGCCGGCGGTCGCCGTCAGCGTCGCGGCGCTCCGCGTCGAATCGCATGCGGTCGTGTCCGACTGGGCGTGGAGGGCGAACGCGACGAGGAGCAGCGCCGTGGCCGCGCGGGCGGCGCGGATGACGGGGCGGGCGCGCCATGCCGCGAGCAGCTGGCGCCACGGGTGCACCCGCGAGGGGCGCTGCGCCAGGTCGTAGCGAGCCGCCGCGGAGACGGCGTCGATCCGCCGCGCGTGCGGCGCGAGCCGGGCGACGAGCTCCGCGCTCGCGCACCAGCCATCAGTCTCGAGGAACCGCGTCGTGTCCTTCGGCAGCGCTTGCCGCAGCACAATCAGGCGCAGCGCGAGGAATCCGGACACGCTGTCCCGCAGGCCGGCAACGCGGAGCAATCGGGGTGTCCAGCGGCGCGCGAGCCGCAGCGCGCGGGAGGTACGGCCCCGCGCCTCCAACAGCTCGGCGACGACCAAGTCCGCGCCCGATTCCAGACGCTTGACCATGTCCTCCATGCTCTCGGGCGAGTGGGCGAAGTCGGCGTGCAGGGTGATGGCGCAATCGCGCTTGGGGCGATCGGTCTGCTGCAACGCCATGCGCAGCAGCCCCTCGAGGCTCTGCGCGTAGCCGCGCCGCTCGCCATGCGTCACGATTGTCATGGGCAGGACTTTGGCGTACGACGCGAGCACCTCGGCCGTGTCGTCGGTCGAGGCGTCGTCCGCCACCAGCAGCTGGTACTCCCGCGGGAAGGCCGTGAACACCTGACGGACCTTCCAGAGCACCAGTCCGGCCGTACGCGCCTCGTTGTGCACCGGGATGCAGACGTAGATCATGGCCCTGCAATCTAGACCAGCGACCGATACACGGCCAAGACGGCGGCGGCCATGGCGGAGGCGGTACACTGTGGGGGAAGCGGAACCGGAACGGGGTGCTCCAGCGCCTGGACCACCTTGCGAGCCAGCGCCTCGTGGTCGCCCACCGGGACAAGCCACTCCGCGGGCACGATCTCGGGCAGCCCTCCTCCCGCAGTGGCGACGACCGGCTTGGCCAGCGCCAGGGCGTGGAGGACGACGCTGCCCAACCCCTCCTCCTTGGACGACATGACCAGGACGTCGCTCTCTTGGATCAGCGCGTCCGCCTGCTCGACGTACCCGAGGAGGTGCACGCGGTCGGCCAGATCGAGGCGCCGGATCTCGTGCTCCAGCGCGGAGCGGCCGGGGCCCGCGCCCGCGATGACCCAGTGTAAATCGGGGCACCGCGCACGCGCGGCGCGCGCCGCGCGCACCAGCGTCGTCTGGTCCTTGGACGGCTCGAGGGCCGCGATGTTGGCGGCGAGGGGTGTGCCGTCCGTCAGGGCGAGTCGCGCCCGAATGCCGAGCGGGGTCGCGGCGGCGGCGCGGATGGCGGCCGGGTCGACTCCGTCGGCAACGACGGTGATCTCACCCGGAACGATTCCCGCGGCAACGAGGCCGGTCTTCACCGCTCGCGAGATCGCAATGACGGCGTCCACGCGCCGGAGCGCGCTCCCGACCCGCAGCGGAAACACCACGCGGCGGGTTGCCACGATGCGCGGCGCGGCGCCGGCGTATTGCAGGAAGCGGCGCGCCCAGACCGCGAGCGTGACCGCGTGGCTGTTATGCGCGTGAATGAGGTCGGGGGGCCACCTCAGGGACTCGACGACCAGCCGTCCCCAGGCGCGCGGATCGAGCCCCGGCCCCCACGGGACCCCGCGGACGGCGACGCCCTCGGCGGTGGCGCGGCGGGCCAGCTCGCTGTCGCGCCGCGTCACCAGGCGCTGGTCCACGGCCGGCGCTCGCGCCAGCTCGCGCGCGAGCAGCCGCACCTGGTCCTGGCCGCCCCGGTACTCCCGGCCGGAATCGACGTGCAGGACACGCACGGCCGTCAGGCCGGCTGCTGCGCGGCGTGGCCGAGGGCGGCGCGCAGCTCGGCCAGAGTGAAGGGCTTGTGCAGGTAGGGGCGGCCGAGCCGCTCGAGGAACTGGAGCGTGTCGCCCCGGACCGTGTCGCCGGTGGCGAAAATGACCCGCTCGGCCACGCGCGGGTCCTCGCGGGTGAGCTTCGTGTACATGTCGCGTCCCGAGAGATGGGGCATCCGGAGGTCGCAGATGATCACGTCGAACTGGCCGGCCAGGGCGCGCTCCAGCGCGTAGGTCCCGTCGCTTGCCACCTCCACCGTATGGCCCCAGCTCTCGAGGGTGGCGCGCATGTAGTGGAGAATGTGCGGCTCGTCGTCCACCACGAGAATGTTCAGGTGGCGCGACTCGGGGGGCGGAGCCGGCGCGGCGGGGGGGTGCGCCGCGGCGGATCGGATGGGCAGCTGCACCGTGAAGCTCGCTCCGCCTCCGGGGCGCGTCTCCACCGTGATGCGGCCGCCATGCTCCCGTACGATGCCCTGGCAGATCGAGAGGCCCAGGCCCGTGCCCTCGCCCTCCGGTTTGGTCGTGAAGAAGGGCTCGAACACGTGGGCCGCCACTTCCTCCGTCATCCCCGGCCCCGAGTCGGTCACGCTCACCGCCACGCCCTCGTGCGCGCGCTTCGCCGTGATCCAGATCCGGCCCGAGGGCGCGTCGCTCGCGATCGCCTGGCAGGCGTTGTTGATCAGGTTCACGAATACCTGCTTGATCTGGTTGGGGCTCACCTCGAGGTCGGGGAGTCCCGGCTCGACCTCGAGCGTGGCCTCGACCTTATGAGTCATCAGCTGGTTCCGGAGCAGTACCAGAGTCGATTCCAGCAGGGCCCGAACCCCCTGACGGGTACGCTCTCCCCCCTGGGTGCGCGCGAAGGACAACAGGTTCTTGACGATGTTCGCCGCCCGCTCCGCCTCCTGGCGGATCACCTGCAGCGGCTCGCGGAGCGACGGCGGGATCTCGGCCGCTTCGGCGAGGAAATCGCTGAAGCCCACCACCGAGGCCAGCGGGTTGTTCAGATCGTGCGCCACGCCGGCGATCAGTTGACCAATCGCCGACATCTTCTCAGACTGTATGAGCTGCTCCTGCAGGCGGCGGCGCTCGGTCTGGTCCTCGAACACGAGCACCGCCGATCCGGGCTCGGCCATCGGGATGGCCGTGAGGAGCAGCACGTGATCCCCGGCGCGGATCTCGACGGTGTTCGCGGAGGGCTCGGCGATGGCCCGCGCAACGGGATCCGACCAGGCGGGCGGGAGTAGGCCGAGCCACGGCCGGCCGGGGATCGCGGTGACGGCCGTGTGGATCAAGTCGGCGAAGACGCGGTTGGCGCGGCGCACGGTGCCGTGCGCGTCCACGATGCAGATCGCCTGGGAGATGGCGTCGACGGTCTTCTCCCACTCGCGCTTGGCGGAGGAGAGGAGCTCGACCAGGCGGGCGTTCTCGAGCGCGATGGCGGCCTGCGCGAGGACGGTGGTCACGAGCGACAGCTCGGGCTTCCCGAGTGCCGCGGCGCGCTCGCTCGAGAGGGAGACGGCGCCCATGGTCCGGCCGGCCGCGATGAGCGGCGCACCGACCCAGGAGCCGGGTGGCGGCTCGGACAGGTCAGCCCCGCGCCGGCGTGCTTCTTCCCGCACGTCTTTGGGGAAGGCCAGCGGTCCCCGCCGCAAGGCGAGCTGGAGCAGGGGATCGTCGGTACGGGCGGGTACGGGATGCGTGTCGTACGTCACCGCCAGCCGGTTGGTCTCGGCGTCAAGTAAGATGACGGAGAGCCGGTCGGGCGTGAGCAGATCGGCGAGGGCGCGCGCGACGAGCTCGATCACCGTCGCCGGGCGGAACGCACCCGCCAGTTCCTGCGCGAGCGTCGTGAGGCGGGGAAGCAACTCCACGCCCGCGCGCGGGGTACCTCGGCTAGAAGGAGGCTTAGGCATGATTCTGGCCAACGTCCGCGGTCGGTTGCGCGGGCCGGATTTCCGGCTTGTCGCGGTCGCGCTGGCGCGCGGTGACGCCGCCCGTCGCGTGCGATTCGAGCGGCTGCTCCTCGAGCAAGGGCCCGACCAGCTGCTCGACGAGCCCGGTTTGCTGGACGCCCTGCTGGCGCTGCGCACGCTCGCGGTCCCGTCGGCGCCGCTGTTCGCCTACGTGGCGGTGCGCCACACACTGCGCGCTGCCGGCGTCGACGACCGCGTGCTCGCCGACTACCTGGCCGCGCTGCTGCTCGAATTCGGCGATCATGACCGGCACGTTCGCCTGCGCGGGACCGACGACGAGACCTACCACTACCTGGTCGACATGGTGGAGGACCTCACCGGGCTCGACGACGCGGGCGAACGTGGCTTCCTGCTGCGCGTGCATCTTGGCAACTACAGCCTCTGGCTCGCCGGCTTGTTTCCCGACTATATCGCCGCCCGGCGCTCGCGAAAGGGTGGACCCGATTTGCCGTATTACGACCAGCTGGGCCGACAGGGTTATCGGCTGGCCGCGGAGCACCGCCTCGCCGAGCGCTTCGGCGTCGCCCCCGTCTACCGTGCCGCGGCCGAACGGTTCCCCACGTTGCGGGTGGCGTTCAACCGGTTGAGCGATCGGGTGTTCTTCCCGAACGTCTCCACGCCAGAGAAGATACTCCGCAATCTCTAGAGCGAGCGGGGAGCGGGGAGCGGTACCGGACGGCGCAACGGAGGGTACCGCTCTCTGCTCCCCGCTCCCGATTCATTCGTCCAGAAACCGGGTCGGCACCGTCGTCGCCGCCTCCACCAGCTGCTCCGCCGACTTCACGAACCGCACCACGATCGGCAGCGAGCCCTTGAGCGACAGCTTGCGCTGCATGATGCCGGCGATGGGACCGAGCTCCTTGCGGATCACCCGCTTCCAGTGCGGGTAGTCCCCGGAAATCACGAACGGCGCCTGATCGGCCTCGCCCTGCGACACCAGTTTGGCGGTGCGACATACGCCGCGGTCCAAGTCCAGCCAGATCCCCACGGGATCGGCGATCCCGATGTCGGGCTGGCGATTCACCACGAGCGCGACGGCTCCGTGCGTCCACTCGAGCGACGCGACGCGATATCCGTCGCTCGCGTTGATCGCCTTGCCATACGCGCCCACCCACTCGGCCGACGGGAACGCGAGACTCACGTGATCGCCTCCGCGAAGGCCCGGAACACTCCGCCCTCCACGTCGTCTTCCGGATGCCACTGCACGCCGAGCGTCCACGGCGCATCCCCGTTCCGTTCGACTCCCTCGATCACGCCGTCCTCCGCCCACGCGGTCGCCCGCAACCCGGGTGCCAGGTCGCGAATCGCCTGATGGTGCCGGGTGTTCACGCTCACGGCGAGCGCGCCTACAGTGTGGTGCAGCCGGGTGTGCGGCTCGATCCGCAGCCCGTGGCGCGCCCGCCGGTCGGCATGGTCGATCGGTCCGGCCCGCTCGCTCGTCAGGTCCTGATACAGCGTGCCGCCCAGGGCGACGTTGAGGATCTGGATGCCGCGACAGATGACGAGCAGGGGGAGGCGGCGCCGCTCCGCGCCGGCGATCAGCGCCAGCTCGACCGCGTCGCGCGCCGCGTCGGTCTCGCCCAGCTTGGGGTGGGGTGCCGCCCCGTAACGTCCCGGCTCCACGTCTTCGCCGCCGGTGAGGACGAGGCCCTGCACGCGGTCGAGCACGGCACCGGCCGCCTCGGGATCGAGCAGCGGCGGCACGATGACGGGGACCAAGCCGGCGCCGGTGAGGGCCTGCACATACGCGCTGTTCAGCGCGACCCGCTCGCGGTGCTCGTCGATGCGCCGGGGGGCGCTCACCGCCACGATCTTCCTCACGGCCGCGGAGCGTCCGCGGCAGCACCGGTCGCGGGAGCGCCGAACAGCGGACACCGCGGGTTGCTCACGCCGGGCCACTCCACCCGGACGCCGTACAGCGGAACGGTCTGGTTGCCGCCGGTGAGCTCGCCCACGCTGGGGTAGCCGGGGGGCGGGCGCAGCGACTCGTAGATCAGGACTCCCTGCGCCCGTTGCGTGGAATCGTCCACGACGAGCAGGGCGTAGGCCGTCGTGTCGCTGATCGACGCGGTCGGGAATCCGGCGCCCTGGTACTCCATCGTCAGGGCACCTTTGGCGTACCCCACTTCGACGGTGCTTTGGAGCGCGGTCCCGGCGATGCGGACCGGCAGCGATCCCGGCAGGCCGCGGGGCGCATCGGTGAGAACGAACGGCAGCCGCTTGAGGCGCTCTTGAATCAAGGACGGCCCGATGAGCTGGGCCAAGCCGCACGTGGGAGAGCGTGACCGGTCCCCGCTGCCGCACGCCCCGAGCAGCACACCGAGGAGTGCAAGGGGCCACGGCCGGACCGCCGTCACGGCCGGGTCACTACTTCGAGCACGGTGGTGGGGTAGGGCGCGTCGGGCGCCGTCCGGCGCAGTTCGAGCGAGTCGGCGTCGGGGACGAGAGACGTGCCCAAGCGCAGGGTGTCGCCGACGAGCCACGCTGCAGTGCGTGCGCGCGCCGAGGCAGGGCGCTCGAGTTCCACCCCGATGATGTAGCGCCCGGTGGCACCGAGCAGTCCGCCTTCGACCTTGCTGTGCTCGGGCACCCCATGGTAGCGGCGGTACAACCGGCCCGAGATCCATCCGCGCGGATGGGTCTCCAGGGTAATGCGGATGTACACGGTGGAGTCGATCGGCAGCGCGCGGGTG
>JBGPDL010000096.1:0-7942 GCA_041482275.1 Gemmatimonadota bacterium | reverse complement strand
AGAAGCCCGTGCCGGCGGTGGATACGAACGTGGCGAGGGTGATACGGCGGGTCTTCGGGAATGCGGAACGCGGAATGGGGAACGCGGAATTGTGGCGGCTGGCATCGCTACTCGTGCCCAAGGATGGCAAGCGAGCTTGGAGATTCAATCAGGCCGTCATGGAGCTGGGAGCGCTGATCTGCGTGGCACGCAAACCGAAATGCCCTCAGTGTCCAGTAAGGCCGGTGTGTAGAACAGGCAAAGACTAAACGTAGCGTCTAGCTTTTGCCTTTCCCCGTCTAGTAGGTCTATCATAAAGCATGCCTTCCCTTCAAGACCGCCTCCAATCCGCTCTGGGTGCCGCTTACCGCATCGAGTCCGAGCTCGGCGGCGGCGGCATGAGCCACGTGTTCCTCGCCCAGGAAGTGCGGCTAGGGCGTCAAGTGGTGGTGAAGGTGCTGCCACCCGAGATGGCGGCCGGCGTGAGCGCGGAGCGGTTCGAGCGCGAGATCCGGCTCGCCGCCAAGCTGCAGCACCCTCACATCGTTCCGCTGCTCACCGCGGGCGCCGCCGGCGATCTCCTCTATTACATCATGCCCCACGTAGCGGGACAGTCGCTGCGAGCCCGCCTCGCGCGCGACCACGAGCTGCCGGTGGGCGAGACAGTGCGCATCCTGCGCGACGTGTGCGACGCGCTCGCCTACGCCCACGCACATGGGATTGTCCATCGCGACGTGAAGCCGGATAACGTTCTGTTCTCCGGGAAGCACGCCCTCGTCACCGACTTCGGCGTCGCCAAAGCCGTGGCACAGTCCACGGGCAGCACTTCGCTCACCTCCCTCGGCATGGCGCTCGGCACGCCCGCCTATATGGCGCCCGAGCAAGCCGCCGCCGATCCCGCCACCGATCACCGCGCCGATATCTATGCCGTCGGCGTCCTTGGGTTCGAGATGCTCGCGGGCCGGCCGCCGTTCATCGGGCCCAGCCCGCAATCGGTGCTGGCGGCGCAGGTGAGCACGGCGCCCGAGCCCGTCACCAAGTACCGCGAGAGCACGCCGCCCGCGCTCGCCGCGCTGATCATGCGCTGTTGCGCAAAGCGCGCGGCGGACCGGTTCCAGTCGGCGAGCGAGATTCTCGACCAGCTCGAGCAGATGGTGACGCCCGGCACGGGCAGCGCGCCGTACGACGCCGTCGCCGCGGCGGCTGCCCGGCACGCGCATCCGCTGCGGGTGGCGGGACTGTTCGCGGTCGTGTCGGTGGCCGTGCTCGGCGTCGCCTATTTCCTCATGAACCAGCTGGGCCTGCCCGCCTGGGTGCTGCCGGGCGCCGTGCTGCTGCTCGCGGTGGGACTCCCGGTGGTGCTCGTCACCGGGCTGGTGGAGCGGCGGCGCGCGCTTGCGAGCGTGAGCGGCCGCGCAACGCCCGAACGCCGGCTGCAGGATTGGCTCACCTGGCGCAAAGCGCTCACCGGCGGCGTGCTCGCCTTTGCGGGGCTCGGGCTCGCGGCCGGCGGCTACATGACGATGCGAATGCTTGGCATCGGACCGGTGGGCACGCTGGTGGCGAGCGGCGTGCTGGCGCAGCGCGACCGGCTGGTGCTCGCGGACTTCGAGAATCGCACGGCCGACTCGACGTTGGGACCTTCCCTCACCGAGGCGCTACGCGTGGACCTCGCGCAATCGTCCGTTGTGCGGCTGCTCGACGCCGCCGCGATCACCCAGGCGCTCGGCCGCATGGGCCGCGGGCCCGCGACGCCGCTGCAGCTCGCCGTCGCGCGCGAGCTGGCGCAGCGCGAAGGGGCGAAGGCGGTGGTGCACGGACAGATTGACCCGCTGGGCCGGGGCTACGTCGTCTCGGCCGAGCTGGTGGCGGCGGCGGATGGCGCGGTGCTCGTCGCGGTGCGCGAGAATGCCAAGGACGACGGCGCGATCATCGAAGCGGTGGACCGTCTGTCGCACCGCTTGCGCGAGCGCATCGGCGAGTCGCTCCGCACCATCCGCGCGAGCGAGCCGCTCGAGCAGGTGACCACGGGCTCGCTCGACGCGTTGCGGAAATACTCTCAGGCGATCGATGCCTTTGAAAGCGGGCACGCCGAGGGGGCGGTCGCGCTGCTCGAAGAAGCCACGGCGCTCGATACGGCGTTCGCGATGGCGTACCGCAAGCTCGCCGTGGTGCTCGGTAACACGGGCGGCGCGGCGTCGCGCATCACGGTGGCGGCAACCGCCGCGTTCCGCCACCGCGACCGGCTGCCGCCGCTGGAGCGATATCTGACGACCGCCTTCTACTATTGGACCGTGGACTTCGACCTCGCCAAGGTCGCCTCGGCCTATCACTCGGCGCTGGAGCTCGATCCCGAGAATGGCATCGCGATCAACAACCTGGCGCTGGTCTTCATGGCGGCCCGCCGTTGGGCGGAGGCCGAGTCGCTGGTGGTGCGGGGCATCGCGCTCGGCGGCGGCTCGAGCGGCGGCTCGATGAGCTCGCTCTACATCAATGCCGTCGAGGCCCAGGTCCCCCAGGGCAAGTTTGCGGCGGCCGAGCAGTCGATTGACCTGCTCGCCCAACACAGCTTGGCCGCTGGGCCCATGGTTCCGTGGCTCCGTGCGGGCGTTCGGGCGGCGCAGCGCGACTTCGACAGCGCCGAGACCTCTACCCGGCAGTTCACGGGGCCGCAACAGGAGCTCGCGGTTCAGCACTTGGCGGCGTTCAACCTGTTCGAGCTCGACGCCGTCCGCGGCAAGCTCGCCGCGGCCGAGGCCGACCACCGCCAGCTGCTCGCGGTCACCGAGCGGCGCGGACTGCCCGGACGCTACGTGGAGGCCGCAGCGCTGCAGGCGTTCGTCGAGCTGCGCTATCGCAACGCCGCCCCCGCTGCGCTGGCCATGGTGGACGCGGCGCTGCGGCGCCATCCCTTGGCGACCATGCCGGCGTCCGACCGGCCGTATCTGGCGCTCGCGGCGTTCTACGCCGAGGCGGGTCAGCCGGCACGGGCGCGAACGCTCATGGCCGAGTACGAGCGGGAGATCCCGGAGGGGACGAGGCGGGCCCAGCCGTTCCGGCGCGGGGCGGCCGCCGCCATCGCGCTTGCGGAGGGCCGGGTGCAGGACGCGATCGCCGGGTATCGGGCCTGGTACGACGACGACAACTGCGCCGGCTGCGCGCTGTTCGAGCTGGGGCGGGCGTACGAGCGGGCGGGCCAACCCGACTCCGCGCTCGCGGTGTACGAACGCGCGGTTGCAACCAACGGCATGTCCCGGCTGTCCGATCAGGCCACGACGCTCGCCCTCATCTATAAGCGCATCGGCGAGCTGTACGACCAGAAGCGTGACGCCGCCCGCGCGCGGGACTATTACGGCCGGTTCGTGGACCTATGGAAGAACGCGGACCCGGAGCTGCAGCCGCTGGTGCGCGACGTGCGCGCGCGCATCGCGCGGCTCACCGCCGAGCCGGCCAGCTAGATCGCCCTACCATTTTCCCAGCGTCACCGCGAACATCGCGATCAAGCCGAACGAGCCCGCGATCGTCGCGGCGACGATCTGCCGCCTCCGCAAGCGGTGGAACGCCTCCGGCAGATCGTCTCCTTGGGGCTCGAGCCGCGCCAACTTCGCCGCCGTCGGCACGCTGATCGCCACCGCGCCGATCGCTCCCAGGATGCCCGTAACCATCATCAGGCCGAGCCAGGCGGGCACGTCGCCCTGCTTCATGTACGGCATCGCGAGGAACACCCCGGACAGCACGACCGCCAGGGCGCCCGGCGCCACCAGCAGCCGCTGCACCGCGCCGATCAGCTTGTAGCCGGCGAGCCGCTCAGCCGCTCCCATGTGCTTGGCGGTGACGCCCGCGACCATGGTGGCGATGCCGCCGCCCAGCCAGAGCGTGAACCCCAATACATGCACCAACATCCAGAATCCTTTCATCCCTCGCCCCCCACCGTTACCGGTATCGATTGCCGCCCTGCGTATCCCGCTTCGAGCTCGTGCCAGTGCTCGATCCGGTCTTCGCCCGTCTTCCAGCACCAGAACATTTCCCTTCCGTCCAGCTTGCCGTAGAAATCCACAAGCCCCTCATCGAACCCCTTGAACACGCAGCCGATCTGGACCAGCTCCCCGAGGTAGTCGTTGATCTGGCGCGCCACGTCGTCGATGCGGCCGCGCAGCGCCAGCTGCTCCGTCGATTCGCCCCACTCCGGGCGCGCCTGCGCCGCCACCATCTCGTAGCGCGCCACCAGATCGCGCCATTGCGGATGGAGCGGCACGAGGTCGGCGACGATGCGCTTGACGAGCGGAAGCGTGCGATTGGCTTCGGCGAGCGTGAAGTACTTCCTATTCCCGGACAATCACAATCCCCTGTATGAATTCCGGATGCGGAATGAATCCGACTACGCGTTTATTCCCGTCCACCACGACTATGGTCGAGCGAATGTGCGTGTCTTTGTCGTCGAGCCGCTCGATCTTGAAGCCCGCGAGCTCCGTGTCGGCCGTCAGCACGGTCGTGTCCTGGCGCGCGTGCGTCTGCACCTTGCACGTCTTCGAGTCGTGACCCGCGGCCACGCATCCGGTCACGATGTCGCGGTCCGAGATCGTGCCCAGATAGCGGCGGTCTTTGGGATTGTCCACCACCGGCACCACCGAGATGTCCTTGGCGCGCATCAACAGCGCCACCTCGGCACTGGTGGCGCCCGCGGCGGCGACGAAGGGTTCAGGAATCATTATCTCCCGGGCCAGCACTCAGACCTCACTCCGTTCGTTGAATCGCGCAGGGCCGAGCCGCGGCTTCAGCCGCGACCAAATGTATCAGGCCAGGGCACGCTTCGTCGCCTCGTAACCGGCCTTCAAGAATCTCTCCCCGGAACCAACGGCAAACGTCGCCTCCCGCTCGGCCACGGCCCGCACCACCACCAGCCGGGGCGCGTCCTGCGGCCATGCCGCAATCGCCTGCTCCGTCTGCGCCGCCATCATGATCCGGATCGCGTCGCCGTGCGCGCGCACGAGCGGCGGGATGGGCGCCTTTTTCGCTGCGGGCGGCTCGTCGAACCCCGGTCCCACGTCGATCGCCACCACCAGATCCGCGGGCGTGCGCCGCGCCACGTGGAGTGGCACCACCGCCCGCAAGCCCCCGTCGGCGAGCCGCCGGCCGTCCAGCTCGCCGGGAGGGTAGTAAAGCGGCAGCGCGCACGAGGCGTACAACGCGTCGACCAGCGGCGCGTCCTGGCCGAGCGCTCCGAACAGCACCAGCTCCCCGGACTCCACGTCCGTCGCGGTGATGGTGAGCGGGATCTCGAGCTCGTCGAAGCGGGTGGCGGGCACCAGCCGCGCGATGGTCCGCTTCAAAGGGTCGGGTTTGAAGATGCTGGCCGCGAACACGCCTTTCGCGAGCGACCAGGCGTGCAGCGCGGCCACGTCGCTCGCCCGCAGCGCCAGCGCGGCGGCGGTGAGCGTCTCGTAGCTCGACCCCGCCGCGAGCGCGGCACCCACCACCGCACCCATCGACGTGCCGACGATGTGGGAGGGCCGGAGGCCGGCCTCGCTGAGCGCCCGCCAGGCACCGGCGTGGGCGATGGACTTGGCGCCGCCGCCGCCGAACACCGCCACCACCCGCACCCCCCACCCCCTATTGCGGATTGTGGATTGGGGATTGCGGATTCGACGGCCGCGCTTCCAATCCGCAATCCGCAATTGCCAATCCGCAATTGTTCACTCCCCCGCTCCCGTATCGTACCTGCGATCCATAACCCGAGTGGCGCGCCGCTTGGCGGCTCGGTTGTACCGCCGCTTCTCGTCCGGCGTCTCGGGCACCACCGGCGGCACCTCGCTCGGCACCCCTGTGTCGTCGAGCGCCACGTACGTCACGTAGCACGAGTTGGTGTGCCGCTTTTCCCCCGACAGCACGTTCTCGGCGATGATCTTGACGCCCACCTCCATGGACGTGCGGCCCGCATAGTTGACGCGCGCGAACGCGGTCACGAGCTCCCCCACGTGGATCGGCTCCTTGAAGTCCACCTTGTCCACGGACACGGTGACACAGGGCTTGCGGGCGTGGCGGATCGCGGCCACGGCAGCCACGCGATCCACGAGCGACAGGAGCACGCCGCCGAACACGTTACCCATGATGTTGGCGTGCTGCGGCATCATCAGCTCCGACATCACCGTTTCCGAATCGCGCGGGTGCTTGGGCTGCATCAGTAGTCCACCGGTCGCAGGTAGAATTCACCGATCGCCGTCTGGGACATCATCGCCACCGTGGGGAGCCGCCGCTTCCAGTGGGTGGACTCGAGCCGCTGCGCGACCTTCGCCACTTCGTCGGCCGTGAAGCCGCGCGCCGCCACTTCCGCCGGCTTCATGCCGCGGATCAGGTAGTAGAGAATCCGGTCCACCTTGTCGTAGCTGATGCCGTAGTCGCCCTCGGTCGTCTGGCCCGGGACCAGGTCGGGGGTGGGCGGCTTCCGGAGGATCACGTCGGGGACGCCCACGTGGCGCGCCAGGGCCCGCACCTGCGTCTTGAACAGGTCGCCCAGTGGGTTGACCGGAGGCGTGTCGTCGGCGTGCCAGGTGAAGTAGCCGAGCAGTCGCTCCGATTTGTTCCCCGTGCCGAGCGGCAGGGCTTTGTACTTCGCGGACAGGTCGAACAGCACGATCATGCGCTCGCGTGCCATCACGTTGCCGCGCCGCGTGGCGTCGGCGTCGCCCACCTGGGTGAGGTAACCGTCCACCGCGGCGCTGATGTCGACCGTGAGCGACTCGATGCCGAGCTCGGAGATCACGAGCTGCGCGTGCTCGAGGCTTTCAGGGGAAGACGTCCGGTACGGCATCCGCACGCCGATCACGTTCTCCTTGCCCAGGGCTTCGACGGCCAGGAAAAGGACGAGCGACGAGTCCACGCCGCCCGAGACCCCCACGATCCCCTTCGTGAACCCGCGGCGCCGGACGACTTCGTCCTTCAAGAAGCTGACGAGCCAGTGGCGGGCGAGCTCGGGGTCGATCGCGATGGGGTCGCCTTCCTCCACCCCTCTGCCCACGATGTGGATCGTGGCAGCCGGGAGCGGGGAGCGGGGAGCGGTACCGTTCGTGGCTGGATCAAACTTCACGACGCTGCGCCGGCGCCTGGAGGGTTCCGCCCCCCGCTCCCTGCTCCCCAAGCTCTTGATCAGATGCGGCAGATTGACTTCGAGATCCGCCAGCAGCGGCGCCTCCGCCCGCGCCCGCGTCATCTCGTTCAGGTCGATGTCGTAGGTGAGCACCGCCTCTTCGAACAGCGGGCCCCGCAGCACGATCTCGCCCGCGGGGTTGATGAGCACCGATGCGCCGGGGAACCCCTTGCCCCCTTCGAACCCGACGAGATTCGCGAGCGCCACCCACACCGCGTGCTCGTCCGCCATCGCCTTCACGATCCGCTCCCACCGCACCACGCTGGTGGGCAGCCGCGTCCCTTCCTCGTCCATCCCCGTGCCGCGCGCCGGCGACGCACTCGGCACGATCACGAGCTGCGCCCCTTGTAGCGCGGCGATCGTGCCGCTGACCGAATGCCACGCGTCCTCGCAGATCAGCATCGCGGCCCGACCCCAGCGCGTGTCGAACGCCCGGATTTCCCGGCCCCGTTCCACGAACCGCTCCTCATCGAACACACCGTACGTGGGGAGGAACACCTTGCGGTGCACGTGACGCACGCCCGCGTCCTTGCCGCCGAGCGATGCGTACAGGCAGGAGTTGTAGTAGTGGTTCTGAAAGACTTCGTAGAACCCGACCGCGACGTCCACGGGCGGCGCCTGGGCGGCCTCGTGCGCGAGCGTGAGATCGCGGAACAGCGTCCCCCCGGTCACCGCCACGTCCCGCACGCCGCCTTCGACGAAGTAGCCCGAGGTCGCCGTCTCGGGGAAGATCACGAGATCGACTGGAGGCTCGAGCTTCGCGACCTGCGCCAGCACGCCGCCGATTTTCTGGAGATTGGCGGCATAGTCGCCCTTTTT
>JBGPDL010000095.1:0-7970 GCA_041482275.1 Gemmatimonadota bacterium | reverse complement strand
GTGCTGCGGTAGTACTCGGCGGCCGCGGCCACGCCCGCGCCGGGCGTCACCTGGATCGCCACGTCCCGCATCGCCATCTCCGCCCCCGCGATTGCACCGAGCAGCATCAGCTCGTTCAAGTCGCCCAGGTGGCCGATCCGGAACAGCTTGCCTGCCATGCGGGCGAGTCCGGCGCCGAGCGCCAGGTTGTAGCGCCGGAAGGCCACGTCGATCACGTCAGCGCCGTTCGCGCCCTCCGGCACCATGATCGCGCTTACGGTGTCGGAGTACCACCTGGGCGCCCGGGCGCACAGCTTCAACCCCCAGGCCCGTACCGCGGCGCGCACGCCCTCGGCGAGACGGTGATGCCGGGCGAACACGTTGTCGAGGCCCTCCTCGAACAGGATGGCGAGCGATTCCCGCAACCCGTACAGCATGGGAATCGACGGCGTGTACGGGAAGTAACCGGAAGCGTTGGCCTTGATCATGTCCCCGAAGTCGAAGAACACGCGCGGACACTTGGCGCGCTCCCGGGCAGCCAGCGCCTTCGGGCTGGCACACACGATCCCGAGACCGGCCGGCAGCATCAGCCCTTTTTGCGACCCCGTGATGGCGAGATCTACCTTCCATTCGTCCATCCGGAAATCGATCGATCCGATGGAGCTGACGCCGTCCACGTAGAGCAGCGTGGGGTGCTGCGCCGCGTCGATGGCAGCCCGCACGGCGCCGATGTCGCTTGTCACGCCGGTGGCGGTCTCGTTGTGGACGACCAGCACGCCCTTGACCTCGTGTTGCTTGTCCTGCGACAGGATCTCGCCGATACGCTCCGCCGGCGCGCCCTCGCCCCATTCCACATCGATGACGTCCACGCGCAATCCGTGCCGCTGGGCGAGGTCGATCCAGAGGTGACTGAACTGCCCGTAGCGCGGCGCGATCACCCGGTCGCCCGGCGACAGCGTGTTGACCAACGCCGCCTCCCAGCCGCCGGTGCCGGTCGCGGGGAAGATGAACGCCTGCCCGGTCGCCGTCTTGAACACCTTCTTGAGATCGCGGAACACACCGGTCGCGAGCTCGGGGAAGGCGGAAGAGCGGTGATCCTCCATGGCGCGGTCCATGGCGCGCAGGATCCGCTCTGGCACATTGGTCGGGCCGGGGACGAACAGGAAATTGCGGCCGGGCATAAGAAACGTCCTCTGGAGAGGGGGAAAAACAAAGCGAGAACCGCCGGCTCTCGCTTAAGTTACTCGCGCTAAAGTATTCGGCGACCCCTGCCGCGGTAACCCACACAGATGGGTAGGGGCGACCCCGCCTAACTTGAGGGGCGATAAGCTCCTAGCCCGCAGACGTCACACCCGGAACAGGTGCCTCCTCGCTCCCCGAAATACGCCAGCAGCGTACCACGACGGCACGCCCGCGTTTCCACATACCGCCGCATGTCCGCTGCGCCGTCACCCCAGTCGAAGTCGGACGGCCGCCACACGATCACACATTCGGCCGGCCGCCCGTCGCGACCGGCGCGCCCCGCCTCCTGATAGTAGGCCTCGAGCGTGCGCGGCGGGCCCCAGTGCAGCACGCGACGCACGTCGGGCTTGTCGATCCCCATCCCGAACGCGCTCGTCGCCACGATCACCGGCGCTCGCTCTGCGAGAAACGCGCACAACACCCTGCGCCGGGTCGCCGCGTCAAGGCCGGCGTGATAGGGGGCGGCCCGCACGCCCATGCGCAAGAGCGCCCGGGTCACGAGCTCCGCCAGCCGGCGCGTGGGCGTGTACACGATGACTGTGCCTTCCACCCCCCGAATCAGCTCGCGGACGCGGGCGAACCGATCACGGTCGTCCCGCACGCGCTCCACGCGAAACACGAGGTTGGGGCGGTCGAACGAGGTGACGACGACCTGAGCCTCGGGGATCCGCAGCACGCGGAGAATCTCGGCACGGGCGGCGGGGGTGGCGCTCCCGGTGAGGGCGATGGTCACCGGATCCCCCAACAGGTAACGGTAGCGGTCGATCCGCCGGTACACCGGGCGGAATTCATTGCCCCACTCGACGATGCAGTGCGCTTCGTCCACCGCGAGGAGCGAGACGCTACGACGCGCACGCGCGAGTTGTCCCACCAGGGTGCCCAGCCGCTCGGGCGCCGCATAGAGCAGCGTGAGGCTGCCCGACAGGGCGGCGTCGAGCACCGCTCGGCGCTCGTCCGGGCGCAGCAGGCTGCTCAAGTAGGCGGCCGGGACGCCCCGTCGCCGCAGCGCGCGGACCTGATCCTGCATCAGCGAGATGAGGGGCGAGATGACCAGCGTGAGCCCGTCGCCCATCAAGGCGGGGAGCTGGTAGCAAAGCGACTTTCCCGCCCCCGTCGGCAGCACGGCCAGCACGGACCGGCCCGCCAACAGCGGGCCGAGCACCTGAAGCTGGGCAACCCGAAACGCGAGGTGGTCGAATCGCTCCCGCAGCAGGGTTCGCGCGTGGGCCAGCCCACCGGTGAACGGCACCATGGCCCTGAAAGAAACGGGCCCCGGTTTCCGAACCGGGGCCCGAATCCCGCGGCGACGATCGAAACTATGCGCGATCCTGCCAGTCGACGCCGTAGCTGTTACCGCACTCGTAGCACTTCACTTCCTTCGGCTGGCCCGACACGTGCCGCCGCTTGTGGCACCCGGGGCAGACGAGATGGGGCTCGTGTACCACGCTCCACGCCTTCGGGCGGTCCTTCCGGGTCTCCACGCTGTCCTTGGGAACGCGTACTTCCACCTGGTGCACGTCCAACACGACCCAGGGCTTCCCGGGCTCCTCCACCACCCGATACCACGCGCCCCGGCGCAGCCCTTCTTTCTCGGCGTGTTCGCCGCGGCTCCGTGCCCATCCGATGTCAGCCATTCGGTTACTCCTGTTCCTCGGCTGTCCCTTCCCGCACGAGCACGAGGATTGCCGCCTGCGGGACGACCAGGTACTTCGTTGCCTCGAAGGTGATCTCCACCGCCGCCTTGCGGAAGAACAGGGCGTAGTCGCCTACCCCGGCCTGCATCGGCAGGTACTTCACGTCGGGCCCGCGGATCCTCCAGGGCTCGTCGTCCATGCTCGCCGGCTCGGTCATGGGCGTCCCCGGGCCCGTCGCCACGACCCGGCCGCCCTGGACCTGCCGCGCCTCGACCGCCGTGGGCGGCAGATACAGGCCGACGTTGGTGCGCTCTTCACCCTCTTCGGGAGCGATCAGCACCCGGTCGCCCACCACAATGAGGCGTTTCGGAGACTCGTCCGGCATGAGTCTCAGTATACCACTTCCCTTTCGGGGGGGCAGAGGTGGGCCTCCGCCGTGGGGGGTTGGTGATGTGGATCACGTTCGACGCTTGACACTGCCGGGCGCCGCCTTATTAATGCGCCCCTGCCGTGTAGTCACCGCGGCGACCACGCCAGATTCCCCCAGGAGGTGAGCAGCATGCTCCTGTCCCTGCAGACAGCATTTCCCGAGACGTGGCGCGACACGTTCCAGCTGCTCGCCGCCGGGTTCACGTGGGTGCTCGGCCTCAGCAAGACCGTGCTGGACTTCGCCCTGTTCGGGTCTACCCCAGGGGAGATCACGCTCAAGGTGATCCTGGTGGTGCTTCCTTCGTTCGTCCTGGTGGCGGGGCTCTTGGGCACGATGGCCGCGCTGTACACGCTGCCGTTCCGCTCTGGGCGCGGCGGCTTCCTGGTCGCTGTCGTGATGTCGTGGTGGGACTGGTTGCGGATGACGTGGTTTTATTGGGCCGGGCTGCTCCGCTTTGTCGTGGTGCTGCTGGGGTGGGTCTGGGGACTCCTCAAGCTTGCGGGGGCGATGTTCGCCAAGCTCATGAAGTTCATCTTCACCCGACCCCTGGCGCTGCTCGATTGGGCGACGCGCCAGTACTTCCAGCCCGGCGTGCCGTGGCTGGCGTTCCTGTTCATCGTCATTTGGGCCGTCCTCGAGGCGACGATTTTCACGTTCACCCTGCGTCCGCTCGTCACCGAGGTCATGGCCGACCTGACGGGCGGCGAGGTCTCGCCGTTCTGGGTGAGCGTGATTCTCTGGCCGTTCCTCGTCATTCTGATCTCGGGAAGCTTCGCGGCGATCCAGGCGCTCACCGACGCGATCAACGCGAAGAACACGACGCAGATCGTGACGACGGCGGTGTTCGAGGGCTTCGTGATGTTCTTCGAGGTGATGTTCCTGTACCGCGAGCTGATCGACGCGATCACGCCGTGGATTGCGCAGCAAACCGGATTCCAACTCGGCTTCTTCTCCACTCTGGCGTTCGCATCGTTCGGGTGGGTGGGCGTACGCGCGATGACCTGGTTCCTGTTCGGACGGTTCGGGACGCCCGCATTGCTCGGCATTCTCGGCCGCCAGAAGCTCGAAGGCACCGGGATGACGGGCAGTGGAGTGGCGCCGATCGAGCCCGACTTCTGGAAGGGCCCGATCGATGCGCTGAAGCGTGAGACGGAGTGGTTCAAGAAGGAGGCACGGGAGGTGTTCGAGTTGATCTCGTTGCCCGTGCTCCAACTGCTCGCCGCCGGCGCCAACTTCGCGGTGGTGGTGATCCTCGGCCGGCCCAGCTTCACCCTGCCGTTCCGTAACCTGGAGCAGGTACTCGCGAGCACGCCGATCATCTCCCCGAGCGGCAAGCACGCAGTGCCGGGGGGCGCCGCATGACGCGCCTCGGGGGGGTCGCCCGGAGCCTGCTCGTGGCGGCGCTCTTCACCGCCGCCTGCGTCCCGCCTGCCGAGCGGCAGGGCAAGCCTGCCAACTGGACGATGGTCGTCGGGATCGACGTCAGCGGGTCGTTCCGGGACGCACGGCTGTACGACGATGCCGTCGAGTTTATCTCCTACTACATCTACGCCCACTTGAACGGGTTGGGCGGCCTGCGCGTGCCGACGGCGCTGTTCGTGAGCTCGGTGGGCGGCGTACGGGCCGGCGAGCCGAAGTCGTTCCATCCCATCAACGACTTCGAGGGGCGCTCGGTCGAGCAGATCGCCGCGGACCTGCGGACCTGGTTCCCGCAGACGGACCCGTATACCGATTTCAACGCGTTCTTCGAGCGCGTGGCCGGACTCGTCAAGGAACGTGGGTTGGTCCTTGCGCCCCTGAACGTCGTGGTGCTTTCCGACGGGGTGCCCGATGTCCCGCCCGGCACGCACCTCGCCGCGAACCAGAACCCATACACCCGCATCAACCTGAGCCCGCTCGAATTCCTGTCCCGCAGCGTGACGGTGCGGCTGCTCTACGCTAGCCCGACGGTGGGTGACAACTGGAAGCGGCAGATCAAGCACAAGCGGGTGCGCATGTGGGCCCAGGAAGCGCAGGTGATGGCGGGCTGGCACAAGCAGTTCAAGCCCGGCGTGCCGCTCGCGCAGCAGGACGATTTGTGGAAGTGGGTGCAGGACAACGTGGACTTCCGGGCGCGCGGCGGGATGTTCTAGCGAGCCCGACCAAGACCGCCGGGATCTCCCCCCGCGACAAGAAGACGCAGTCGCTTCGGGAGACCCCGGCGGTCTCGTTTACGCGCAGTAGCGATCGAACGCCGCGGTCAGGTCCGTCGCGATGTCTCTCGCGGCTCGTCCCTCGATGTTCTTCCGCTCGAGCATGAAGACGAGTCGCCCGTCTTTAAAGAGTGCCATCTGCGGCGACGAGGGCGCGTAGCCCGTGAAATAGCTCCGGGCCCGGGTCGTGGCGTCGGCGTCCTGCCCCGCGAAGACGGTGAGCAACCGCGCTGGGCGGCTGGGATGCTGCAGCGCGAGCATCGCGGCGGGCCGCGCGTTTCTTGCAGCGCAGCCGCAGACGGAGTTCACCACCACCAGCGTGGATTCGCCCGACTGGGTGAGTGCGGCGTCCACATCCTCCGGCGTCCGGAGCTCCTGGAACCCGAGACGGGTGAGCTCCTCTCGCATCGGCTGGACGAGACGCGGGTCGTACAGGGGGACATTGAGCCCGGCCATGCGTTCCTCAAGCGTGAGTCCTGGTGGCAATATATACTGGCTGTTCCATGCGGGTTCTAATCGTCGAGGACGATCCAGAGCTGGCTGCCTTGTTGCGCGACGGCCTGCGCGCCCAGCGCATCGATCCGACGCTGGCGGCGACGTGGGTCGAGGGCCGGGAGCTCGCCGCGCCGGGCAGCTTCGACGTGATCATCCTGGATGTGCGGCTCCCCGGGGGGAGCGGGTTCGATCTGTGCGCCGAGCTGCGGCACCGCGGTATGACTACGCCCGTGCTCATGCTCACGGCGCTCGACGCGGTGGACGACCGGGTGCGCGGCCTCGAGGTGGGCGCGGACGACTACCTCACGAAGCCGTTTGCATTCCGTGAGCTTCTCGCCCGGCTGAAAGCACTGGCGCGGCGGCGTCCGGCGCTCCTGCCCGCGGTGGTTCGCGTCGCGGACCTCGAGGTCGACCTCGGCGCCCGTCGGGTGCGCCGGGCGGGCCGGCCGCTCGGTCTGAGCGCCAAGGAGTTCGCGCTGCTCGAGTTGTTCGTGAGCCGTCCCGGGCAGGTGCTCGATCGCGCCACGATCACCGCCCACGTGTGGGACGACAACCACGATCCCTTTGCCAACCTGCTGGAGGTGCTGATCAGGCGGTTGCGCCGCAAAATCGACGACGGGTTCGAGCCCAAGTTGATCACCACCCTGCGGGGCGCCGGGTATCGATTCGGCGTATGACGCCCCGCTGATGCGTCCGCCTACCCGGTTACGACTCCGCCTCGCGTTGTGGTATGCGGGAATCTTCGTGGCGATCCTGGGGCTCCTGGGCGCCGGGTTGTTCCTGGCCGTGCGGCATCGCATGTCGCAACAGCTGGACGCGTCGCTCCGCGCAGCGACGGCCGCCTTGATCCAGGCGGCGCGGATTCGCGAAGCGGAGCGGGCCCGCGGCACCGGACTCGTCGCGGACGCGGTGGACGAGCTGCACGTCCCCGATCGCTCCCTGTACCTCTTCGCAGCGGGCGCGACGCCGGTCAAACCCGAAACGGCTGCGGTGTGGGTTCGAGACGCCGCTCGGGAAGCAGAGCTGCGCGGGCACGCGGATCGGGACTTCGAGACGCCGCAGGACCACATCGTGCGGCTGCACGCCGAGCGGTTTGGGGGAGCGGATGGCCGACCCTACGTCGCCGCCGCGGTTGCAGACCGACTGGAGCTCGAAGATGAGTATGCTTCGCTGATCAAGGCCTTTGCGGCGGCCGCGCTCGCCGCGTTACTGCTCGTCGCGGGCGGGGGCTATGTGCTGGTGCGGCAGGCGACCGCGCCGATCGAGCGCGCCATGGAGCAGATGCGGCGCTTCATGGCGGACGCGGCACACGAGCTGCGCACGCCCATCACCATCCTCCGGACCAGGGCCGACGTGGCTCTTGCCGAGCCGCGAGAGCCTGCACGGGACGCGGCCACGCTCGCGGCGATGGTGCGCGAGTCGGCCCACCTCGGCGGAATCGCGGCCGATCTCCTGACGCTCGCGCGGGCCGACGCGGGCGATCGGCCGGTCGGGCGCCAACAGTTGTACCTGGATGACGCGGCGGCCGCCGCGGTCGACGCCGCGCAGACGTTGGCCCGGAGCAAGCACGTCACGCTCCAAGTCCACGGCTTCGACGAGGCGCAAATCATCGGCGATCCCGATCTGGTCCGCCAGCTGCTCATGATCGTACTCGACAATGCCATCAAGTTCACGCCCGCGGGCGGTCGCGTCCGGCTCGACGTGTCGACCCACGACGGCCGGGCGGTGGTGGTGGTCACGGACACGGGGATCGGGATCCCGCCGGAGCAGCTGCCGCACGTGTTCGAGCGCTTCTATCGAGGAGAGGCGGCCCGCCGGACAGCGGACGGCGCGGGGCTGGGCCTCGCGATCGCCCGCTGGATCGTCGACGTCCACGGGGCACGCATCGACATCGAGTCACCGCCCGGCGCCGGCACGCAGGTCACGCTCAGCTTCCCGCTCGCCCTCCAGTGAGACCGCGGTTTAGTATTCCGCGAACGCGCTGTCGGCGTGAGCGTC
>JBGPDL010000094.1:0-8102 GCA_041482275.1 Gemmatimonadota bacterium | reverse complement strand
GGCTGCGGGCCATCTGGCTCTCGCGCAGCGCCCGCGCCGCGAAGCGGATGCCGCCTGAGAAAAAGATCATCACCACCCAGTCGAGCAGGAACACCGAGCGGGGCATGCCGGTCATCAGGTCGAGCAGCGGCAACGCCGTCGCGAACAGGATCGAGCTGAGCGTGACGGCGGCCGACAGGTCCAGCAGGTCCTTCAGGCCGACGTGCTTCCAGTAGCCGCGATACAGCCCGAACGCCTGGAACACGATGAGGCGGATCGCGAGCAGGTACCACACGGTGGCGCTGAAGTGCGCGTACTCGGGACCCGGGATGCGGAAATCGAAGCGCAGCTCGAACGCCGCGAGGTAGGCGAGCGGAATCAGCGCGATGTGCACCGCGAGGATGAGCGTGCGTCGGTACAGCAGCGGGCGCGAGACGCGCAGCGGGAAGTTGGCCATGCCGCCCGCTGTGACAAGCAGGTCTCGTGCGCCCGGTCACAGTGGCGTAGGTATCATGCGGGTCAAGCGGTTACGGGCGTGCCGCGCGCCGCCGGGCGGCGCGCGCTGCTACGATCGCGTTACAACTCCGCTGGCGAATTGCGACACACAGACGGGCGCGCGGGCCCGACCGCGCGCGTCAACCGGCGCGGGTCGGCGGCGCTACGGCGGTGAGCGTGGCGGCGTGCGCCGGCAGATCCAGCTCGAAGAAGAACCGCGTGCCCCAGCCGGGGCGGGTTTCGAGCTTGAGCGTCGAGCCCTGCGCTTCCACGAGCTTGCGCGAGATGGCGAGCCCGAGGCCGGTGCCGGAGAAGCAGTAGCCGGCGCGGTCGCGGGCGCGGCGGAACGGCTGGAACAGGCTGGCGAGCGCCTCGGGATTGACTCCCGGGCCGGTGTCCTGCACGGACATGACCACCCGGTCCCCCGGCCGCTCCTCGCAGGCGATCTCGACGAACCCGTGCTCGGTGAACTTGATGGCGTTGGTGGTCAGGTTGAGCAGCACGCGCGACAGCGCCACCGGGTGGCCCAGGCGGCGGTCGTGCTCGGGCGCGACCATGCGGAGCGCCAGACCTTTTTCCTCCGCCAGCGGGCGCACGATGGTGAGCGCCGACTCGAGCAGTTCCGTCACCGAGAAGGGCGTCACCTCGGTATCGGCGAGCTCGTTGCCGCCGCGCGCCAGCTCGATCGCGTCGCTCACGATGGTCGACAACGCCAGCGCGGAGCTGTAGATCAGCCCCAGCTGACGGTACTGCACCTCGTTGACGTCGCCGCTCTGACCGCGCTGCAGCGTCTCCGCGAGGAACAGGATCGACGTGAGCGGCGAGCGCAGGTCGTGGATCACTTCAACCAGCAGGTCCAGGCCTTCGACGCCCGTGAAGTGGGCTTCGAACTGCCGTGCGTCGTTGCGCGCGATCGCCTGGCGCACCTGCTCCAGCGAGTTCAGGGTCCCGAGAATCGCCGCGGGCGAGGCCGGGGTCGCGGCCTCCGACCAGGCGCGCAACAGCTCGGTCTGGAGCATCTCCACGAGGCGGTGGCCCAGGCCGGCTGCGGGCCGCGGCAGGAGCTGCGTGACGTAGCCGGGCCGCTGCTGGTCCACGGCCAGCGCCAGCGCCGCGATCAGACCGGCGACCACCTCGCCGTCGCCGGCGGGAACGCCCGCCGCCGCGGCCTCGTCCCGCCAGCGGCGCGCCACGCGCCGGGTGGCCGCGGTGATGATCGCCGACGAAACCCCCGCGAGCGGGGCGTTGCTGTCGCGGGGGGGGGACCCCGTGCCGGAGGCGGTGCCAGGCTCCGCGACGGTGCCGCGCCCCGGGCTCGCCCTCATTCGTCTTCTCCGCCGTTCAGCAGGTTGCGCTGCAGGCCGTGGCGCTCCATCAGCCGGTAGAAGGTCGTGCGGTCCACCTTCGCCATCCGCGCCGCCTTGGAGAGATTGCCGCCCGCCCGCATGACGACGCGCGTCAGGTAGCGGCGGTCGAACTTGGCGAGCAGCCGGTCGCGCGCTTCGTAGTAGCTCTCCGTGGTGTCCACGTCTTCGGATTGGACGTCCAAGTCCGCGCCCGCGCCGGGATCGTTGATGAACGGCACGTCCTCGGGCCGCACCTCGGCGCCGGGCTCGAGCAGCACGACCGCGTGCTCGAGCACGTTCTGCAGCTCCCGCACGTTGCCGGGCCAGGAGTGCGCGCGCAGCGCCCAGATGGCCGACTTGGAGAGTCGCGGCACCGGCTGCTCGCCCTCGCGGTGCCGGCTCCAGTAGTAGGTGAGGAAGTGCTCCGCCAGGAGCGGGATGTCGTCCGCGCGCTCGCGCAGCGGGGGGACGTGGATCGGGACGACGCGGAGCCGGTAGTAGAGATCTTCGCGCAGCGCACCCCCCGCCACGGCCTTCTCCGGATCGCGGTTGGTGGCCGCGATGAAGCGCACGTTCACCACCGCGTCCGTCGTCTCGCTGCCCACCCGGCGCACCACGCCGTCCTGAATGACGCGCAGCAGCTTCGCCTGGATCGGCTTCGACATCTCGATCAGCTCGTCCAGGAACATCGTGCCGCCGTTCGCGGTCTCGAGCAGGCCGGGCTTGTCGCGGACCGCGCCGGTGAACGCGCCCTTGCAATGCCCGAACATCTCCGACTCGAGCAGCATCTCGGGGAGCGCCGCGCAGTTCACCGCCACCAGCGGCCGGCTGGAGCGGCGGCTGTTGTGATGGATGAACTGGGCGATGAGCTCCTTGCCGCTGCCGCTCTCGCCGGTGATGAACACGGACGCGTCCGTCGCCGCCACCCGGCGGGCGAGCGCGATCGCTTCGCGGTACTTGGGCGCCGTGCCGAGTACCGTGACCCGATCGGTGAGGTCGGTCGGCCCGCCGCCCCGCTCCTGCTGCAGCTTGCTCTCCCGCGCCACGGCGACCGTATGGGCCGCGCGGCCCACAAGGATCTGGAGCTGACTGCCGGTGAACGGTTTGGGGAGATAGTCCCACGCACCGGCCCGCAGCGCTTCGAGGCTCGTGTCGACGCTCGGCTTGCCGGTGATCATGATCGCGATGATGCCCGGGTTGGCGGCGAGCGCGGCCGCGAGCAGCTCCATCCCCGACACCGGTTGCATGTAGAGGTCGAGCAGCGCGATGTCGAACGTGCGGCGCCGCAGCTGGTCGAGCGCCTCCTCGCTGCGTCCCGCCACCGTCACATTGTACCCTTCGACGCCGAGCACACTGGCGCAGCTCTCGCGCAACGTGCGCTCGTCGTCGGCGACGAGAATGCGGATGCTGGGTTTGGTGGCGGGTTCGACGGGGACGAGCTGGGCCACGGTGCGTGCCGAGGCGGGCGATCCGGGACGCGGCATCGCCTGTGACGGATCGAACAGCTTGGACATCGAACTCTCCCGCACCGCGTACTGTGTTGTAGTTCCCCGTGCGCCACTCCCGAGCGGCGCAATCCTACACCGACGGGCGGCGCAATCCTACGCCGAACTGCCGTATCCCGCACAAACGGGGACGAGAAGATAGCACACACCGGAGCGGTGCGTGAGTCTCCATTTGGCGGCCGACGACCGCCATCGCCTGCAGCCGCCAATCGGCCACCAAGTTGTAGCAGGGCCCTTACAAGCCGCGCGGCGGGCGCGCGCGGCGCTCCGTGCGGCAACCGTATCCCGCCGCTGCCGAACGAGTTGCACCACCCCCGCGCGTCCCCGCTCGCGGTATCGAGCTTGCGGTGTGGATCACAACTGGCTGTATCACGCGTACGCACCCCGACACGAAGGACCCGGCACAAACGATGGTTGGCGACTCGCTCACCCGCTTCCGCAGCTCCGCTCCCGCACCCGCTCCCGCCGCGCTCCCCGCGTTCCCCCAGCCGGAGCCGATCCCCGGATGGTGGCGCTACCTGGCAGCGGTGCGGCGCTTCAAGTGGCTGGTGCTCGGTACGACGCTCGGCGCCACGGCGCTGGGCGCCGCCGGCAGCTGGTTCCTGCACCCGACGTACGCGGCGCAGGCGACCATTTGGGTGCAGGTGCCGAACCGCCCGGCGCGCGACGAAGGCCCGATCTGGCAGGGCCAGCTGCCCATCTCTTCGGGGTGGATGGACCTGCTCCAGTCCTACGCCGTCCTGGACGACGTGGTGCGGGCCCAGCGCCTGTATCTCCACTCCAAACTGCCCGGCGACTCCGACGTGCTGGCGACGCTGCGGGTGAAGGACCATGTCCTGCCGGGGAAATACCGGCTCGTGGTGGACGATTCGGGTCCGGGGTTGGCGCTGTACGCCGCGGCGTCGCGCGCGCCGGCGCAGCGCGGTACCGCGGGCGATTCGGTGGGTGCCCAGCTGGGGCTCGCCTGGGTGCCGGCCGCCGCCACGCTCACGCCGGGCCGGCAGGTGGAGTTCACGCTGGAGCAGCCGTATGAAGCCGCAAAGGCGCTCGCCGACCGGCTGCGCGTCAGCGCCGACCTGGACGGAAACTTCCTGCGGCTGGAGCTGGGCGGGCACGATCCGGCGCAGGTGGCCGCGATCGTGAACGCCGTGGCCGAGCGGTTCGTGGTCGTGGCGGCGGGCCTGAAGCGCGACAAGCTGAGTGAGCTCACCCAGATTCTCGGGACGCAGGTCGAGCGGGCCCGGGGCAGTCTGCGGGGGGCCGAGGCTGGGCTGCGCGCGTTCCGCGTAGAGGCGGTCACCACCATGGCCTCGGGTGCCGGTGCCGTCACCGAGAATCAGCAGTACCCGCGCGATCCGCTCTTTGCCGGCCTGGTGGAGATGAAGGTCGGTCTGGACGAAGTGCGGCGCGACCGCGCGGCCATCGAGCGGGTGCTCGCGCAGGCGACGGACTACGGGCTCGTGGTGGACGCGCTGGCGATGGTCGGCGCGGTGCAGCGGTCCACCGAGCTGGTGCAGGCGCTGCGTGACCTGACGGCGAAGCAGGCCGAGCTGCGCGCGCTGCGCGCGCATTACACCGACCAGAATCCCCCGGTGCGGCGGCTCGCGGGTGAAGTGGAGGCGCTCACCCGCCGCACCATCCCGGCCCTGGCGTCGTCGCTCGCCGCCGAGCTGCGGGTGCGCGAGACCGAGCTGGGGCAGCGGGTGAACGCCGCCTCGGTCGGCCTCCGCAAGATTCCCCCGCTCGCGGTGGAGGAGACCCGGTTGCAGCGCGAGGTCACGCTGGCGGAGCAGGTGGTCGCCAACCTGCAGCAGCGCTACGAGGAGGCGCGCCTGGCGGAGGTGTCGGCCATCTCCGACGTGCGCCTGCTCGACCGGGCCAACGCGCCGGATCAGCCGCTGGGGCACGTGGCTCTGGTCCTCGTGGTGCTCGCGTTCTGCGGCGGCCTCGGCCTCGGCGTGGGTGGCGCGGTGGTGCTCGACCGCACCGACCGCCGGGTGCACTACCCCGAGCACGTCACCCAGTCCATGGGCCTCGCGATCCTCGGGGCGGTGCCGCATGTGGACTGGGACAACCACAACGGCGGGCGCGAGGCCGCGGGCGCTCAGGTGATCGAGGCACTGCGCGGCATCCGCCTCAACGTGCTGCACCGCCATGGCACCGCCGGGCCGGTGCGCGTCACGATCACGAGCCCCGGCAAGAGCGACGGCAAGTCGTTCGTGGCGTCGAACCTCGCGCTGGCGTTCGCCGACGCGGGATTCCGCACCCTGCTGGTGGACGGCGACGTGCGCCGCGGGCGGCTGCACCGCACACTCGGAGCCGCCCGCCGGCCCGGGCTCACCGATCTCTTGGAAGGCGGGGCCACGCGCGAGCAGGGGGTACAGGTCACGCGTCACAAGAACCTTTCTTTCATCTCCTGCGGGTTCCGCAGCCACGCGGGACCGGCGCTGCTCAGCTCGGCCGCCATGGCCCGCCTGCTCGCGACGCTGGGGCCCAGCTACGACGCGATCGTGGTGGACAGCCCGCCGCTCGCGGCGGGAGCCGACGGGTTTGCGCTCGCCACCGTCACGGGTAGCCTGGTGCTGGTGCTGCGCACCGGCTTCAGCGACCGCGAGCTCACGGAAGCGAAGCTCGGCATCCTCACGCAGCTGCCGGTGCGGGTGCTCGGGGCGGTGCTGAACGACGTGCGGCCGGGGGGGGCGTACCGCTACTACTCCTATTATCTCGAAGGCTACGAGGTGCACGACGAGCCGGCGGCCGCGGACGCGCACGTGCTGCGCGGTCCCGCCGAAGAGACCGCTGCGCGCTAGGCCCGCTTAGTGCGGCGTGGGCCGGCTCACGAAGGGCCGGATCACGCCGCCGCCGTTGCTGTCCGCTTGCTCCGCCGTCCGCAGCGCGGTCCGCGCGCGCTCGAGCAGTGCCGCCGGATCGAGCGCCGCGGTGCGGAAGCCCGACCGGGCGTCGTAACCGGCGCGCAGTCGCAGCGTCGTCTGCTCCGCGCCACGCCGTTTCTGCAGGACCCCGACCAGCCGCTCGAACAGCTTCACCGCGCCGCCGCCGTCGGTGTCGGGGGCGAGCACGGCGAACTCGCGCGCGCCCAGCCGGCCCACGGTGTCCGAAGTGCGGGCCACGGCGCGCAGCGTACGCGCCAGCGACTCCATCAGGGCGGGGGCGTCCGCTTCGGGCGCGAGCACCACGCACGCGAGCGACGCGTCCCGCCGGTCCACCTGGGCCGCGAGCCCGCGGGCCTGACGCTCGAGCCCGTGCGTGTTGTACAGCCCGGTGCGCGGATCGAGCAGGCCGCCGTCGCGCGCCTGATCGGCGTCGAGCTTCGCGCGCAGCAGGCTTTCCAGCCGCAGCAGGAACTCTTCGATGTCGAGCGGCTGGCCCCACACGCCGTTCGCCCCCGCGCGCAGCGCGTCCAACACCTGGGGCCGGGTGAGCGGTTTCGGCATGGTGACGAGGATCGGCGTGCTGGGGGTGACGTACGGATCGACGCGCAGCGCGCGGCACAGCACCAGCACGTCGGTCTCGGGGAGTGCGGCGTCGAGGATGATCGCGTCGACGCCCGCGCGCCGCGCCATCTCCAGCGCGTCCGTCCCGCTGTACGCCTTGACGACCGCGTACCCCGCGGGACGGAGCACGCTCTCGAGGGAGCGGGAGACCCATTCGTGCGCGTTGGCGAGCAGCACCAGCGGAGAGCGTGGGGCAGCCGCGGCGTCCGTCATGGGGAAAGCCCTTACAGGTTGGGATGAACCGACACGTCAGGGCGTGTGTTCCGTACCGCCGCTCTGCCACCGGCGTTCAGTTGTGTGCAGGACTCGTGCGCCGGAGGGTCGCCCGGCAACTCGTTGGCGGCGGGGTGGTTGTGGCGAGGCCCCGCACGCCACCGGGCCCCGATTCGCGGTGAACCGCCAACAACGCTGTAACGCACCTGCGGCGGTTACCCCAGCCGGCGGCGGGGCGCCCGGCCGGGAGCCGCGGCCTCAATCTTGAATAGCATGGGAGCACGATGTTGTGTCGGCATTGTAGTGCAACGGATCCTGCGGCGCGCCCGCCATACGGCGGCGCGCTGCGCGTTGGTGCGGTCGCCGGAGTGTTGTGCGCCCGCTGCGGCGCGGTGCTCGGACCCCACGACCTGACCAGGAGCCTCGTCGAGAAGCTCGCCCAGCTGAACCGGTTCGGACTGGCGGGCCGGGACGAGCTGCTGCGCCCGCCGTCCCCTCCCGTAAAGGATTCCTGAAGCATGTGCGGCATCATCGGGTACATCGGTGGGCGTGAAGCCGCGCCGATCCTGGTGGACGGGCTGCACCGGCTCGAGTACCGGGGCTACGACTCGGCCGGGGTCGCGGTCCAGAACGGCACCGGCGTGGCGGTCGTGAAGCTCGCGGGCCGGGTCGAGGCGCTGCGCCAGCAGCTCGCGCTCGAGCCGGTGTGCGGCACCAGCGGCATCGCGCACACGCGCTGGGCCACGCACGGCGCGCCCACCACCGTCAACGCCCATCCGCATCGCGACTGCCGGGGCGACATCGCGCTGGTGCACAACGGCATCATCGAGAACGCCGACCTCCTGCGGGCCGCGCTCGAGACGGCGGGCCACCGCTTCACCACCGAGACCGACACCGAAACCCTGGCCCACCTGATCGAAGATGCGCCCGGCGACACGCTCGAGACGCGCGTGATCGCGGCGCTCTCCCACGTCGAAGGCACCTACGGGCTGGCGGTGATGTCGGCCGCCGAGCCCGGCAAGATCGTGGTGGCGCGGCAGGGGTCGCCG
>JBGPDL010000093.1:0-8793 GCA_041482275.1 Gemmatimonadota bacterium | reverse complement strand
CCACCGCGCGACCCCGCGCGCGCTACGGCGTGCGGCCGCGCGTCGGGTAGGGAGGGTGCGCTCGGTCGCGCGGCGGGGGTGGGTTGCGCCGCAGCTCGTCGAGCACCCCCTCCACCGCCTTCTCGAGCTGCGGGTCGCGGCCCTGGAGCACGAGCTTCGGAGTCATGTCGACGTCGAAGTCGGGTGGCACGCCTTGGTTCTCCGCGTCCCAGGCGCCGGACGGGCTGAAGAGGCCGCCGCGCGGCGCCGTCACGAAACCGCCGTCGATCAGCACGGGGTAATCCCAGATGCCGACGAGCCCACCCCAGGTGCGCTTCCCGACCAGTTTGCCAAGACCGCGGCGCCGGAAATAGAGCGGCAGTGCGTCGCCCCCCGAGCCCGCGTACTCGTTGATCACCATCACCTTGGGCCCGAAGATCGACGCGAGCGGAGACGGAATGACGCGCCCTTCCCGTGTGGCGACGTAGGCGAGCACCGGGCGGTTGAGCAGATCGAGCACGTAGTCCGCCACGTCGCCGCCATGGTTGAACCGCTCGTCCACCACGACCGCCTGGCGGTCGAGCTGGGAGAAGTAGTACCGGTTGAAGTAGGCGTAACCACCGGAGTACGTGTCCGGCAGCCATACGTACGCCACCCGGCCCCCCGACAGCGAGTCTACCAGCCGACGGTTGTTTTCGACCCACGCCCGGTTGCGCAACGGTGTCTCGTTCTCGACCGGCACGACGGTCACGCTGCGGGCGCCGTCCCGCGCGGGCCGCCCGTTCACGAGCAACACGGTCTGGCGGCCGGCGGTGTTCTCAAACGCGCTGTAGAGGTTGGTCGCCGGCGTGAGCGGGCCGCCGTTCACCGCCAGCAGATAGTCTCCGGCCGCGACGCTCACCCCCGGCTCGGTGAGGGGGGCGCGTAGATCCGGGTTCCAGTTCAAGCCGCCGTAGATGCGGGCAAACCGGTACAGGCCGTTCTCGACGCTGTAATCCGCGCCCAACAGCCCGACCTTCACCGTGTCCAGCTTCCCATCGTCCCCGCCGCCCGCGAACATGTGGCCGAGCACGATCTCACCCATCATCTGCTGAATGAGATAGGTGAGGTCGCTGCGGTGCCCCACGTGTGCCAGGAAGGGCCGGTAGCGCGCCTTGACGGCCGGCCAATCCACGCCGTGCATCCCCGGGTCGTAGAGAAAGTCGCGCTCGATGCGCCAGAACTCATCGAACATCTGCGTCCATTCGGCGCGCGGGTCCACGTATGTCTGCAGGCCGGCCAGGTCGAGCTTGCCGTCGCCCACCACGGCCTTGCCGTCGGTGGCGACGATGCCGTAGGCGTTCCCCGGCGCCGCGTACAGGAGCTTCTTGCCGTCGCGGCTCACCGAGTAGCCCGTCACACCCGCGAGAAAATCGTCGGCCTTCCGTTCCTTCAGATCGAAGCGATGCAGCAGGAAGCCCGGCTGGTTCGGGACGCTCTCGAGGTAGAACAGCCGGCCCTCGGCGGCGGCCAGGAGGCTCGAGTAGTCGCGCTCGGGCACGGGGAGCGCGAGGATGCGCTGGTCGAGACCCGTGAAGTCGATCTTCACGGTAGGCAGGGTGTCGGGCGCGGCCTTGGACGTGTCGCGCGCGGCGGGCCGCACCGCCGGCTTGGCGGGCTCCTCGTCGCTCTCAGGCGCGAACGGCGAGGGGGCGGACGCGTCGAGCACCGCCACGTACAGGCTGCGCCGCACCGGACGCTCGAACGAGGTGAGGTCGAGCCATCCCGTGTTGAGCCCGTAGTTCGTGCTCGCCGCGAAGTAGAGGTACTTGCCGTCGGCCGAGAACGCGGGCCACACCGCGTCGCTCCGGCCGTCGGTCACCTGGCGGCTCTTCCCCGTGGCGATCTCGTAGACGAACACGCCGCGCAGGTGATTGGGGAGCCGCTTGGTGTAGCTCAGCCACTTGCCGTCCGGCGACCAGGCCGGATTGATGCTGCGCTCGGGATGGTCGTACAGATCCGTGTCCACGAGCACCGGCTGGCGCTTCTCGATATCGAGCGTCCACAGATGCAACCGCTTGTCCGTGTACGCCAATCGCTTGGAGTCGGGCGACCAGCGCGGCGTGTAGAAGAACGAGGGATCGGCGAGGGGGATCACGGTCTCGGCCGTGAGCCCGCTCTGCTCCCGCAGCACGAGGTGGTACTCGCCCCCGGAATCCGAGAAGTAGGCGATGCGTCGCCCATCGGGCGACCACGCCGGGTAGCGTTCGGCCACTCCCGGCGTCGCAGTGAGATTGCGGGCGTCGCCCTTCTTCGCCGGCACGGTGAAGATATCGCCGCGCGCTTCGAACACGGCGCGGGCCCCGGTGGGGGAGAGATCGGCGTTTTGGATGAACGGCACGGCGCTGGCCCAATGGGGGCGTGCGGACGGCAGGTCCGGGTCCACGTGGATGTGTACCGGGGCGGAGCCGCGGCCGGCGGGGTCGAACAAGTGCACGCGACCGCCCTGTTCGTACACGATCATCCCCGCTCCCGCCGACGCCGACTTGATGTCGAAGTCCGCGTGGCGCGTGAGCTGCCGCACCTGCATGGCGCGGAGATCGTACCCGTACAGGTTCATCGTGCCGTCGCGGTCGGACAGGAAGTAGACCACGTCGCCGATCCACATCGGCCAGTCTTCGCCCGCGGTGTCGTGCGGGACGGGCTCGACGTCCCGGCTGCGCACGTCGAACAGCCAGATCCACGGCTGCTGGCCGCCCCGGTAGCGGCGCCACGTCTGCTCGTGCCACGTGCGGCGCACCGGGACATACGCGATGCGGGCGCCATCCGGGCTGTAGGCGAGCCGCTCGCCGGTAGGCATGGGCAGCGGCTCCTCGAGCCCGCCCTCGCGCGCGACGGCGTACAGGTGGTTGAAGTCCTCGATGAACCCGCGCGACGACGCGAATACGATGCGCTTGCCGTCAGGCGTCCAGCCCTGCACGAGGTCCGGCTCGGGGTGCCACGTGAGACGTCGCGGCTCGCCACCCTCGGCCGCGATCACGTAGACGTCCGCATTGCCGCCGTAGTTGGCGCTGAACGCGATCCACCGGCCGTCGGGGGAGAAACACGGGTGGGTCTCGAGGCCGAGCGCGCTGGTCAGCCGGCGCGCCTCGCCGCCGGCCCGCGGCACGAGCCAGAGGTCGCCCGCGTAGACGAACGCGATGGCGTCGGCGCTCACGGTCGGCATGCGGAGCAGCAGCGAGTCGTCGGCCGGCACCCGGCTGCGGCCCGGCGATGCGAGCCAGCACACGAGGGCGAGCGGCAACCAAGGGCGGGAGATCATGGAGCGGTGAAGCTGCCGCGCGCCGGGAAGCACGTCAAGCGCGCCGGCCGAACGGGTAGGCCTAGTGCATGCCGCTCCCGCCCGCGAGTTGCTTCACCAGGTCGCCGATGACGGCCTTCGCGTCGCCGAATAGCATCCAGGTGTTGTCCTGCACGTACAGCTCGTTGTCGATGCCCGCGAAGCCGGGTTTCTTGCTCCGCTTGATGGCGAGACAGGTGCGGGCCTTGTCCGCGGCGATGATCGGCATGCCGTAGATGGGGCTATCCTTGGCGTAGCGCGCGGCCGGATTCACGACGTCGTTCGCGCCGATGACGAGCGCCACGTCGCACTGCGGCATCTCGGGATTGATCTCCTCCATCTCGACCAGCGCGGTGTACGGGATGTCGGCCTCGGCGAGCAGCACGTTCATGTGACCCGGCATTCGCCCCGCCACCGGGTGGATGGCGAACTTGACTGTGATCCCGCGTTTGGTCAGCTGGTCGTACAGCTCGCGCACCTTGTGCTGGGCCTGGGCCACGGCCATGCCGTATCCCGGAATGACGACCACGAGTCGCGCTTGCTCGAGCAGCTGCGCGGCGCCCTCGACCGTCTCCTGTTTCCACGATTTCTGCTCCCCCACGGCCACGCTCTTTTGCACCGTGCCGAACGCACCGAACAAGACGTTCGTGAACGAGCGGTTCATCGCCCGGCACATGATGATCGAGAGGATCAGGCCGCTCGAGCCGTCCAACGCGCCGGCCGTGACGAGGAGCTTGTTGTTCAGCACGAAGCCCATCGCGACTGCCGACAGCCCGGCGTAAGAGTTCAGGATGGAAATGACGGTAGGCATGTCGGCGCCGCCGATCGGGATGATCAGCAGCACGCCGAAGAGCAGCGCGAGGCCGGCTATGCCGATGAACGCCCGTGCCGACCACGCCTCGACCGGGTGCATGGCGACGAGCACGCCCAGCGCCACGGCGATCACCAGGACCCCGATGTTGACGACGTTCTGCCCCGGGTACGTGACCGGCCGCTGCGGGATCCACTTGACCTCCTGCAGCTTGCCGGTGGCCATCAGGCTCCCGGTGAACGTCAGGAACCCGAGGATCACCTCGGCGACGATGGCGCCCATCCGGAACGCCGTGAGGTGCTCCCCACCCACGCCCACCCCGAGGAAATATTCCGCGGTTCCCACCAGCCCGGCCGCGAGCCCGCCGAACGCGTGCGACAACGCCGTCCGCTGCGGCACGGCGGTGAGCGGCACCAGCGACAGCGGGACGCCGACAATGAACCCCGCGACGATCGCGAGCACGATCCAGCCGTGGTGGATGATCTCGGGCTGGATCCAGGTCGCAACAACCGCCACGAGCATCCCGACGACACCCGCGATAACGCCGCGGCGGGCGGTCTTCGGGTCGTTCATCCAGAGCAGCGAGAAGATGAACAACGCCGTCGCCAGGACGGCGGCGAGCTGAACGAGCGCGTGGATCATTGTTTCTTGAACATCTTCAGCATGCGGTCCGTGATCATAAACCCGCTGACGATGTTGGTCATCGAGGCGAACAGCGCGACCCCACCGAGGATGCGGATCGTCGGGGGGTAGTCCGCACCCGTGACGACGATCGACCCGACGACCGCAATCGCCGAGATCGCGTTCGTGAGCGACATGAGCGGGGTGTAGAGCAGCCGGGACACGCGCCGAATCACGCCCAGCCCGATGAACGTCGCCAGCACGAACACGAACAGCATGGACCAGTAGTCGGTTGCCGCCGGCTCGACCGGCGCGGCCTGGGCCGCCATCAAGGCGTCGATCATGACTTCCGTATCTCCCCGGCATGGGTGACGCACGTCTCGCGCACGATCTCGTCCTCGAAGTCGAGCTGCAGCGCGCCGTCCTTGACGAGCAACGCCAGGAAGCTCGAGATGTTGCGCGCGTACATTTGGCTCGCGTGGGCCGGCAGGGTGCTCGGGAGATTGAGGGGTCCGAGAATCGTGACGCCGTGCTGGACGGCGTCGACGCCCGGCTCGGTCAGCTCACAGTTGCCGCCCGTCTCGACGGCGAGGTCCACGATCAGGGAGCCCGGCTTCATGCCCCGCACGGCGTCCGCCGTGATGAGGACCGGCGCGCGCTTGCCCGGGATCGCGGCCGTCGTGATCACAATGTCGGCATCCTTCACTGACTGCGCGATGAAGGCCAGCTCGCGGCGGTGGGTCTCCTCCGAAAGCTCTTTGGCGTAGCCGCCCGCCCCCTCCGCCTGCTCGCCGACCTGCATCTCGAGGAACTTGGCCCCCAGGCTCTCCACCTGCTCCTTCACCGCCGGGCGCACGTCGAAGGCCGACACCACCGCGCCGAGACGCCGGGCCGTGGCGATCGCCTGGAGCCCCGCCACCCCGGCGCCGAGCACCAGCACCCGGGCGGGCGGGAGCGTGCCGGCGGCGGTCACGAGCATCGGGAGGAAGCGACCGGTCGCGGCCGCGCCGAGGAGCACGGCCTTGTAGCCCGCGACGGTCGCCTGGGACGACAACACATCCATCGCCTGAGCGCGGGTGATTCGCGGGAGCAACGCCAGACTGAAGGCGGTCACCTTGCGAGCCGCGAGCTGCGACACCGCTTCCCGCTCGGCGGACGGCTGGAACAGCGCGATCAGCGCCGCGCCCTCGCGGCACAGCCGCACCTCGTCACTCGAGGGGGGCTGCACCTTGAGAACCACGTCGCTCTGGCCGAAGAGGTCCGCGGCCGTCGCGACGATCGTCGCCCCCGCGGCACCGTACGCCTCGTCTCCGAACGACGCGGCCTCACCCGCGCCGCGCTCGATCAGGACCGACAAGCCGGACTTCACCAGGCGGCCGGCGACGTCCGGCGTGAGCGCCACACGACGCTCGTTGACCGCGGTCTCCTTCGGGACCCCAATCTTCATCCAACCCCCGGAAATGCGTCGGTGAAGCCAACGAGCTGAGCGGGAGGGTCAAAGAACCTACGACACGTTTTATGAAGACGCCATAAGGAAACCGACAAGAGAATCACCCCTTCGGCAGCGTCCCTTTCTCCCGCGCCTGTGCCAGCAGGCGCTCGGCGAAGTCGAGCCGCTCCGCGAGCTCGCCCACCTGGGACTCGAGCCCGAGCAGGCGGTCTTCGAGGTCCGCTACCCGGGCATCCGTCGGCCGCAGCCCGGCGGCGGCGGAAACCTCCCAGCGCGATACGGGCCGTCCGTCCGCGTCGCGGAAGTCCCCCGCCGCGATCACGACGACATCATACAGGTACCACAGCCCCATTCCGCCGAGGGTGAGACACATCCAGATGCCGCTCTGCGTCCGGCCGGTATAGAAGCGGTGCAGTCCGAAGACGCCGCCTACCACCGCGAGCGCCAGCGCCACGGCGCGCGAGTGCTCCGACTCCATGCGGCGGGTCTCGCCCGGCTCGGGCGGTTCTCCCGGGTCATAGCGCGAGACCGAGCCCGAGCTCATCTCAAACGCCGCCGCCGCCGTCGACCACCGCCTCCGCCTCGATCTCCACGAGCATCTCCGGCGCCACCAGCCGGCTGACGGCCACGAGCGTGCTGGCGGGCCGGATGTCGCGGAACACCTCGCCGTGCGCCCGGCCCACCCGCTCCCAATCGTCGATGTTGGTCACGAACATGCGCGTGCGCACCACGTCGGACAGCGACGCACCCGCCTGGACGAGGGCCCGCTCGATATTCTTGAGTGCCTGAACCGCCTGGACGTAGGCGTCCCCGATGCCCACGATGGCACCGTCCGGTCCTGTGGCGGTGGTGCCCGCCACGTGCACGACCGAGCCGACGCGCACGGCGCGGGAATAGCCGACTACCGGCTCCCACGGCGCCCCGCTCGAAATGTTCTGCCGCGACATGTCCCGCTCACGTCCCCAGAAGAGGTCGCAGGGAACCTACATGCTGTCTTCACGCTTCGCTCATGGCGCCGCCGCTCGATTCCTCTTGAGGACACCGATTTCACCCGAGGAGGGATGATGCGAGTCGCCGACCTGATGCAGCGAGACGTGAAGACCGTGCCGGAGGACGCGACCATCGCGGAGGCGGTGACGGCCCTGGCCGACGCGCATGTGTCCGGCCTGCCGGTCGTGGACGGCGCCGGCAAGATCGTGGGCGTGATCTCCACCACCGACATCCTCGAGGCGGAGGCCGAGACCGCCGACCCTGTCGCGCGGGAGCGCCTGTTCGAGGCGACGCAGGTGAGCGAGATCATGACACGCCAGCCCCGGGTCATCGGCCCGGCGGCCGAGCTGCGGGCCGCCGCGCAGCAGATGCTGCGGCAGGACGTGCACCGGCTGTTCATCGAAGAGCACGGCCGCTTGGTGGGCGTGATCTCTCAGACCGACATCGTGCGGGCAGTAGCGACGATCCAGCTGTGAGTCAGCGCCGCGGCGGTGCCTCGTTCTGAGTCTCGTGCGCGACGGTGTTCGTGCCGCTCTGCTTGGCCTGGTACATGAGCCGGTCGGCGGCCGCGAGCAGCGCGTCCACCGACTCGGGAGGCACGAGAAACGTGGCGACGCCGATGCTCGCCGTGATGCGCCAGCCGTGGGCGGGCACGACGTCGCTGAGAGCCGTCCGCAGCTTCTCCACCGTGAGCCGGGCGGGCGCGGCACCCGCCTCAGGCAGCAGCACCACGAACTGATCCCCGCCGATCCGCGCGACCATGTCGCTCGCGCGCAGTACGCCCGTCAGGGCGCGGGCCACCGACCGTAATACCGCATCACCGGCTTCGTGCCCCAGCCGGAAGTTCACGAGCTTGAACTCGTCGAGATCCATGCAGGCAACGGAGAAGGGATGGGGATAGCGCTGGGCGCGGCTGATTTCCGCGGCGGCGTGGTCGTAGAAGGCGCGGAGATTGGGGACGCCAGTGCGGGAGTCGATGCGCTCCAAATCCCGTTCCCGCGTCTGCGCCGCGTGCAGGCGGGCCACGATGTCGGAGACGAGCAGCAGCGCACCCAGCCGCAGGGCGCCGTTCCAGTACGGCAGCGACCAGTGGGCGTAGGCCCCATGCGTGAGTGCATCGGCGAGCAGCCAGGCAAGACCGCTCGCACCGGCGACCACCGCGCCGGGGCCGCGGCCGGCGTACCAGGCAACCCAGACGATCGGCGCGAGGTAGAACAGGATGGGTGTGAAATCGGGACCGGTCGCGAAATCGTGGTAGCCGATCCCGCCGACCGCGAGGAGGCCGGCGGCGAGCAACGTCCACGGCGGACGGCCGGTGAGCCAGGTATCGAAACGTCCGCCGAAAGGCCGGTTGATAGCTCCCCCGTCAGCGCGGTCGCCCGGAAGATAACGCCCGCACCGCCGGCGGGGTGGCCGGGCTGGTGGCGGCCCGCTGAGCAGGCGAGCTTGAAGCGGGGATTCCCCAAGGAGGCGGGCATGACGGAGAAAGAGCAGTACCTGGGAGTGCTGGAGAAGGAGCTTCCGACGACCATCAAGGTGCTCAAGGCCTACCCGGCCGCCAAGGCGGACCTGAAGCCGCACGCCAAATGCAAATCGGCGAAGGACCTCGCCTGGCTGTTCGTG
>JBGPDL010000092.1:0-9060 GCA_041482275.1 Gemmatimonadota bacterium | reverse complement strand
CCGAGCAGTCCGCCTTCGACCTTGCTGTGCTCGGGCACCCCATGGTAGCGGCGGTACAACCGGCCCGAGATCCATCCGCGCGGATGGGTCTCCAGGGTAATGCGGATGTACACGGTGGAGTCGATCGGCAGCGCGCGGGTGGCCGGCGCGGGTCCGGACCGGAAGATGCGCGTCAGCTCCCAGGTGCCCTCGAGCGGGCCGGTTTGGACGTTGGGGCTGACCGAGGAGAGGAGCAAGGCGACCAAGGCGCCGGGGAGCGGGATCATCGCACCAATCTAATACGTCCAGGTCAGAACGACCGAGAACGTGCGCACGGGCTCGAGTGTGCGCGGCACCAGGTTGTAGATGTAATTGAGCGCATTCGTCACCAGGAGCCGCGCGGCGAGAGGGCCCCGTTCCCACCCGGCGCGCAGGTCCAATACTCGGGCGGCGACGCGCGGATCGCCCCCGAACACCGGCTCGAGCTCGATCCGCTCGACGCGGCTCGAGTAGCGGAAGTCTCCGCCCACTGAGAGCGCATGCCACCGGTAGTCGGCCCCCAGTGTGAAGAGATGCCTGGGACGGAACGCCAGGACGGAGTCGGTGGCCAAGTCTCGCGTGTCGAGGAGCAGGTAGGCCACGGTGGCGGTGAACGCCGGGCCAAGCGGTGTGACGGTCAGGGACAGGTCGAGCCCGCGCAGCTGCGCGCGGGAGACGTTCTGGATCTGGATCTTCTGCACGGTATCCTTCGTCACCGGATCCACCACGAGCACGAAGGTTGGCTCGAGCAGCTGCCGGGCCTCCGTCCAGAACAGCGCCGCGTCGAGCCGCCCCCAGGCGCGCAACGGCAGCGCGTTGCCGACCTCGAACGACCACGCTGTCTCCGGATCGAGTGAAGGGTTGGGGATGACCTCGAACCCGAAGGCGCGGGTCGAGACATACCGCTCGGCGAGCGTTGGAGCGCGGAAGCCGCGCCCCGTCGACGCCCGCCAGGTGCCGACCCGGCTCGGAACCACGACCCCGATCCGCGGGCTCAGGACCGTGGCTCGCTCGCTGCCGTCCACCGCGAGCCAGTCGAGCCGAGAGCCTATCGTGAGGCGGAGGCGACCGATTCGCTGCTCCGCCTCGGCGTAGGGTCCGACCTCGTTCTGTGTGTGGTCGCCGAAGATGTCGCTCGTCACGTCGCCGTGCGCCGCCTCGACGCCGGCCGTCACCACGCGGCCGCCGGCGTTCCGGCCCACGCCGCGCAACTCGGCTCCCCACCGGTTCGCGACCGCCCAGTTGTCGGGATTTACGTCGGTGAAATGGGTGCGCAGCCACGAGCCGCGCGCCTGCCAGGCAAATCCGGTCGATACCGTGCGGTCCAGGGTCGCCGCGAAGTGCCCCTTGTTCGAGCGGGTGTAGCTGCCGCGACCCGACGAGTCGATCATGAACGGTTGGAACGCCTGCCCCCGCGTATCGCACGTGCCGAGCACGCACCACGTGGGAAACACCTGGTACTGGTGGCTGGTCCAGGAGCCAGCCGCGGTGACGTGCGTGCCGGGTCGGGGCTGCCACTCGGCCTTGCCGGCGCTCTCCCACTGATCGCTCCGGTCCTGCTCGCGGTAGCCGTCGGAATGGCGCCCGCCCAGAGTCAAGCTGCCGCGCAGCGCGCCGCGGCCGTACGACGCGGTCGCATCGAGACCGCCCAGGCCGCCGGTGTAATCCCGGAAACGCCACACGTCGGACGGGGGGTTGGCATACGCGCCGCCCGTGGCGCGCACCCGGCCATGGAGGCCGAGCGGGATCTCGCGCGTGATGAGATTGACCACGCCGCCCAGCGCGGCGGAGCCGTACAGTGACGATCCCGCGCCCTTCACCACCTCGACGCGCTCCACGGCGGCGAGCGGTACCATGTCCCAGTCGATCCCGCCCCGGTCGCCCTGGTTGGCGGGCACGCCATCCACCAGCAGCAGCACCCGCGACCCCAGGCCCTCCACGAAGCCGCTCGAGCCGCGGATGTTCACCTGACCGTTCAAGAAAAGGACGCCCGGCGCCCGGTTCACCGCTTCGTCCACGGTACTCACGGCGCGGCGCGCGAGATCGGTGTCGCTCACGAGCGCGACGCTCGTCACGGCTTGGTCGAGCAGCTGGGAACGCTTCGCCGCGGTGACGATGATCGGTTGCGTGGTGGACACGTACAGGTCTTCCGGCGGCACGACCAGACCGCGCAGCTCGAAGTCGAGCTGGAGCGAGTCGCTGGGGCCGAGCAGGGCGGTGCGCACGGCTGGCGGGTACCCGACGACGACGGCCCGGATCTCGACCCGGCCGGCGGGCACGCCAGCGAGCAGGTATCGACCGCCCGCCCCGCTAGTGGTTTTGAGGGCGGTGCCGGGCACGAAGAGGCTGGCGTTGGCGACCCCGCCGCCGAACGGATCGCGCACCGTGCCGTACACGACCGCGGTGCCTTGGGCGCGGCCCGGTGCCGGCGCCGCCGCGAGCAGCCCGAAAACCAGCAGCCGCCTCAACACGGCGGGAAGTAGTTGCAGATGCGATGCATCTTGGTGAAGTCGATCACGAAGTTGATGGAATCCGCTCCGGTGCCCGTCACGTGCACCCTCCCCGTGCCGTGGGACGTGGTGTCGCCGGCATCGCGGTAGAACCCGACTTCGCGGAGCAAGGAGTCCGCACTCTGGGGCCCGAGCGAGCCGCCCTTCTTCTCCCAGACGGCGAGTACCCACTCGTACGTTCCGTTGGGGACCTGCAGGACATAGCGCCGAGGCGGGCCCCCGGTGTCCACGAACGCCGGAATGGGGGGCTGGAAGTGCAAGAGGTCCGCCGGCGTTTGTGGGAACGTGGTGTACGCCACGATGAGCACCGCCGCGGTGCTGTCTTTGAGGCTGTCCGGGAGGGAGCCCTGGTAGGTGACGGTGCCGCAAATGCCGGGGCACGTGGTCGGACGCAGCCCCTCGTTGCAGGCCGGGGTCACCGCAGCGGCGACCAGCGCAGCGCACACGACGCGACTCCGCATGCCCGCAATCATCGGGGCGCGGGGCCGAAGCGTCAACTTGACCCCTGTTTCCGCGCGGAATAACGTTGATCCCGCCATGCCGATCTACGAATACCGCTGCACCCAGTGCCGCACCCGCTTCAGCCAGCAAGAGGGGATCGAAGAGCACGCCCGCAAGCGGCCGTCCTGCCCGAAGTGCAAATCGCACGCGGTGGAGCAGCTGTTCTCGCCGTTCTTCGCCAAGACGGTCCGGAAAAGCTAGCATCCCGTGTTCGAGCGCCTGCGGGACGCGTTGCGCGCCGCGATGGATGCGGCGACGCCGCCGGGGGACTTGCGCGACTTGGCGCGCCAGATGCGGGAGGCCGTGGTGGAGGCGAAGGTCGCGGTCCAGGAAACGCGCGAGGCGGTGGCGCGCACGGAGCGCGAGCTTGCGGCGGAGCGTCAGCGGCTCGCCGACGCGGAGCGACGCGGACGGCTCGCGGCGGAGATCCAAGACCAGGAAACCGCCGACGTCGCGCAGCGTTTTGCGGCGAAGCATCGCGAACGGGTGGGCGTGCTCGAGAAAAAGCTCGCGGCGCAGAAGGACGAGCTGGCGCTGTACGAGCGCGAGCTCGGCGACATGCAGGCCCAGCTGGCGCGCGCCGAGCGCGAGCGGCCGCTCACCGAGGCGGAGCGCACGGCCGAGCGCGCCTGGCGCGATCTCCAAGCGGCGGGCGGGGCGAGGGCCCACGTCGATGCCCAGGACGAGCTGCTCAAGGCGCAGCTCGACCGGGCCGCCCGCGAGGCCGCAGCGGACCGCCAGCTCCAGGAGCTCAAGAAGAAAATGAGGAAGGACTGACGCGTGCTCCCCCTGCTCTTCGTCGTCCTTCAGGACGCCGCCTCCCGGCCGCCCGATTTGCTCAAGCGCGTCCACACCTACAGCATCGTCGCCTACGACTCGGCCACCGGCGATCTCGGGGTCGCCGTGCAGTCCAAGTTCCCGAACGTGGGCGGGATCGTGCCGTGGGCCCGGGCGGGCGTCGGCGCGGTGGCGACCCAATCGCTCGGCAACACCGACTACGGCGACAAGGGACTGGCGCTGATGGCACTGGGCGCGAGCGCGCCGGAGGCGCTGCGGACCGTGATGCGGTCGGATCCCCGACCCGCGCAGCGGCAGGTCGGAATGATCGACGCACGTGGGCAGTCCGCGAGCTGGACGGGTGATTCGTGCTTCGACTGGGCCGGAGGGCGGACCGGCGGACGGGGGGACGGGCGCGTCGGCCGCAAGGGCGCCCTGATCGCGGGTCGGGATTATGCGGCGCAGGCCAACATCATGGTGTCGGATCAGACCGTGCGGAACATGGCGGAAGCGTTCGAGCGCGCGCACGGCTCTCTGGCCGACCGCTTGCTGGCGGCGCTCGTGGCGGGACAAGCGGGCGGGGGCGACAAGCGCGGGATGGAATCGGCGGCGCTGCTCGTGGTGCGGAAGAACGCCGGGTACCTGGGATTGAACGATCGCTACATCGACATCCGCGTATACGACGATCCGAACCCGATCCGCGAGCTCGAGCGTCTCTACCGGCTGCACCAGCTGTACTTTTTCACCAGCCGTCCCGAGGATCTGATCCCGATCACGCCCGACGTGGTGAAGCGGCTCGAGCCGATCCTGCTGCGCGAGCCGGCCACTGAGCGGGAGAAGTGGCTGGCTGCGCCTCAGGGTGTCGCCAACCGTACGTTCCTCGAGGCGCTCGCCAATTTCATGTACTGGGAGAACTACGACGTGCGCGTCCGGATGGACGGCACGATCGACCGGGTGGTGCTGGAGGATATCCTCAAGCGGCGGCGGCAATGAGCGTGATCGGTCGGGTGTGGGCCTGGTTCCGCGACGCGTTCGGCGAGCCGCGGACCGCGCACGACGGGCGACGCTCCGGAGGCTCCATGGACATCAAGCGTGACCGGATGGTGTTTCTGGGCTACGGCAAGTACTGGCGCTCGGATGGCATCGTGGGACTGATGCCGATCGAGGAAGAGCGTGGCCCCAAGCGCCGGACCAACGTGTTCGTACAGGGGCGCGCCGAGCCGATCGTCGCGTCGCGCACCGAGCAGAGCATCCTGGAGGACATGGGAGCCACCGAGGGCGGGTTCCAGGCCCAGGCACTGCGCGAGGTGGTGACGGAGCTGCTTGCGGCGTTCCACGAGTTCTCCCCCGTGCTGCGGCGCGCCTTGCTCACCGAGCAACACTTCGACGTGGAGCAGTGGGAGCAGCGCGTGGGCGAGTTGCTGCGGGCCCGGCCGGCGCCGGAGCCGGACGACCAGAACGAGCTGTTCGATTGACGACTCCCCTCTCCCCCACTCTCGACCGCGGCTGGTTCGGGCATCCGCGCGGGCTGTCTACGCTCTTCTTCACCGAGATGTGGGAGCGGTTCAGTTATTACGGGATGCGCGGCTTCCTCATTCTGTACATGACGAAGGCGCTCGGTTTCACCGATCCGCACGCGGGCGGCGTCTACGGCAACTATGTCGGGAGCGTGTGGGTCACGCCGATCCTCGGGGGCCTCATCGCGGACCGCTGGCTCGGGCAATATCGCAGCGTGCTCATCGGCGGGATCATCATCGCACTCGGACATTTCACGCTTGCCTTTCACCCGCTGCCCTTCTTCTACGTCGGCCTGACGCTCATCGTGATAGGGACGGGATTGCTCAAGCCCAACGTCAGCGCCATGGTCGGGGCGCTGTACGAGTCGGGGGATGGCCGGCGCGACGCGGGCTTCTCGATCTTCTACATGGGGATCAACCTGGGGGCGCTGCTCGGACCGCTCATCGCTGGAAAGCTCGCGGAGGGGTTCGATTGGCATCTTGGGTTCGCCTGCGCCGGCGTGGGGATGCTTCTCGGATTGGTGCAGTACGTGCTCGGTCGCCGGCGCCTCCAGCCGGCGATCGATCGCCTCGCCTCACGACCCGGACCCGCCGCCAGCGCGACGGCGACCCCGAGCGAACGATTCACCGCGCAGGACTGGCGACGTATGGCGGCGGTCGCGGTGTTCTTCCTGTTCGCCTCCTTCTTCTGGGGCGCGTACGAGCAGGCGGGGTCCACGCTCGCTCTGTTTGCCGACCGCTACGTTCACCTCGAGATGCTCGGGATCAAGCTCTACGCGTCATGGTTCGTGTCCATCCAGGCCGCGTTCGTGATCCTGTTGTCGCCCATCTTCGCGTGGCTGTGGGTGAAGCTCGGGCCGCGGCAACCGTCCTCGCCGGCGAAATTCGCGCTCGCGCTGCTGTTCGTGGGCTTGGCGTTCGTGCTGCTCATGCCGGCGGGAGCCATCGCGCAAGGCGGGGTGAAGATCAGCCCGCTATGGCTCGTCGGCGTCTACTTCATCGAAGAGCTCGGAGAGCTGTGCTTGAGCCCCGTCGGGCTGTCGGCGGTGACTAAGCTCGCGCCCAAGCAAGTGGTCGGGGTCATGATGGGCGTGTTCTTCCTCTCCAACGCCGTGGGCAACAAGCTCGCCGGCTGGTCCGCGGGATTCATCAGCACCACCCCACTGCCAACGCTGTTCGGCGTCACCGCCGCCGTGACGCTGGGCGCCGCGGCGGTCATGTTCGTGCTCATCAAGCCGGTTCAGCGGCTTATGGGCGGGGTGCGCTGAAGCTGGGAGGCGCAGTGAGATACGGCTCACCGGCCGGTCTGGCGTGCTGCCTCCAGTCGCTTTCCGGACAAGCGCCGGCCCAGGACAGCACGATCGCCGTGCTCGTTCCGCTAACCAGATGGTGGGAAGGTCCTATCTTGGCCGCGTATGCGCGATCTTGAGGAGCGTCTCCGGACGGCCCTGGCGGACCGCTACGCGCTTGAGCGGGAGCTCGGCCGCGGCGGGATGGCGGTGGTGTTCCTCGCCCGCGATCGGAGACACGACCGCGCCGTCGCCATCAAGGTCCTCCGCCACGAGATCGCCGCGGCCTTGGGCGCGGAACGGTTTCTGCGCGAGATCCAGATCGCCGCGAAGCTCCACCACCCCCACATCCTCCCGCTGTACGACTCCGGCGCCGCCGGCGACGTGCTGTATTACGTCATGCCGTACGTCGAAGGAGAATCGCTGCGCGAGCGTCTCTCCCGGGAAACGCAGCTGCCGCTGGAAGACGCTCTGGCGATCACGCGCCAGGTCGCGGGCGCGCTCGCCTACGCCCACAGCCACGACGTCGTGCACCGCGACATCAAACCGGAGAACATCCTGCTCGAGAGCGGCGAAGCGGTCGTCACGGACTTCGGCATCGCGCGGGCGATCACGGCGGCGGGCGGCGACAAACTGACGCACACGGGCATCGCGATCGGCACCCCGCTCTACATGAGCCCCGAGCAGGCGTCGGGGGGCGGGGCGCTCGACGGCCGGAGCGACGTGTACAGTCTGGCGTGCGTGCTCTACGAAATGCTCGCAGGGCATCCGCCGTTCCTCGGCGGGACTGCGCAGGCGATCCTCGCTCGGCACACGATGGATCCGGTGCCACCGCTCCGCACCGCCCGCGCGACGGTGCCGGCGGCCGTCGAAGAGGCGTTGGGCCGCGCGCTCGCAAAATTACCAGCGGATCGCTACGCGACCGCGCTCCAGTTTGCCGAGGCGCTGGGCGGCCCGGTCCCCGCGGTGGCGCTGCCCGCGAGAGGCGGGTCCCGGCGTCTGCGCGCCGCGTTGGGCGTTGGCCTCGCTCTGGCCGCGCTCAGTGGGGGTCTCGCCCTATGGAGGCCGTGGCATCACGCGCGACAAGCGAGTGTGAGCGCGCCGGTCTATGCCGCCTCGGTGGCAGTGCTGCCCTTCGAGACCATCGGCGGGGGACCGCAGGACGAGTACTTCAGCGACGGAATGACCGACGAGATCATCACGCAGCTCGCCCAGATCCGCGATCTCAAGGTCATCTCCCGCACGTCGGTCGTGGCCCTCAAGGGCAGCCACCTGACGTTGTCACGGATCGCCGACACGCTGGGGGTCGACCACGTGCTGGAGGGGTCCGTCCGTCGCGCTGGAGGCCGGGTGCGGGTGAACGCCCAGCTCATCGCCGCCAAGACGGACGCGCACTTGTGGGCGAGAACATACGAACGAGATCTCAAGGATGTCTTCCGGGTTCAGGAAGAGATTGCCGGAGACGTGAGCAGGGCACTGCTGGCGAGCGTGCAGGGTCTGCGTCCCCTGGGCGCCGGATCGCGCACCGAACAGCCGGCCGCGTACGATGCCTATCTCCGCGGCACCTACTGGCGGCAGCTGCGCACGCGCGATGGGTTGTTGCGCGCCGTTCCCGCGTTCGAGGAAGCGCTGGCCGTCGACTCCGCCTACGCGCCCGCCTACGCGCCCGCCTACGCAGGCCTCTCCAGCGCCTTGACCCTCTTCATCAACTTCCAGTACCCCGGTGGCCCGGAGCCCATCTCCGCGCTCGCGCGGGCCATCGTGCTCGCGGACCGCGCCATCGCGCTGGACCCGGGTCTCGCCGAAGGGTTCGCCGCTCGCGGGTTCGCTTTCATCATAGGGGCGGCAGTTTCGTACGATTCGGCGGCACGGGACCTCGCGCGAGCCGTGGCCCTCCGGCCGAATTCCGGCGAAGTGCACGGCTTTGCTACGGGCGCCCTGAGCGACGCCGGCCGCGACTCGGAGGCCCTCGCGGAGGCGCAGACGGCCACAGACCTCGACCCCTTGGCGCCGGGATTCCGTATGGCGTTCAGCTCAGCGGCGCTTAACGCTCGCCGCTACGACGTCGCGCTGCGAGAGGCCCGACGAGCCGCCGCCGCCGTCGAGACAGCCCCGATTCGGATTCGCAACGAAGGGCTCGCCCTCTTGCTGCTCGGCCGTCCTGCCGAATGCCTCGCGCTCGATTTCGGCAGCCAGCCGCACCTTAAGGCCATGTGTCTCGAGGCCCTCGGGCGTCACCGGAAAGCCGCGGCCATCGTCGACTCGTTGGCGGCGGCGGTCCGAGCGAGCCGCGGCACTTGGACGACGCCCGAAGGCTTGGGGATGTACTACGCATGGCTCGGGGATGTGGATGCGTCGCTGCATTGGTATGAAGCGGCTCCGCGGGTTGCACGGCCTGGCCTGCTGCGGAGCGGCGTGTTCGATCGGGTTCGTAACGATGCCCGCTTT
>JBGPDL010000091.1:0-9189 GCA_041482275.1 Gemmatimonadota bacterium | reverse complement strand
TCCGGGAGATCGCTCACGGCGGCGAGCTCCGCGCACGTGGTGCAACGGCGTGAGCCGGGACTCAAATCCGCGCTGCACACGCGCCGGCCGCAATACCCGCACGCGGCGCGATGGCGTTCGCACGCGCCCTTTCCGCAGATCGGACACTCGCTCACACCCTTGAGCGAGAAGGTCTGGCCGTCCACGTGGCACGCTGTGCGGTGCTGGGCGCAGCCGTACGAGCCATTCGCGTCCGCCAGCGGCTCGAGGTGGGTGACGCAGTGCCGCTCGTTGTCCGCGACGCACTCGGCCGAGTGGCCGGCGCAGACCAGCTTGCCGCACGTCGCGCACGCCTCGACCTCATCGGACGCGAACAGCGCCGCCGGCTCCTCGGCGCATGTGGCCCGGTGCCGCGCGCAGACCAGGCGCCGCGATTTGTCGGTGCGGCGCAGGTGCGTCGAGCAGTGCACCTGTCCATCCACGGCGCACACCGCCTGATGCGCCGTGCACACCGACTTGCCGCAGCTCGCGCATTGCGTCACCTCGTCCACGCCCACCGGCTCGTTGGTCCCGCCCTCGCAGTACCGCAGGCACGCGGCGCACAGCCGGCGGCTTCCCTGGGGCGCGTCCACCTGGCTGCGCTGCGCGTGCCGGTTGCAGACCTCCCGGCCGCAGCTGCCGCACGGCGCGAGGCACGCGGAGCAGGCCTTATGCCCGTCCTCGGCGCAGACACCCTCATGCGCGGTGCAGTGCTCGAGCCGACACGACGGGCACACCCGCACGTGCTCGTCGCACACCGGTTGCCCATCCACGCGACACTCCGCCACACCGTGATCCGTGCAGAAGTCTTCGGCGCACACCGAGCAACGGTACGAGCAGGCGTCACAGCCACAGTGGTCGTGCCTGCAGATCACGAAGGCCGCCGGCGGGCGGCCGCAATGCGGACACGTCACGCTCCAGGCCGCTCCACTCAGGGGCCGCTGGGCGCTGAACGTCGCGCTCCGCCCCCGGGCCGACTCGAGCTGCCACTCGGCGCGCTGCATGAGAACCGCAGCCTCGATGAGCTGCAGGGGATGCACGATGGCGCGCACCTGGCTGCGCCGCATCTCTTCGGTGCGGCGACGCTCGGCGAGCGCGCTGACGGTTCCAATCGCCTCCGGGTCGGCCTGCTCTTTCAGGATCGACTCGAAGTAGCGGTCCAACCTGCCGAGCTCGACGGCGAGCTCCTGCTCCGCCGCGGCGCGGCGCGCGGCAACCCGCTCCGCCGACTTTTCCCGGAGATGGCTCAGGAGGAGCCGCAGCAAGTCCGCGGGCTCCCGCGCGGGGATCAGTGCCGCGGCGCCCGCGATCGAAGGATCCGCGGGTTGCACCCGGCCCGCCTCCAGGTCCCGGAACAGGCCGGCCACCTCGTCATCCACCTTGGCGCCGGCCGACAGGTCGTACACGTCGCTTTCCACCACCGCTTCCTCGACGCCGGCCCCGGCGCGCAGCACCACGCGCGCGACGAGCCGGCCCACGGGATGCACGGCCAGCTTGGTCGCGCCCCGCTTGGCGGTGCCGTCCCGCACGGGAATCGTCAGCTCGACGCCCTGCGGATCGCTCGCGGCTGCCGACGCGATCAGACCGAGTGAGAGCCGCGCCGCGCGCGCGCGGATCGCCTCGAGCAGCTGGGAGAGGAAGGGGCTGCCGAGCACGACAATCTCGGCATCGGGGTCGCGCTCGAGCGCGTCGAGCGAGAACGCCACGCGCAGCGATTCGCGGTCCCTAAAGAACGGCCGTTCGGACTGGGGCAGCTTCAGCTCGGAGTGATCGGGGCCGAGGGCGGCCTGTTTCACACCGGCGAGCGCGCAGTAGCGCTCGAGCAGCGGCCGGATGCGCGCGTCGGCGAGCGGATCGGTCTCGCTCGCCGCCGCGGGCCCCGGAGGGGGCGAGGGCGGCTGGGGGAGAGGCTTGCGCGGGGTCTTGCGCTGGGGTTTCCGGCGGCGTTTCACGCGGCGGGGTCCGCCTCAATGTCCACCAGCACCAGGGGAAGGCGCTCCACCTGCGCCACGAGCGCGATGGCGCGTCCGGTGCTGCTCATGCCGGTGAGCCGCACCAGCTCCCCGTATTCGGGGTGATGGCCAGCCGGCTGCGGCGTCGTGACGCCCCCGATCGGCTCGATTGACTCGAGCGCTTCGAGCACTTCCTTCACGTGCACGCCGAGCTGGTGGCGCTTCGCGTCCCAGCCGGCGGCTTTGACGAGCTGGCTGGTGCCAAGCCCGAGTCGCAGGCGGCCGGGGACCGACAGCGTCTCGAACCGGCGCTCGAGACGCATGGCGTTGTCATCCGGCGCGATGAGGGAGTTGAGCTGCTCCTGCTCCTTGCCCGCCGCGCTGCTCTTCTCGATGTCGGCGCCGATCGTTTCCACCCGGCGCGCGAAGTCCGCTTCGCTCTCGGCGGCGAGCCACTCCTCGGCGAGCCGGCCTTCGAACTGTTGCGCGCCGCCGAACTCGCCGAGGATCAGGTCCAGCTCGCCCACGACCAGCTCGAACAGCTTGATCTTGCGATCGAGCAGCTGGAGGATGTAGGACTCGATCGTCCCCGCCGCGGCGAGGTTCACGATGTGGACCTCGCGCTTCTGCCCGATGCGATGCAGCCGTCCGATGCGCTGCTCCACTACCATCGGGTTCCAGGGCAGGTCGTAGTTCACGAGCACGTTGCAGAACTGGAGGTTGCGTCCTTCGCTGCCGGCGCGGCTGGCGATCAAGACGCTGCGCTTGTCGTCGTGGAAGGCGCGGATGCGCTTGTCCCGTTCGGCGGTCGAGTGGGAACCCCAGTAGACAATAGGCTTGCGGTCGAGCTGCTTGACGCGCTCTTCGATCAGCTGAATGGTGGGGCGGTGATCGCTGAAGACCACCACGCGGTCGGGCGTCTGGCGCAGCAGCTCGGTCAGCACTTCGAGCTTGGCGTGGGTCTTCACCGCCTGCGCCCGCTTGGCGAGCTGCTTGGCGATGGCGCGGTACGCGGGGCTGATGCGCTCGCCTTGCGCCAGGTGCTCGAGCGATTCGGCGAGCGCCCGCGAGGAAGAGCACAGCCGCTGGCGCAGGTGGATGACCGCGAGCTGCAAAATCCCTTTCTTGGTCGGCCGCCGGCGCAGCGCGCCGTCTTCCGCCTCTTCCTGCTCGGCCGGCTGAATGAAGCCTTCGCGATAGAGCTTGCGCAGGAACTCGGTGGTACGCTCGTACAGATCAGTCTCGGCGCGCGTGAGGCGGACCTCGGGGTGTCGGGGCCGGCGCGGCGGCAGGTCCAGGTCGTCCACCACGCTCGAGCGCCGGGTGCGGATCATCACCTCGTGCGTCAGCACGCGCAGGGCAGCGGGGTCACGGGGCTGGCGGTGGTCGCCGGCGACCAGGTGCACGCTCTTGAACTCCTGCCAGGTGCCGAGCTGGCCCGGCCGGAGCAGGGTGATGAGGTTGTACAGCTCGCGCAGGTCGTTCTGGAGCGGCGTCGCCGTGAGCAGCAGGATGAAGTCGCGCTCGATCTTCTCGATGAACTGGTAGGTGGCGCCGCGGTGGCTCTTCACCTTGTGCGCCTCGTCCACGATCACCAGGTCCCAGCGGTGCCGCAGGATCTCATCGGCGTGGCGGCGCGAGCGCGCGCGGTCGTGCGACACGATTGCCCGGGTGACGCCGTGCCAGTCGTCGGGATCGTTCGGAGTGTCGAAGTGCTCGAAGAACTTCTCCTCGAGCTCGCCCTGCCACTGGCCCACGAGGGAGGCGGGCGTGAGGATCAACACGCGGCGGGCGAGCCCGCGGATCGCGAGCTCTTTGTAGATGATGCTCGCCTCGATCGTCTTGCCGAGGCCCACCTCGTCGGCCAGGATGGCGCGGCCGCCCATGTCGCGCAGCACCCGCTGGGCCACGTCGATCTGGTGGGGCAGCTCCTTGATCGCGTTGGCGTCGAGGGTGATCAGCCGGTCGAAGCCGGGGACCAGGGCGATCCGTTCCGCCTCGCGCCGCAGCTCGTGCCAGGCGCGCTCGGCCGGGGCTTCCCGGAGCTGTTCGGTAAACAGCTGCAGGGATCGTTCGTCGACCGCCCAGGAGTCGTCGGGCAGGGGGAGCGGCTCGGGCGTCGTCACGCCGTTCAAGTTACATGGGCCAGAGCCTGATTGGTTCCGGGATCCCCAGGCTGGCGCCCGGCGCCAGTAGGGCATGCTTTCGATCCGCCGAGCAATGAAACGAGGCCACTGACGCGCCCGGTCGGCCGCAGCTTGGAGCCGTGCTGCTCACTTGCGAATCCCAGGCCGAGGACTCGATCATATGGGTATGGCGGCGCCGGTCTACTACACGGCCGAGATGGTGCGCGCGCTCCCCGACGATAGCAACCGGTACGAGACGGTGCACGGGGAGCTGCTGGTGACGCCCGCTCCGCGCACGTGGCACCAGGTAGTGCTGGCCCGGTTGTTTCGCGCGCTCGACCTGTACCTGCAGCGCACGCCCGCGGGTCACGTGCTGTGGTCTCCCGCGGACATCTCCTGGAGCCCCGACACGCTGGTGCAACCGGATCTCTTCGTCGTTCCCACGGACGAGCTCCGCGCACTCGACTGGGCCCACATCAAGCACCTGCTGCTCGTCGTGGAGGTTCTGAGCCCTACCACGGCCCGCGGCGACCGTTTCACGAAACGCCGGCTGTATCAAGAAATGCGCGTCCCCACCTACTGGATCGTGGACGCCGAGCAGCGGCTCGTGGAAGTGTGGGCGCCCGAAGCAGCGCTGCCGGCAGTGGAGCACGAGCGGGTGGAGTGGCACCCCGCGGGGGCCGCCGAGCCGCTCGTGCTCTCGGTGTCGGAGTTGTTCCGGCCGCTCTAGCTCAATCGGTTTCCCCGGGCTGAGAGCCCCGGGGCTTGGCGCGAGAGTGGGCGACTCATGAAGGAGGCGTGCCGTCGTACACCCGCCGGAACTCGATCGAGCGACCGCGCCCCCCCTCGGATTTGACGATCACGAAGAGCTGCTTCCCATCCTGGGGGCGGAGATAGTCCTCGGTGACTTTCCCGCCACCCGACACCGTGCGCTCGACGACGAAATCGCTCCCCTGCCAGCGGCCGGTGATCTCGACGTCCCCACCCCCCTCTACTTTCTGGGTGACCTTCCGGCCGCCGCTGTGGAGCACCAGCGCCGCGCCGCTCTCGGATGCAAACGAGACGCTCGAGTCGGTCTCCACGATCGTAAGTGCCTGGGGCGCATTGAACACGAGCTGCATCGTCTGGCGCATCCGCTGGCGCTGCTCGTCGCTCATCCCACCGCGTGCCCCGCCCTCACGACCGCGGCCGTAGCCTCCCCGACCGCCAAAGCCCCCACGACCTCCCCCCATCCCGGGGTGCCCACCGCCGGGCCGGCCCCCGCGCGACCCGCCGTCTGCGCTGTCGCGCACCTGGACCATGTCTCGCGGGTTGTCGCTTTGCGCGGCGTTTAACGTCCATTGCCCGGAGAGATCCGGCCGCCGGGCGACCGAAGGCATCGCGGCAGCGCCGCCGAGTAGCGTCACTCCGAGCAGCGCGACTCCTGTCGTCACGTTCATTGGGCAATCTCCTCATTGTTAGCCATGCGATCGACCGTGGCTCATGCCTCGGCGACCGGTGCACTCATGAGCGATATACGGATGGGATACGGGAGAGGTTGACCGGCGGAGCGACGCTCGTGTCGTCAACGATTCACTTCGGAACTGGCGCTCGGAGGGAGTGAGCCGGCGCTCGGTCTTGGTCATTCGACGGCGCGCCGCATGGCTTCGCTCCTCCGGGGAATGAAACGAGACCACTGACGCACGCGGCCGGCCGCAGCTTCGAGCTGTGGCTCTCACTTGCCAATCCCACGCCGAGGACTGGATCATATGGGTATGGCGGCGCCGGTGTATTACACGGCCGAGATGGTGCGCGCGCTCCCCGAGGACGGCAACCGGTACGAGACGGTGCACGGGGAGCTGCTGGTGACGCCCGCTCCGCGCATGTGGCACCAGGTGGTCGTCGAGCGCTTGCACGATGCTCTCACAACGTATCTCCGGCGCCATCCCGAGTGGTACCTGTTCGCCGGGCCCGCCGACGTCTCCGGCGCGGCCGACGTGCTGGTGCAACCGGATCTGTTCGTGGTGCCCATCGAAGAGGCTCGCACGCTCGAGTGGGCGCGGCTGCGCCACCTCGAGCTGGTGATCGAAGTCTTGAGCCCCACGACGGCACGCGCCGACCGCTTCACCAAGCGCCGGCTGTACCAGGAAATGGGCGTCCCCACCTATTGGATCGTGGACGCCGAGCAGCGGCTCGTAGAAGTGTGGACGCCCGACGGCAGCGTGCCGGCCGTGGAGCACGAGCGCGCGGAGTGGCTCCCCGTCGGGTCCACAGACCCGCTCGTGCTCTCGATACCGGAGCTGTTCCGGCCGCTCTGAGTCGATCGGCTTTTCGTCTGTCCAGCTGCCAGCACCAGCAGCGAGGCCGCCGCGGCGCTCGGGCTCAGGGCTGGACGGGACCGAGCAGCGCAGCCGGGGTGCCGGCGCCGGTCCAACAGTAAGCGCGCGAATCCGTGGCGATCCCGCACGCCACCCCCTGCCGTGGTCCGACGTAGTACCAGTCATAACGTGCGATGGACACGCCGACCGTCCCGAACGTGAGACCGCCGGGGACGAGGGTCGGTGCGGTGAGCGCCCCACCCCAGCAATACGCGTGGCCCGCCGGTGCCAGGCCGCAGGTCGTCGCCGCCGCATCGAGCGATGTGAACGGCTGGCTACCCGCGACCGAGAGCGGAACGGGGTGCGCGGAACTGTCCTGCGAGCCGATCCCCAGCTCGCCTCCTTCGTTGCGCCCCCAGCACCATGCGGTCCCCTGGCTCGTGAGTCCGCAGGTATGCTCCACGCCCGCCGCGAGGGACGCGAAACGGCGGTCAAGGCCGCGCTGTCCTAAGGTTCCCCCTGGGGATTTCACCCGCATCGGGTGGCACTTGACGGTATCTTGACCGGGGCCTCACACATTGGCAGGGGAACACTCAAAGGGAGTCCCCATGCCTCGCCGTCCGATCGCCTGCGCGCTGCTCCTCTGGTTTCTCGCCGGATGCACCTCCTGGCGCGTCCAGAACCTCACCCCTCAACAGACAATCGACCGGTGGCATCCCGCTTCGGTGCGGGTAACTACCGCAGACCGCTCCGAATTCGTCCTCGACCAGCCCGAGATCGCAGGGAGCGACAGCCTGGCGGGGTTCCACAACGGAGTGCCATCTAGCGTCGCAGTCTCGGACGTCACGCAGGTTGCGATCCGAAAGTTCAGTACTGGCAAAACGGTGGGGCTAGTCGCCGGCATCGCCGTGGTCGCTGCTGGCATCGCGGGGGTCATTGCCTTGGCGGGATTATGTTCCTCCTACAAATGCTCGTGAGAAAACCCGCGCCACATCGAGCGATGTCTAAGAGGTGTCGACCGAGGGCATGACGACCCGCTGTTCACTCGGCAGCACCTCCTCCTTCACGGCGACCGCGTGCTCGCTCCACCAGGTCCGGGCGACCGCGGCGGTCCACGCATCGTCGCCTCCACAGGACGCGAGATCGCGCGCGAACGCGTCCACTGTTTGAGGCCGGTTGGCCGGGTTCTTTTCGAGGCAAGCGAGCACGATCGCGTCCAGGCGCGGCGGAATCGGCTGCCCAAGTCGAGCCGACGGCGGCGTGGGGCGGGCCTCGAGATGGTGCGCCAGCATCTGCACGGCGGTCGCCGCCTCGAAAACGTGCCGCCCCGTGAGTAGCCAGTACGCCACGCACCCCAGCGCGTAAATGTCCGTGCGGGCGTCGAGCACACCGTCCGGCACGATCTGCTCCGGCGCCATGCAGGTCGGCGTTCCCGCAAACTGCCCCTGATCGGTCATGGTCGTGTCCAACCGCTCGCGGTGGACCTTCACCAATCCGAAGTCGAGCACCTTGATGAAATCGGTCGAGCGGCCGTAGCGGCAGGCGTAGATGTTCGCCGGTTTGATGTCCCGATGAATGAGCCGCCGCTCGTGCGCCTCCGCCAGCGAATCGCACACCTGCCCGAGCAGATGCACCGCGCGGGCCCAGGGCAGCGCGCCGAAGCGCGCGACGAGGGTGTCCAAGTCAAAGCCATCCAGCAGCTCCATGACATAGTACAGCGTGCCGTCGTCGGTGACGCCGAAGTCGTACAGCTGGATGGTGTGTGACGAGCGCAGCAGCGCGGTCGCCTGGGCCTCGCGCTCGAACCGCCGCAGCGTGGCGTGCCGCCCCTCGGCGTCGGCGCCGCCGAGCTTCTCGGGGCGAATCAGCTTGATGGCCGCCGGCCGCGCCAGCAGCCGGTGCTCGGCGCGCCACACCTCCCCCATCCCGCCTTTGCCCAGCAGCGCCACGAGCTGATAACTGCCGAACTCGCGCACGCGACGCACCAGCTTTTCCTGCGCGAAGTTCCGGCGCGCCAGCGTCTCGAGGAAATAGGCCGCGGTCATGCCGATGAGCCCCGCCGCTCCGAGGATCCCGATGCTGCCCACCACCATCGCCCACGGCATGCGATGCAGCGCCAGCTCGCCGACGACGAACACGGCGATGATTCCCCAACCCACCGCGCTCGCGATGGCAAACCGCAGCTTGATCGCAGCGAAGGCGTACATGATCACGAGCGTCAGTCCCGCCGAATAGATATAGCTGCCGGGCGGCAGCGCGATGAGCGTCATCACCGCGACGCCCGCGCCGATCAGGAACGTCGTCACTCCGAGCAGCCACTCGACGTGGCGCGCGACCGCCGGCACGAACGTGAGGATGAACACGACGAGGATCGCAGGACACAGGATGCCATAACGGATCAGCCACAACGTGGTGCGCACCGGCGCCGGTACGATGAGAGCGTCCAGCGCTCCGAACCCTGCGACGAGGAACAGTCCGACCACCACCGCGATGCGGATGTGACGCAGACTTTCGCGCTGGTACTGCTCCTTGAAGGCAGTCTCGAGCGCGGGAGAGGCGAACCGCAATGTGAACGGATGCGTGCGCACCGCCGCAGGATCGGCGGCGGCGTCGAGTACCACCCGGCTGAGCCGCGGCGGAGGCACATCGCTACCGTCGCGCGGCGTCAGGTCGACACCGACGTCGAGGAGCGAGCTCCAGCGCTGCCAGAAACTCGATTGGGCGTTCACGGATCAGAGTCCCGGGGTTAATCTGCCGCGCGTTATCTGACGGCGTCCATAGCCCAGGCGGGCCCCG
>JBGPDL010000090.1:0-9358 GCA_041482275.1 Gemmatimonadota bacterium | reverse complement strand
TCGAGAAGTCCACGTCGGATTACGACAAAGAGAAGCTGCAGGAGCGGCTCGCGAAGCTGGCGGGCGGCGTCGCGGTCATCAACGTGGGGGCGGCCACCGAGACCGAAATGAAGGAAAAGAAGGCCCGGGTCGAAGACGCGCTGCACGCGACCCGCGCCGCGGTCGAAGAGGGCATCGTGCCGGGCGGCGGTGTCGCGCTCTTGTGGTGCCGGAAGCCCCTCGACAAGGTCAGAGGCTCCGATGACGATGAGAAGACCGGCATCGAGATCATCCGCCGCGCGCTCGAGGAGCCGATCCGGATCATCGTTCAGAACGCGGGTGCCGAGAGCGCCATCGTCGTGGGAAAGGTGAAGGAGTCGGCCAAGCTGAACTACGGCTACAACGCCCAGACCGACGAGTACGAGGATCTGGTCGCGGCCGGCGTCATCGACCCGACCAAGGTCACCCGCACGGCGCTGCAGAACGCCGCGTCCATCGCGGGACTGCTCCTCACCACCGAGTGCGTGGTGGTGGAGAAGAAGGAGAAGGAGAAGATGCCCCCGATGCCCGGCGGCGGTGGCATGGGCGGGATGTATTGAGCGGCTAGACGGTGTAACACGCACAGGCAAGCGTAGTAGTCACGTAGGTGTTGTAGGTTCACGTTGGAGTAGACAAGGAGTCGAATATGTACGCACGCAATGTGTCCATGCATCTGAAGGCCAACACGGCCGGTGAGTTTACCCAGACGTTTGAGAAGGACGTGCTGCCTTTGCTTCGGAAACAGAATGGCTTCAGGGACGAGATTTCGTTCCTTGCCCCGGACCGCTCCGCAGCGGTTGCGATCAGTCTGTGGGATCGGAAAGAGAACGCGGACAACTATAGCCGCGACATCTATCCACAGGTGCTGACGAGCCTGGCGAAGGTGGTTGACGGAACACCGAAGGTTGAGGCGTTCGAAGTTTCGAACTCGACCTTCCACAAGATCGCCGCAAGCAACTAAATGGGGCCGACCGGTCTGTTGGGCCGCTCGTAGCTCCGGCCTGTTTCAAAGTCGACCGGTCTGTTCAGGGGAGGGGGGCGGCCCGAGAGTCCGCCCCCTCTTTCTTGCGCGTAAAGGCACCACAGCTCGTTCGATCGTCGCTCGACCTGTTACATTCGTTCGACGCCTCACCTACGCCCATGCCCGCCACATTCACCCGCTTCCCGAGCCCCCTCGGCGACTTGGTTCTCACTGGCTCCGACACATCGCTCACCGGAGTCGACTTCCCCACGTTCAGAGCTCGCGCGGATTGGCTCGAGGACGACGGCCGCGGTCCCGCCAGCGCATTGCTCGCGCGCGCCCGCCAGCAATTGACTGAATATTTCGCCCGCACCCGCACAACGTTCGATCTGCCGCTCGACCCGCCCGGCACCACGTTCCAGCGCCGGGTCTGGAATCTCCTCCGCGCAATTCCTTACGGCGCCACCACGACCTACGGCGAGCTGGCGCGCCGCTTGGGCGACCCACACGCCACCCGCGCCGTGGGCGCCGCCAACGGCAAGAATCCGATCCCCATCATCGTGCCGTGCCATCGCGTCGTCGGGGCGCGCGGTGAGCTGACGGGCTTCGGCGGCGGCCTCGACCGCAAGCGCTGGCTGCTCGAGCACGAAGGGGCGCTGCTGATGCTGGGAAGATCTTGATGGCCGGCAAAAGACGCGGCAATCCCGTCTTCGACTCGAGCGACCCGCTGCTCGACGCGCGCGTCGCCGGCGAGCTGGACCTCCATGGCTACAGCGCCACGGAGGCGCCGTCCGCGGTGCGGGCGTTCCTCGCGAGCTGGCAGCGGCGCCAGCCGGGCGCCGTGGTGCACATCATCACGGGGAAGGGCAAGGGCTCGGCCAACGGACCGGTACTGCGCGGGCTCGTGAAAGCCCTGCTGCAGGGCGAGCTGCGCTCCATGGCGGCGGCGTGGGGGCTGGACGACGCGGACGGGGGATACAAAGTCAGGGTGCGCTAACCAGCGCGGGGCCGGATGAACCGGCGCGTTGCGGGTCCTCCGGAAGGCAGCCATGTTCATCGCCCGGCCGGAGAACGGCCTTCCCGTCACCCTGCTACCCGGAGGATCCCGCGCATGCTCAGTCTCCTTCCCCTCACCCGCAAGGTCACGCGTCTCGGCATCGCCGCGTGCGCTCTCGCCGCGCTGGCGGCGTGCAGCGACAACAACATCAGCGGGCCCACGCTCGACCTGAGTCTGAGCCGGGTCGCCGGCTTCGATCAGCTGAAAGCGGCGCTCGTCCAGGCCCGCAATGAGGCGAACGGCGGTTTCAATCTCGACATGTGGGCGGCGGTGGTGGATCGGAACGGCCTCGTCGTCGCGGTCGTGTTCACGGGCGCCACGGCCACGGACCAGTGGCCGGGGAGCCGGGTGATCGCGGCCCAGAAGGCCAACACCGGGAATGCCTTCAGCCTGCCGCACCTCGCCCTCTCGAGCGCCAACCTCTATGCCGCCACCCAGCCGGGCGGAACACTGTTTGGACTCCAGGAAGCCAACCCAACCAATGAAGAGGTTGCCTACGGCGGCAACGCGGCCAACTACGGCTCGCGCAAGGACTACATGGTGGGGAAGCGGATCGGGGGGACCAACGTGTTCGGCGGCGGCCTGCCGCTGTATGACGCCGACGGGACCCTGGTCGGCGGCCTCGGCGTGAGCGGTGACGCCTCCTGCGCCGACCACAACATCGCCTGGAAAATGCGCTACAACCTCCGGCTCGATCACGTGCCGGCGGGCGTGGCCGACGGCGGTGCGGACGACAACATCATCTACGACTACACGAACGGCGTGAGCGCCAGCGGGTTCGGCCACCCCGAGTGCTCCGCTGCGGCGACGGCGATCGGCAGAGCCCTGCCCACGACGCATCCTATCGGGCACTGACCCCGGGGCTCGGGAGGCGAGGGAGCAGTGTCGTTCCCTCGCCTCAGCGCGCGATTGTGCGGCGGGGGGGCCCGGACTGGACGACGCGGATGGGGCATACAAGGTCAGGCTGCGGTGAGTCCCGTAATCCGTGCGGCAACTCTAAGCGCGACCTTGTGATGCTGGCGTGAGCGTGGCTCTCGCCCTTCGGGTCTCTGGCTGCCCCCGGGGCCACAGCCTATGATGGAGTCGGCTCGAGCCTCGAAACCTCCCTGACCGATCAGTTGACTCGCCTGCAAGCCGCCCTCGCCGGGCGCTACACGATCGAGCGCGAACTCGGCCGCGGGGGCATGGCGACGGTCTATCTCACCCACGACCTCAAGCACCACCGCCTCGTCGCCCTAAAGGTGTTGCGCCCGGACCTGGCCGCCGCTCTGGGCCCGGGGCGTTTCTTGCGCGAAATTGAGATTGCAGCCCGGCTCGCCCATCCCCATATCCTGCCGCTCCACGACTCGGGTGAGGCGGAAGGGTTCCTCTATTACGTCATGCCTTACGTCGAAGGTGAGTCCCTGCGCAGTCGCTTGGCTCGCGAGGGGCAGCTCCCGCTCGACCAGGCGCTCGAGATCGCCCGTGAGATCGCGGACGCCCTGAGCTACGCCCACAGCCACGACGTGGTGCACCGCGACATCAAGCCGGAGAACATCCTCTTCGAGGGAGGCCACGCCGTCGTCGCGGACTTCGGGATCGCGCGGGCAATCACCGCGGCGGGTGGGGACCAGCTGACCGAGTCGGGAATCGCCGTCGGTACTCCGGCGTACATGAGCCCCGAGCAGGCGAGCGCCGAGGCCCGCATCGACGGGCGGTCCGACATCTATGCCCTGGGCTGCGTGCTGTACGAGATGCTCGCGGGTGAGCCCCCGTTCACGGGGCCCACGGCGCAGGCAGTCGCTGCCAAGCACCTGCGGCAACCCGTGCCGTCGATTCGGGTGAGCCGGGCGACGATACCGGCCGAGATCGACGAATCGATCCAGACGGCCCTCGCAAAGACCCCAGCCGACCGCTACGTCACTGCGGCGCAGTTCGCGACCGCCCTCGAGACGCGACGGGCTGGGAGCAGGCGGCGTCTCTTTTCCCGGAGCTGGCCCGGCACGGTCTTGGTTGTGGCAGCGGTCCTCGGAGCCGCGCTGGGAGCGCGCTGGGCCTGGCAGCGTTTGGCGGCTCGTGGCCCCGGATCGCGGGTCGCGTCGGCCCGGGTCCGGCCCGCCCCGACGCACGTGGCCGTGCTTTACTTCGACGCCGAGGCCGACAACCCAAAGTTGCAGCTCCTTGCCAACGGCTTCACACAAGACCTGATTGACCAACTCGGCCAAGTCCAGGGGCTGCAGGTCGTCAGCGCCAACGGGGTGCGACCGTACCGCGACCGTTCCGTGCCGCTCGACAGCCTTGTCGCAGCACTCTCGGTCGGCACAGTCGTCGCTGGTACGGTGGGCGGCAGTCCTGAACGGCCCTGGCTCGTGGTCCGCCTAGTCGACCCGGTCACGGGACAGCAGCTCGACAGCAAGCGGCTCGAGCCCACGAGCGGCGACGTCCTCGCGTTGCGGAGCGAGTTGATTCAGGAGGTGACGCGGTTCTTACGGGAACGTCTTGGCAGACAGATCCGCCAGGCGGAGCTGCAAGCTGGGACCCGGAACCCGCAAGCATGGACCCTTGTGCGTCGCGTAGACGACCTGTCTCAAGACGCCGCTACGCTGTATGCGGGCGGGGATACCGTCGCCGCGCACCATGCGCTGAACACGGGGGATTCCCTGCTGCGCGTGGCAGAACGGCTCGACCCGAGCTGGGTGGACCCCATCGTACTCGAGGGATGGATCGCGGCCGACCGCGTCGAGCTGGCGGTGGCCGCGACGGCCCCCGCCGTACGGCAATGGGCCCCGCAAGCCATCGCGCAGGCGGAGCGCGCTCTGGCTCGTAAACCCCAATACCCGCCTGCTCTCGAACTGCGGGGTTACATGCGTTTCCTCACGTGGCAGTACGCGGGGGGGTCGGACCTCAGCGGCCTGGAGATGGCCGAGCGCGACCTTCGGGCCGCAGCGGTTCCGGAGAATCCCTCACAGGCGCGCGCCTGGAGCACCTTGAGCTCCGTGCTGGAATCAAAGGGATCCTTCGCCGCAGCGAATCTGGCCGCCCAGCGGGCCTACGAGACCGACGCATTTCTCGCCGCGGCCCCCGCCGTGATGTTTCGACTCTACTTTACTTCGCTGATGTTGCGCCGGTGGAACGAGGCGGTGGAGTGGTGTGCTCGCGGATACACCCGGTTCCCGAGTAACTGGCTCTTCAGCTTCTGCCGCCTCACACTGCTCTATATGCCCAGCGGCCAGAGGCCCGATGCGGCAGAGGCGTGGCGACTGGTCGAGGAGCTCGAGCGCGTGACCTCGCCCAGCGAGCGACCGCTGCTCGCTCCCCGCTTTCGGATGCTGGCCGCCGGCGTGCTCGTCCGCGCGGGCCAGCAGGACAGCGCTCGACGCACGCTTCAGGCAGCGAAGGCGGCAAGCGGTGGCGACCCCCAAATAGACTACTACGAAGCAGGGGTCCACGTGCTTCTGGGCGAGCACGAACGGGCACTGAGCTTGCTCGAGCGCTACCTCACCCACTTCCCTCAAGTCCGGCCGTTTCTCAACGGGGACCCCATCTTCGAACGGCTGCACGTCTATGCCCGATTTCGGGCGCTCGTAACCGATCCCCGAGAAGCCCGCAGGTAAGCGGCGCTCAGCTGCGGGCCGAACGTCTCAGTCGGAGGTCAGCAGTTTGTACTTGCAATATGGCATGTGCATCAGCACCGTGACCCCCGCCCGCCTGATTCTTCGGTGCAGCGGGGCGAGACGCGTAAGCGCGTCGCTGAACCCGTAGCGGGCCGTGTAATAGGGAGCCAGGAGCCGCTCGGCCACTTCCGCGTTGAGGAACAGTGAATCGTATTCCTTGGGGTCTATCTCCACCTCGCGTTGCCGTCCATCCCGGTTGCGCAGGCGCACCGTGATCGAGATGATACTCGCTCCCCTCCGCGTGACGGCCATGGCCCACCCCCTGTTTGGTGTTTCCTCCGATGTTACGCGCCAGATATCTTCTTGCGAGCCGCGCTCCGCACCGCCCGGTCGCCTTTGCCTTCGTGGGCGCGGGCCACCGCGCCGGTGGTCGACGTTCAGGAACGACAAAAACCGGCCGCGTGGGTGTCCCCCACTCAGCCGGTTTCGCGATTTGCTCCCCTCGAAGCATGGGCGAACCGCGCGACAGCGCGCCTCGGGGTTCATGGCATCTGAGTGAGGCTCAAGCTACCGCGCACCAGAACGAGCGCAAGGCAAGCCTCTCCGCCTTATTGCACTTCGATGCGTGATACCGGATGAATCTCGTTCCAGTGCCTGTGATTCTTCTCCCGCACGAACGTCCCGGTGATCGCCACGTGCGTGCCTGTCGCCGGAATCGTCGTGTGGTCCGCGAATCCCGCGCACGCCGGCTTCGCATCCGTCTGTGTGACCGTGTAGTGGCACACGAGCTCGAACACGAGATTTCCGCCTTCGTCTGAGGTGTTCCCCGCGTTGATCGCGCCGGCGAATTGTGGATCGACCTTCAGCCAACCGTGCGTGTCGCCGTCACCCTCATGACGAACGCCATCCGCCTGATGGTGCGACTGGCTTGCGGTTGCGTCGACGATCACGCCCGTTACGGTGACGCAGTCCTGCAGCACGATCAGGCGTGACGGATGGTACAGGTGCTCCCACAGCCCGTCGCCACACCCGACCATGCTCGCCGATCCGGGGACGCCGGGGCCGGGCTGAAGCGTGTTCTCGGACGCCGACGGTGTGGCGGTCACCCGCACGTAGTGGCTCCACACGCAGCCCTCTTCTCCACTGCCGGTCCTCACGTGGTAGTATCCGCTCTCGGGCGCCGGTTCGAGCAGCGTCAGCGGCGGCTCTGACGGTGCGAGCAGCCGGATCGGTGGGTATTCACTGGACGGGTCCGGACGCAGATTCACGTTGTGGACGACGGTCACCGTTTGCCCGGATGCCGCGGTCGTCCACCAGGCCAGGGCGAGCACCATGATCAAGACCCTGAGCGTCCCACGCATGCCACAATGATTAGCCGCGATTCACGAGACGGCTAGGGCGTGCTTTCTGAGTGGGGGCTGGACGACGCGGCAGGCGGAGACAAGGTTAGGCTGCGATGAGCCCGTCAGCCTTCTTGGCGACGCTGCGGCGATTGGCGGCCGGGGTAATCTCCTGTGTCGTCCTTGTCGCCTCGCTCCCTGCGCAGACGCTGGAGCTGCGGTTTCTCGACGTAGGCCAGGGTGATGCGGCGCTGATCGTCACGCCGGATGGCAAGAAGGTGTTGATCGACGCGGGGCCCGGCGCATCGCCCGTCGTCCCCTACCTCCGCTCACATCACTACGACACGCTCGATCTGGTGGTCGCCTCGCACAATCACAGCGACCACATCGGCGGCATGCCCGACGTGCTCACCACCACCAGGGTGCGCTACTACCTGGACAACGGTATCCCGCACAGCACGGCGACGTACCAACGGACCATCCGGGCCGTGCAAGCGAGCGGTGCCCAGTACCTCCAGGCGACGGCGCGCATCATCACCGTGGGTTCCGCCCGCCTGAGAGTGCTGCCGCCGCCCTCGCGACAAGTCGATCAAAACAACGGCTCGGTGGGGCTGCTGCTTGAGTACGGGCAATTCCGCGCGTTGCTGACCGGAGACTCGGAGCGAGACGAGCTGCAATACTGGTTGCAGCACGACTCCGTCCCGCAGGTGACGGTCATCAAGGTGGCGCACCACGGCAGTGCCAACGGCACCACAACGGCCTGGATCGAGGCGACCCGCCCGCAAGTTGCCGTCATCTCCGTGGGCGCAGGGAACTCCTATGGGCACCCCTCACTCGAGGTGATCGAGCAGTGGCAGGGCGCTGGCGCGCGCGTCTACCGCACCGACCAAAACGGCGCGGTGATCATCCAGGCGCAGCGCGATGGCAGCTACATCGTCCTGAACGAGCAGGCCGCCCCCGCCGGCGTCGCCACCACGCCGGCGCCCATCGCACGCGAGAGCGGCGCGACCCCACCGTCGTCAGCCGCCTGCTGCCGCGTGTGTACACGCGGCAAGGCGTGCGGCAACTCGTGCATCAATCGCGCCTATCAATGCCGGCAACCGCCCGGCTGCGCCTGCGACGCGCGGCCTTGAGCACATGAGCGAGCGCACCGCGTTCTACACCGTCGATCGGATGGAGGGAGACATCGCCGTGCTGGTGGGCGACGATGGCGTCGAGCTCGATGTGCCCGAAAAGACGCTCCCCGTGAAAGTGCGGGAGGGCGTCGTGCTGCGCGTGCGGCTCGCCGCCGACGGAACGCCCGACTGGTCGAGCGCCACCCTCGACCCGGCCGAGCGCGAGCGGCGCTTGAAGCAGGCGCGCGAAACTCTGAACCGGCTCCGCCAGACCGACCCCGGTGGAGACGTGGTGCTCTAAACCCTCTCAGGGAGCGTCGCATGGCAACGAAACGCACACCGCGCCGCAGCGATCCCCATCACCCGCTGCGCGATCACGTGCGCGCGCTGCTCGCCGAGCCCCACGCCCACGTCGCCTTGAAGGACGCCGTCGCCGCTTGGCCGCCCGAGCTCCGCGGAGCGAAGCCTGCGGGACAGCCCTTCACTCCCTGGCGCATCCTCGAACACATCCGCATCTCGCAGTGGGATATTCTCGAATTCACCAAGAGCGCCAAGCACGTCTCCCCGCAGTGGCCGGCGGGCTACTGGCCCGAGCACGACGCGCCACCCAACGCCGCCGCGTGGGACAAGAGCGTCGCCCAGGTGGAGCGCGATCTCCGCGGCATGCAACGGCTCGTGGCCGATCGGAAAACCGACCTGTTCGCTCGTATCCCGCACGGCACTGGACAAACCATCCTGCGCGAGGCCCTGGTCCTCGCCGACCACAACTCCTATCACCTCGGGCAGTTGGTCCTGCTGCGGCGCCTGCTCGGCGCCTGGAAGGAGAACCGCTAGCGGCGGCCGCGCCGGAAAGAAAAGGTGCCGTGCTCCTCGTGGTCGCTGCAGGACGTGGACACGCGCAGAGTCCCGACCAGCAGCGTCCCCCCGTTCGCCTCGTTCCCAAGGGCGTCGATCGTGCCGCCACAGTGCTTGCTGGGATAGTCGAACACGACGCTCCAGCGAATCGTGGTCCCGCGCCGACGCAGGACCATCGGGCCCGTGATCCGGCCGCTGTCGGCGTGGAACGGGCTCACCAGCGAATCGCCGACGGGATCGAGCACGATGCGGGTGGGGTGCCGCGCGGAGTCGTCGATCCGCATCTCCCCCCGCCACTCGCCCGCGAGATCGTGCGCCGTGGTGTCGGGGCCCGCGGCATCCAAGGCGTAGGCGAGCACGTAGTCACCCATCTTCGTGTGGAGCCGGTCATGCCCGCCCGCGGCGATCACCACGTATTG
>JBGPDL010000089.1:0-9403 GCA_041482275.1 Gemmatimonadota bacterium | reverse complement strand
CTTCCCGGCCCTACTCGGCGCTCAAGGGTTCGGGATCTACGAGCTGGGGAGCTGCGGGATGGGCCGGGCCGGCACCGGCGTGGCGGCACCCTGCTCTGATGGCTCGGCGATCTTTTTCAATCCCGCCGGGCTCGCCGGGCTGAAGGGGTGGCACATCAGCGGTGGGGTCACACTTATCAAGGCCCAGGGCAATTTCACGAGCGACGTCACCCGGGCCAAGACGGACCTCGATAACCCGTGGATCCCGGTCCCGAGCCTGTACCTGGCATACGGAGCGACACCGAAACTGGGCGTCGGCGTGGGGGTGTTCGCCCCGTACGGGCTCGAAACGCGGTGGCCGCTGTCGTTCGACGGTCGGTTCACGGGGTACGACAACATCATCCGCACCCTATACATCCAACCCACGGCAGCCTACCAGGTGAACCCGTGGCTGTCACTGGGCGCCGGACTGGACATCGTCTACGGTCATGTCGAGCTGAACCAGCGCCTCGATCTGGCCGACCAGGTCCTGACCCTGCCCGGTCCAACGGTGATTCCGTTCACGGCATTCGGCGTGACGCCGGGCACGGATTTCGCGGACGCACATCTCGAAGCCAGCAAGACCAAACTGGCCGGCGCGCACTTCGGAGCGACCGTCAAGGTGAATGACCGCTTGTCCATCGGCGCCCGGTACTTGATGCACGCCAAGATGGACTACTCGGGCACCGCAACGTTCGACTCCGTCCCGACCGGGATCATCATTCCGACGACGATCGTGCTTCCAGGGGGCCTCCCTCCGATTCCCGCCGGGACCCCACTCGACGCCGTGCTCAGCCAGTTCGGCGTGTATACGACACTGTTGCCCGACCAGGCCGTCACCACAACGATCACCAATCCCGAGCAGTTCGTGCTCGGGGTGTCGTACAAGCTGGGGAACGCTGTCACGGTCCTCGCCGACTATCAGCTCACGCGGTGGGGGAAGCGGTTCCAGACCTTGCCCATCAACTTCTCGCAGGCCTCACCGCCCTCCCGCCTACTGTACACCCAGTACAACGACGCGAGCGACTTCCGTCTGGGCGCGGAGTGGGCGAAAAGCGCGAAGTTGACATTGCGGGGCGGCTACCTGTACAACACGGCGGCGGCCCCGGCGCAGACCGTCACGCCCCTGCTGCCCGAGGGAGCTCGCAATGAGGTGACCGTGGGTGCGGGGATCGCGCTCGCGCCGAAGTTCACGCTCGACCTCGCCTATCAGTTCATCAAGCAGAACGACCGGCGCGGCCGCACGCGGGACGTGAGCGGCATACCGCCCACGACGGCCTTGAACAATGGTCTCTACGCGTTCTCGGCGCACCTTATCGGCCTGTCCCTGGCATACACGTTCTGACGGAGCCCGACCGTGACATCACGCCATGTTCTCCTGTTCGCTAGCCTGGGCCTGACGATCGTCGCCGCCGGTTGCGAGAACGACGAGCTGTTCACCCCGGTGCCGCCCCAGTACACGGGCGGCGCGATGTTCGCGCGCTACGTCTCCTTCGGGAACAGCATCACGGCAGGGTTCCAGTCGGGTGGGCTGAGCGACTCGCTGCAACGGCTCGCCTACCCGGTGCTGCTCGCACGGGCCATGGGAACGCAGTTCTACTACCCGAGCCTCACCAATCCCGGGTGCCCGCCGCCGATCACCAACGTCTTCACGAGCCCGCCGAGCCGGCTGTTGGCCTTGTCGGACAGCTTCTGCGCCCTCCGGAGTGTGCCCCCTCCGCCGTATCTCAACAACGTCGCCTTCCCTGGGGCAGACGTGCTCGAGCTCCTGAGCACCAACTACAGTCAGCCGCAGCCGCCGGCCTCGGCTACCGACGCCTACAAGCTGTTCCTGCTCGGCGGGCGCACCGAGCTGCAACGCGCCCGCGAGGTACTCCCGACGTTCGTGACCGTCTGGATTGGCAACAACGACGTGCTCTCGGCGATCCTCGATACGGGGGACGCCGGCCAAGCGGCCGACATCACGCCACCGGCGACGTTCACGACACGCTACGGCGAGCTGATGGACAGCATCGACTCGTTCGGCAGCGTGCAGGGTGGCGTGCTGGTCGGCGTGGTTCAGGTCACGGGAGCGCCTTACGTTTCTCAGGGGCGCACATATGCGGCGGCCTCGGCCGCAATTCCCACCATGACCGTCCTGGCGAACTGCCTCGCGTTCCAGCAGCTCAGCGCAACCGACACGGCCTTTGTGTACGTGCCATTCCACTACGGCGCGCCGATCGTCGCGACGGCTGCAGCGGGTATCCCGGACACGCTCGACTGCGCCGATCCGCACGTGATCTCGGTGGCGGAAGCGGTCAACATGATCAGCACGGTCGCTCAATACAACGCGACCATCCAAGCCGCGGCCGCGGCGCGGAACTGGGTGTTCCTCGATCCCAACCCGCTGCTCAAGACGCTCGCGGTGAACCCGGCTGCTATTCGGCCGTTCCCGGCCTTCCCGCCCGATCCTAATGCGACCGCGGCGCCGTTCGGAACAGCCATCAGTCGCGACGGCATCCACCCGAGCACGTCGACCCAAAAAATCATCGCGCAGTCGCTGCAGCAGGCGATCAACGCGTTCTACGGCTCGGCCATTCCGGCCATCCCCTGAGCGCGAACCCCACCCGTGTCGCGGGGTAGCGCATACGGCATCCGCCATCCGGCGGATGCCGTTTTGCTAATGCGCACGCTGCGAATCGCCCTCCTCGTCGCCGGCCCCGCCCTCACGGGCGGGGCTAGCCTCGCGGCGCAGGCCGTCGAGCGCACCGACGTGCCGGCGCGCGGCGTACTGCGGGTCACGTTCGACCCCCGCGTCATGACGTGGAACGATCAGTTCACCGATACCGGCCGGGCACGGCTCGGCGCGCCGCTCACCGGCGACACTGTGGGCGGCCGGTTCGTTCCCGTCGTCGCGCGGCTCGAGCAGAACGTGCGGGTCGCGAGCGGGATCGCCGGGTTTGTGGCGAGCCTGGGTCAGGGGCTCCTGAGCGTGCGCCAGGAGCGCCGCACCTACCCGATCACCGCCGAGCTCGGGGTCACGAACCGGCTCTCCGTGAGCGTGACGGTGCCGATCGTGCGGGTGGCAACGCGCAGCTCGCTGCAGCGTTCGAACCGGGGCGCCAGTCTCGGGTTGAACCCCCGGCTGCAAGGGTTGGCTGGGGCGGACGGGCTGTATGCGACTTTCTTCACGCAATTCGACACCACGCTCAGACGCTTCGACCAGAACATTCAGGCTGGCCAATACGGGTGCGACACGGTCCCGTCCTGTGCCGCGCGCGACAGCTCCACCCGCTGGCACGCCGTGCTCGACGCGCTGCGTGGCGCCACATACGGCGTGGGATCAACCGGATCGCCGTTCATGCCGCTCGACACGTCGGCTGCGGGACGGGGCATCGACACTACCGTCGCCCGCATCGAGCGGGGGCTGGGCGTGAAGTTCGGCGTGGCGGGATTCGACACCGCGACCACGTTCCTGTTGCCGACGGATACGTTGACCGATCTGCTACTGGATCAAGCGCTCATCGACCGGAACGGCTTCGGGTACGCCGGCCTGCCGTTCCGCGACAGCTGGCGCTACGGACTGGGCGACGTGGAGCTCGCGGCCAAGTACCGCGTTTTCGCCGGGACCCACTACGCCGCCGCCGTGCAGGCGCTTGTCCGCCTGCCCACGGCCGGACAGGACTCGGCCGACGACCTGTTACGCCAGTCGCTGGGCGATCACCAGATGGATCTCGAAGGGCGGCTGACGCAGGAGCTGACGGTGGGGCCGCTGTGGCTCAACCTGGCGGTGCACGCGGCGCTGCAACGGCCGGGAACGCGGGTGCGACGGGTGGCCCCCATCGATGCGTTCCTCGTGCCCGCGACCGCCACGGCGAACCTGCGGTGGGATCCCGGAGACTACGTGAGCGTGGATGTGGCACCCCTGCTGCGCTTGAGCCGCGAGTTCGCGGCCGGATTCACGGCCGGGTACTTCTCCAAGGCACGCGACCATTACGCGTTCCAGTCGGCGCAGGACTCGGTGGACCTGGCGACGCGCACCGGGTTCCCCACGGCCGCAAGCGTATTGAACGCGGGTACGTCCGAGCGCCGGTTGCGCCTCGGCTTCGCAGCGACGTACCACGCCCCCATGATCGAGGGCGGGTTTTCGATCGAGCAGACCGTCAGCGGCGCGGGGCTCGTCCCCGGGGCGACGGTGTACCGGATCGTGTTTCGGACGTCGCGGAGGCTCTTTTGACGAGCTCCGCGGCGTGACCGAGGGCAGTCTGCATGTCGGGATCGCCCAGCATCCGCGCCAGCTCCCGCGTCCTCCCATCCCCGGTGGCCACAGCCACGTCGCTCGTCGCGACCCCGCCGCGCGCCCCCTTGGCGACGACCAGATGGTGGTGCGCGTAGGCGGCGATCTGCGGGAGATGCGTGATCACGAGCACCTGCCGCCCGGCGTGCGGCCCCACTGCGACCGCGGCGAGCGCCTCCCCCACCCGGCCGCCCACCTCGCCCCCGATTCCCTGATCCACTTCGTCGAACACGAGCGTCGGTACGGCGTCGTGGGCGGCCAGCACGACCTTGAGCGCCAGCATCAGCCGCGACAGCTCGCCGCCTGAGGCGACCTTCGCGAGCGGGCGCGCGCCGAGGCCGACGTTCAGCTCGACCTCGAAGGTGGCATCCTCGATACCCTGTGCGTGGTGCGCGGTGCGCGGTTGCAGGCGGACTGAGAACCGGCCGCGCAGCCCAAGAGCTGGAAGAAGCTCGTTGACGGCCTGCGCGAGCCGCGCGGCGCCCCGCTCCCGCTTCCCGGTCAGCGCGGCGCAGGCGCGCGCGAAGTCGCCCCCCGCCTGTTGCCGCTGGTCGGCGATCTGGCGGAGGTCCAGGTCCGCGGTGTCGAGCAGCTCGAGCTCCCTCGTCGAACGGTCGCGCGTGGCAAGGACGTCGGGGAGGCTGGGCCCGTACCTCTGGGTGAGACGGAACAACCCGTCGCGCCGCTGCTCGACGGTGGCGAGCCGGGCGGGGTCCGCCTCAATGCCGGCGGCGTAGTCGCGCGCCGCCTGGGCCAGCTCCGCGACGTTGGCGAACGCGCCGTCCAAGAGCTCCTGCCATTTCGCGGCGGACGGATCGAGCCGAGCGAGGCTCGCAAACAGCTTGCCCGCGCGGGCGAGCCCCGCCGTGTCGAGCGCCTGCCCGAGGTCGCGGGCCAGCCGCCCCAGCTCGTCAGCGTGCGCGAGGCGCTTGGCCTCGACCTCCAGGGCCTCCGCTTCACCGATCTGCGGCGCCGCGCGCTCGATTTCGCCAACCACGTGGCGGAGGTAATCCGCCTTGCGGCTCACCTCCTCGCGTTGGGCGGTGAGGTCCTGCTCCCGCCGCTCGAGCTCGCGCAGCCGGTCGTGCGCGCCGCGCACCGCGACCCGTTCGACGCCCGCGTCCGCGTAGGCATCGAGGATGTCGCGCTGCGCGTCGGCCCGGAGCAGCGACTGAGTCTCATGCTGGCCGTGCAAGTCCACCAGGAGCGCCCCGAGCTGCGCTAGGACGCCGACAGTCGTGGGGCTGCCGTTGACCCAGGCGCGGGACCGTCCCTCGGCCGAGATCTCGCGCTTGACGACGAGCAACCCGTCGTCGACCTCCACGCCCAGATCCTGGGCGAACTGGCGGACGATCGGGCGATCGGACAGGTCGAACGCACCCTCGACGACGGTCTTCTCTGCGCCGGGACGCACCACGTCGCTCGACGCCCGCTCTCCCAAGAGCAGCGCCAGCGCATCCACCAGCATGGACTTGCCCGCCCCGGTCTCGCCGGTGAGGACGTTCAAGCCGGGTTGGAGGGGGAGGGTCACGTCGGCGATGACGGCGAGGTCGCGGACGCGGAGCTCCGTGAGCACTAGGTGCGCTCGCGATCGGACAGGTCGCCCCACTGCAGCTTCTTGCGCATACGCGCAAAGAAGCCTTCGGGACCCAGACGGACCAGCAGCACCGGATGCGGGGCGCGCTTCACCACCAGGCGCTCGCCCGCCCGCATGGTGGTGCCGACCTGGCCATCGAAGGAGACCAGCACGTCCTCGGACCACCCTCCGATCGGCTCCACGGTCACGGCCGCCTGCGCCGACACCACAAGAGGCCGGACCGCGAGTGTGTGCGGACAAATCGCCGCTACGACGATGGCGTCCACGCCGGGGACGACGATCGGACCGCCGGCCGACAGTGCGTACGCGGTCGAGCCGGTGGGAGTCGCCACCACGATGCCGTCCGCCGAATACTGCCCGACTTCGTCGCCGTCGACCGACACGCGCAGCCGAATGACGCGCGCCACGCCGCCCTTGTGCACGACGGCGTCGTTCAAGACCACCGGCTCGGCCCGGCTCTTGCCCTGCTTGTCCTCGATGAAGGGCGCGAGAGCGAGGCGCGACTCGGTCGCGAAAGCGCGGCGTACCAGCGCGTCGAGCGCCCAATCGAGGGTCTGCGAGTTGGCGGTGGTGAGGAAGCCGACCCGTCCCAGGTTCACGCCGAGGATCGGCGTGCCAGCGCCGTTCAAGGTGCGGGCACCCCGCAGCAGGGTGCCGTCGCCGCCCAGCGTGATGAGGCAGTCGAGCGGCGGGGCGCCCTCGAGCGGAGCGAGACCAGGTGGGGGCCACAGCGGTCCGATCTCCCGCTCCGTGAACAGCGTGACGCCGAGCCGGGGTGCGGCCTGGGCCAGATGCGCGAGGATGGTCTTGAGATCGCGGTAGCTCGGATTGCCGACGACCCCGACGTTCATGAGTGGGTGAGCGATTCCTCCGCGGCGAGCGCGCGCACCCGCGCCGCGATGCCGGAGCCGGTGAGGCCCACATCCGCGAGCTGTTGCGCCCGGGGGGCGTGCTCGTAGGTGGTATCGGGTGCGCCGAGCGGCACGACGCGGGTCTCCGGAGCGATGGTCTCCACCAGGCCCGCGAGGTAGGCGCCAAACCCGTTCGCGACCGTGGCATCTTCAACGGTGACGAGGAGGCGGTGGTCGCGCAGCACGCCATCGAGCAGCTCGCGGTCCACCGGCTTCAGAAAGCGGCAATTCACCACCGTGACGTCGAGACCTTCCGCAGCGAGCTCCCTGGCGGCGGCGAGCGCCGGCTGGCACATGGGACCGACGGCGAGCAGCGCGCACTCCCGCCCTTTGCGGAGGAGCTCCCACGTCCCGTAGGGAATGGGCGCCACCTCGGCAGCGGGCGGCGCTGCGCCCGGCGCCTTGTCGCGCGGGTAGCGGAGCGAGAACGGCCCGCCCGTGTGCTCGAGCGCGCAGCGCAACAGTCCGATCAGCTCGGCACCGTCCTTCGGCGCGGTCACGGTCAGGTTTGGCACGGCCAGGAGGTACGCGATGTCGTACAGCCCCATGTGGGTCTGCCCGTCCTCGCCGACCATCCCGGCGCGGTCGAGACAGAAGATCACGGGAAGCCGCTGGATCGCGACGTCGTGAATGATGCTGTCGTACGCCCGCTGCAGGAACGTCGAGTAGATCGCCACCACCGGCCGGATGCCCTGGGTCGCCAGGCCCGCCGCGAACGTCGTGGCGTGCGCCTCGGCGATGCCCACGTCGAAGAAGCGGTCGGGCCACTTTTTCTGGAAGATGTTCGTGCCGGTCCCCGAGGGCATCGCCGCCGTGATGGCGACGAGCTTGGGGTATTCTCCCGCGAGCTGTGTGAGCGCCTCACCGAATACGCGGGTCCACTGCGGCGGGCCCGCCTTGACCGGCCGCAACTCGCCCGTAACCGGGTCGTACGGCGCCCGGGCGTGATACTTCTCCGTGTCCGGCTCGGGCAGCGGGAAGCCTTTCCCCTTCTCCGTGATGACGTGCACCACGCGCGGTCCCTTGAGCGTCTTCACGACCTCGAACGTCTGCACCATCTGGGCGATGTTGTGACCGTCGATCGGTCCGAAGTAGCGGAACCCGAGTTCTTCGAACAGCATCCCCGGCGACCACAGGTTCTTGATGCTCTCTTCGAGCGTCTTGGCGAAGTCCACGAGCTTCTGGCCGCCCACCACGTGCGAGGCCGCCTCGATCAGCCCTTTTACCCGCTCGCGAATGCGCACCGTGATGGGACTGGCGATGATCGATCCGAGATAGCGGTTGATGGCGCCGACGTTCGGGGCGATGGACATCCCGTTGTCGTTCAGCACCATGATGATGTCGCGGCCGGAATGCCCCGCGTTGTTCATCGCCTCGTAGGGCAGCCCGCAGGTGAGCGCACCGTCGCCCACCACGGCCACCACCTTGTACTGCTCGCCCAGGAGGTCGCGCGCGGCGGCGATGCCGAACGCCGCCGAGAGTCCGGTCCCCGCGTGCCCGGCGCCGAACTGGTCGTGCGCGCTCTCGCTGCGGCGCAGGAAGCCGGACAGCCCGGCCGGCTGACGCAGGGTAGGCAGCCGGTCGTTTCGTCCGGTGAGGATCTTCCAGGGATAGCCCTGGTGCCCGACGTCCCACACGATCTTGTCGCGCGGCGAGTCGAAGCAATAGCTCAGCGCAACCGTGAGCTCGACGACCCCGAGCCCCGCCCCGATATGGCCGCCGGTCTGGGACACGACGTCGATCAGCCGCCGCCGCACCTCGTCGGCGAGCGGCTGGAGCTGGTCGCGCCCCAGGCGCCCTATGTCTTCCGGTCCCCGAATGGACTCCAGTAGCGCCATCGAACCTCGTTGCTTGCCCGCATCAGTTCGGCCTGGTCACAATGTACTGCGCCAGCTCCGCCAGCGTAGGAGAAACTAACCCCGCCCGCCGCAGGTGGTCCACCGCTCGAGCGGCGAGGCGCTCCGCTTCGGCCCGCGCGGCACCGACCCCGAGCCGGGTGACGAAGGTCGCCTTGGCCATCCCCGCGTCCTTGCCGGCCGTTTTGCCGAGCTGGTCGGACGTCGCCGTCGCGTCGAGCACGTCGTCATACACTTGGAACGCGAGCCCCACGTCCGACCCGTAGGCGCGCAGCGCCTCGCACGCCGCCGGCGGAGCTCCTGCCGCCAGCCCGCCGATCACGCAGGCGGCGGCGATCAGCACGCCCGTCTTGCGGCGGTGCAGCGCCTCCAGCTCCGCACCGGGCAGCCGCCGACCCTCCGCCTCGAGATCGAGCGCCTGTCCGCCGATCATCCCTCCCGCTCCCGCGGCGCGGAACAGCTCGAGCGCCACGGCCCGCCGCCGCGCCGGCTCGAGAGCCAGCGCCGTCGTGCCGGAGTCGAGCACACGGGCGGCCAGCGCCACCATGTGATAGCCCGCCACGGTGGCGATGGGGACGTCGAACGCGCGGTGCGTGGTAGGCCGCCCCCGTCGCAGATCGTCGTTGTCCATGCACGGGAGGTCGTCGTGAACCAACGAGTAGGCGTGCACCACCTCCACCGCGGCGGCGAGCTCGGCAGCGCCGGCGCCCGCCCCCCCGACCGCTTCGGCCGAGGCGAACAGCAG
>JBGPDL010000088.1:0-9481 GCA_041482275.1 Gemmatimonadota bacterium | reverse complement strand
CGGCGCCTGCGCGCACTGGGGGAACATCCAGGCGGCGCGCCCCAATCCGACGGGGGCGGTGGGCGTGGGGGACGTCGTGAAGGACAAGCCGGTGGTGAACATCGCGGGCTGCCCGCCAATCGGCGACGTCGTCACGGCGACTATCGTGCATTACCTGACGTTCGGCCGCATCCCGGCCCTCGACTACGACGGCCGGCCGCTGTTCGCGTACGGCGCGCGCATCCACGACCAGTGCACCAAGCGGGCGAACTTCGACGCCGGGCAGTTCGTGGAGGAGTTCGACGACGAAGCCGCCCGCAAGGGCTGGTGCCTTTACCACGTGGGCTGCAAGGGACCGGCGACCTATTCACCCTGCCCCATTTTCATGTGGAACACCCGCACCAGCTGGCCGATCGGCGCCGGACACCCGTGCATCGGCTGCACCGAGCGGCACTTCTGGGACACGATGACGCCGTTCTACGGCCGGCTTCCCAACGTGGCCGGCTTCGGCGTCGAGCGCTATGCGGACACGATCGGGGCGGCGCTCGCGGTCGGCGCGGCGGCCGGCGTGGCGGCGCACGCCATCGCGACAGGCGTCCACCAGATCCGCCAGCGACGCCAGTTACCGGTGATCGGTCAGAAAGGTGAGGGAGGCCCCCATGGCCAAGACTAGAGTCGTCGTCGACCCGATCACCCGGATCGAGGGCCACCTCCGCATCGAGGCGCAGTCCGAAAACGGGAGAATCACCAACGCCTGGGCGACGTCCACGCAATTCCGCGGCATCGAGATCATCATGCAGGGCCGCGACCCGCGCGACGCGTGGGCGTTCACGCAGCGCATCTGCGGCGTCTGCACCGTGGTCCACGCGGTTGCGTCGTGCCGCGCCGTGGAGGACGCGCTCGACATCAAGATTCCCGCGAACGCGAACTTGATCCGCAATCTGATCCACGGTATGCAGTTCGTGCAGGACCACGTGATCCACTTCTATCATCTGCACGCGCTCGACTGGGTGGACGTGGTGAGCGCTTTGTCCGCCAAGCCGGCCGAGACGGCGGCCCTCGCCAAGAGGGTCTCCCCGTGGCCGAACAACTCGGAGACGTACTTCAGCGAGGTGCAGAACCGCTTGAAGACGTTTGTCGGCTCGGGCCAGCTCGGGATCTTCGCGAACGGGTACTGGGGCCATCCGGCATACAAGCTGCCGCCGGCGGTGAATCTCCTCGCCGTGGCGCACTATCTCGAGGCGCTCGACTGGCAGCGCGACGTCATCCGGCTGCATACGGTGTTCGGCGGCAAGAACCCGCACCCCAATTTCCTGGTGGGCGGGATGGCGTCGGCGATCAACCTCGACAGCCGCGCCACGATCAACGCCGAGCGGTTGACCGACATCCACGACATGATCGCCCGGGCCCAGCGGTTCGTGGAGCAGGTGTACTTCCCCGACCTCGTGGCCATTGCCGGCTTCTACAAGGATTGGGCCGCCATCGGGGGTGGCACGGGCAACTACCTCGCAGTGGGCGAGTTCCCGGACGGGGACGTGCGCGACATCGGCTCGCTCTACTTGCCGCGCGGGATCATCCTCAACAAAGACCTCTCGAAGGTCTGGCCGTACGACCAGAAGTTGGTGCAGGAGTACATCAACAGCTCGTGGTACGAGTACTCGAAGGGGGACGGCGCCGGGTTGCACCCCTGGGAGGGCGAGACCAAGGCCAAGTACACCGGTCCCAAGACGCCCTGGACCTACCTCCAGGGCGAACAGAAGTACAGCTGGATGAAAGCACCGCGCTACGACGGCCGGGCCATGGAAGTCGGGCCGCTCGCGCGCATGCTGGTCGCCTTCGCGTCGGGTCATCAGGAAGCCCGGCAGCTGATCAAGGAAGTGCTCGACCGACTCGAGGTGGGTCCGCCGGCGCTGTTCTCCACGCTCGGCCGGACCGCGGCGCGCGGCATCGAAACGGTGCTGCTCTCCCGCCGGCTGTCGCACTGGTACAACGAGCTGGTCGATCGCATCAAGGGCGGCGACACCCGGACCTTCAACGGCGACAAGTGGGACCCGGGCAAGTGGCCGGCCAAGGCGCAAGGGTACGGCTACCTCGACGCGCCGCGCGGGGCGCTGGGCCACTGGGTGCAGATTGAAGACCAGAAGATCTCGCGCTACCAGTGCGTCGTGCCGAGTACGTGGAACTGCTCGCCGCGCGACGGCAAGGGCGTACCCGGGCCTTACGAGGCGGCGCTGATGGACCATCACCCGCTCCTGAAGCCGGATCAGCCGATCGAGATTTTGCGTACGATCCACTCGTTCGATCCGTGCATGGCGTGCGGCGTGCACGTCCTCGACACCACCGGCAACCTCGTCACGTCGGTGCAGGTCCAATGAAAACCCTCGGCGGGATCACCCTGGGCCGGCCGATCGCCCCTCCCTCCGGCAACTACCGGTGGGTGTATCTGTGGGGCTGGCCGATCCGCGCCATGCACTGGGCCGCGGCCGCAGCGATCGTCGTGCTCGTCGTCACCGGGTTCTACATCGGCCGCCCGTATTTCATCACAGGAGGGGAAGCGAGCGCTCATTACCTGATGGGCTGGATGCGGTTCCTCCACTTCGTCGCGGCCGGCGTGCTCGTCGCGACGGGGATCGTCCGGCTGTACTGGCTGTTCGCGGGCGACAAGTTCGAGCGTTGGAAGGCGCTGTTCCCGGTCTTCAAGCGGGACTGGATCAATCTCTGGAAGCAGGTCAAGTACTACCTGATCATCCAGCCCGAGAAGGCACCCCACTATCTCGGGCACAACCCGCTGCAGCAGTTCAGCTATACCGGGGTGTACGTGGTGGCCGTGCTCATGGCCGTGACGGGCTTTGCGATGTACGGCCAGTCCCGCCCGGGGGGCTTCTGGTACACGCTGTTCGGCTGGGTCGTGCCGCTCTTGGGCGGGATTCAGGTCGTGCACTTTGTGCACCACGTGCTCAGCTGGGTGTTCGTCATCTTCCTGCCCGTGCACGTGTACCTCGCCATGCGAGCCGACTTGATCGAGCGCTCGGGCACCGTCTCCTCGATCATCAGCGGCGGGCGGTTCGTGCCTGCGGACGAGCACTATGTCGATCAGTGAGCGGGCCCGGACCGTCGTCATCGGGCTCGGCAACCCGCTGATGGGCGACGACGGCATCGGGATCGCGGCGCTCGAGCGGCTGCGCGCGGCGTGGCACGTGCCGGAGGGCGTGGAGCTCGTGGACGGGGGAACCTGGGGCATGAACCTCCTTCCGATCATCGAGGACGCCGACGAGGTTCTCTTCATCGACGCCATCAAGACCGGGGCCGAGCCCGGCACGGAAATCGTCATCCCGCGGGCCCGCCTGCCCCGCTACCTCGCCACCAAGATCTCGCCGCACGAAGTCGACCTGCGCGACGTGTTGGCGCTCGCCGAGCTCCGGGGCACGCTTCCGGACCAGACGGTGGCGGTGGGGCTCGAGCCCGCCCTGGTGGAGCTCTCGAGCGAGCTCAGCGACCAGCTGCAGGCCCGGCTGGACGCGCTCGTGGCCGCGGTGGTGCGACAGCTCGCCACGTGGGGCCATGTGTGCACCGCTCGAACGGCGCCGGTCCATGCATGAGATGAGCGTGGCGCTCGAGATCTGCCGCATCGCGGAGGAGCGGGCGGGTCCGGGCGGCGCGGCGAGCGTAGCGACCGTCGGGGTCGAAGTGGGGGATGACGCGGGGGTCGAGATCTCGAGCCTCGCGTTCTGCTTGGAGGCCGTGTTGGCGGCGCCACCCTTTGGGGGCGCCAAACCGGAGATCACCCGGCTGTCGGGCGATGTGCTGCGCGTGGCCTATCTGGAGGTGGACGATGGCCGTCCGGACGATTGAGGTCCGGGAGCGGGTGCTCGCGAAGAACGACGAGCTCGCGGCCGACGTGCGCCGCCGGCTGCGCGCGGCGGGCGTCCTCACCTACAACCTCGTCTCCTCGCCCGGCTCCGGGAAGACGATGCTGCTCGAGCGCACGCTCGCCGACGTCGGTGAAGAACTGGCGATTTCGGTAGTCACGGGCGACGTGCAGACCCAGAACGACGCCGACCGGCTGGCGCGCCACACCGACCGGCTGGTGCAGGCGGTGGTCACGAACGGCGCGTGCCACCTGGACGCGCGCCAGGTGGCGACCGCGCTCGACGCGATCGACCTCGGCCGCACGCGCCTCTTGTTCATCGAGAACGTCGGCAACCTGGTCTGCCCCGCGAGCTGGGACCTGGGCGAGGATGCGAAGATCGTGCTGTTCTCGGTCACCGAGGGCGAGGACAAGCCGGCCAAGTACCCCAAGATGTTCCAGCAGGCCGGCTACGCGGTGCTCTCCAAGATGGACCTCCTGCCCCACGTGCCCTTCGACATGGACGAGGCGCTGGCCTGCGCGCGGGGCGTGAATCCCGATCTCGAATTCTTCTTCACCTCGGCGCTCGAGCCGGAAGGCCTGGAGGAGTGGTACGCCTTCCTGCGGGCTCAGGTCCGCCGCCGGTCGGCCGCATGAGCTCGGCCACCGCCCCGGCCACGCTCACGGCCGCCCGCGTCCGGGTGAGCGGCGTGGTGCAGGGGGTGGGCTTCCGGCCGTTCGTGCACCGTCTGGCGGTGCGGCACGAGCTCGGCGGCTGGGTCTTGAATGCCGCGGGCGACGTGCAGATCCAGGTGGAGGGAGCGGCCGAGCGGATCGCGGCGTTCACGCGCGCGCTCTCCGTCGAGGCGCCTCCGCTCGCCCGGATCGAGGCGCTCGCCGTCGATTCGTGCGCTCCCGCGGGCCTCGCGACGTTCCGGATCCTCGAGAGCCGGGATGACCCGGCGCGCCGGCAGCCGGTATCGCCCGACGCAGCGCTGTGTGCGGCGTGCGAGGCCGAGCTGTTCGACCCCGCGAACCGGCGCTACCACTACCCCTTCATCACGTGCACCGATTGCGGGCCCCGGTTCACGGTCATCGACGCCATGCCGTACGACCGGGAGCGCACCAGCATGCGGGTGTTCGCCCAGTGCCCCGCCTGCCTGAACGAGTACCGCGCACCCGGCAACCGCCGTTATCACTCCGAGACCAATTCCTGCCCGACGTGCGGGCCGCGTCTCTGGCTCGAGCCGGCCGGCGACGGCGAGCCGATCGCAGCCGCGGCCCTCCGGCTCGTGGATGGCGGCGTGGTGGCCGTGCGCGGCCTGGGCGGTTTTCATCTTGCCGTAGATGCGACCAGCGAGCGGGCTGTGGCGCGGCTGCGGCTCCGCAAGCATCGCGACGCCAAGCCGTTCGCGGTAATGGTGCAGACCTTGGCCGAGGTGCGCGACCTCGCCACGCCGAGCGCGGCGGAGTGCGACCTCCTCGCCTCGGCCGAGCGGCCGATCGTGCTGATGCGGCGGCGTCGGGACGCCCCGCTCGCGCCGTCGGTCGCGCCGGGGCTCGACACCGTCGGGGTGATGCTCGCGTACACGCCGCTGCATCAACTGCTGCTCGACCAAGTGCGCCGGCCCCTGGTGATGACGAGCGGCAACCTCAGCGAGGAGCCGATCGCCACTGACAACGCCGACGCCCGGCGCCGGCTCGCCGGCATCGCCGACGCGTTTCTGCTCCACGATCGCGAAATCGTGTCCCGCTACGACGATTCGGTCGTCCGGATGGCAGGCGATGCCCCTGTCTTCCTGCGCCGGGCGCGCGGCTACGCGCCGCTCCCCGTGGACCTCCCGTTCGAAAGCCCGCAGCCGCTCGTCGCCGTGGGACCGCATCTGAAGAGCACCTTCACGCTGGTGCACGGCGCCCGCGGCTACGTGAGCCAGCACATCGGCGATCTCGAGAACCTCGAGACGCTGGAGCATTTTCGGATCACGCTCGCGGCCTACGAACGGCTGTTCCGCGTCGCCCCCGAAGTGGCGGCGCGCGACCTCCACCCCGGCTACCTCTCCACCCGCGTCGCGAGCGAGCTCGGACTCGAGCGGATCATTCCGGTTCAGCATCATCACGCGCACGTCGCGGCGGTGCTGGCGGAACACGGCGTCACGGAGCACGCGGTGGGCGTCGCATACGACGGCACCGGTTATGGTGACGACGGGCGCGTGTGGGGAGCGGAGATCCTGGTGGCCGACCTCGGCGGCTACCGGCGGGCGGGGCATCTGCGGTACGCACCGCTCCCCGGAGGCGACCTCGCGGCGCGCACGCCGTGGCGCGCGGCGCTCGGCTACCTGTCACTCGAGCCGGCGGCGGCGCCGGGCTTCGCCCGCGCGCTCGCCGCCGTGAGTGAGGCCGAGCGTACCGTCGCGGGTGCGCAGATCGCCCGGGCCCTCAATGCGCCGCTCGCGTCTTCGATGGGCCGGCTGTTCGACGCCGCCGCCGCGGTGCTCGGCGTCCGCAGCGTCGCCCAATACGAGGGGCAAGCGGCGATGGAGCTCGAGGCGCTCGCGGGCGCCCGTCCCGCCCAGCCGCTCCCCTTCCCGGTGGCCGCGGACGGCGCCGGGACCTGGATCCTCGATCCGGTGCCGCTGCTCGCAGCGCTGGGCGAGCGCCTTGCAGGGGGCGCCCACGCCGCCGACCTCGCCGCCGCGTTTCACGAGAGTGTCGCCGCCGCGACGGATGAGCTCGTGGCGGTGGTCGCCGCGCATGCCGGCACACGCACCGTGACACTCTCCGGGGGCTGCTTCCAGAACGCCCGCCTGCTCCATTCGATTCGCTGCCGGCTCGAGGCGCGCGGCCTGCGGCTCCTCGTGCCCCGGCGGCTCGGTCCCAATGACGGAGCCGTGAGCTTCGGCCAAGCGGCGGTGGCCGCCGCTGTGCTGCGACGGGAGCGCGGCTTGTGATTATGGAAGGGAGCGGTGTATGAGACGCATTCCGGATTCCCTGCGGGTGGAGCACGAGCGATTGCACGCCCGTCTCGCCGCGGCGACCCGCGATCCGGGGCGCACCGGTGAGGCGGCCCGCACGGTCGCTCGGATCATGCGCCCGCATTTCCTGCGGGAGGACGAGTACGCGATCCCCCCGCTCGCCTTGTTGCCCCGCTTCATGCACGGGCCGGTCACGCCGGACATGAGCGACGTCCTGCCCCTGGTTGCGCGCGTCAAGGAGGAGCTGCCGCTGATGCTGGAGGAGCACCGCGCGATCCTCGGCGCGCTGGAGCAGCTCGCGAGCGTCGCGATCGATGAAGGCAAGCCCGAGTGGGCCGACTTCGCCGACGAGATGCGGCTGCACGCGCAGCTCGAGGAAGAGGTACTGTACCCGGCCGCGATTCTCGTCGGCGAGTACGTGAAGACCCAGCTGGAACCGCAAGGAGCGACCTGATATGTGCCTAGGCATCCCCGCGCGCATCGTCGAGATGCACGAGACGCAAGGGCTCCCCATGGGAGTCGTCGATTTCGGCGGCGTCCGCCGCGAGGTGTGCCTGGCGTACGTGGCCGACCAGGTAAAGCCGGGTGACTACGCGGTGATCCACGTCGGGTTTGCGATCTCCAAGGTGGACGAGGCGGAGGCGCGGCGCACCTACGAGGTGCTCCGGGAGATGAGCCAGCTCGACGAGCTCGAGTGGCTGAAGGACGTGGCCGACCAGGCGGAGAGCGTATGAAGTACCTGACCGAGTACCGCGACGGCTCGGTGGCCCGCGGTGTGATCGAGCAGATCCGCGCCACCGCCACACGACGCTGGGTCCTGATGGAGGTATGCGGCGGACAGACGCACACGATCGTGAAGCAGGGACTGGACGAACTCATCGGAAGCGCCGTCGAGATGATTCACGGCCCCGGGTGCCCTGTGTGCGTCACGCCGCTCGAGCAGATCGACAAGGCGCTGGCGCTGGCGGCGCGCCCCGACGTGATCTTCAGCTCCTTCGGCGACATGCTGCGGGTCCCCGGCAGCGAGTGTGACTTGTTCCACGTCCGGGCCAAGGGCGGAAACGTGCGGGTGGTCTACTCGCCGCTCGACGCCCTCGACCTGGCGCGCAAGCACCCCGACAAGCAGGTCGTGTTCTTCGCCGTGGGCTTCGAGACGACCGCGCCCGCCAACGCGATGGCGGTGTGGCGCGCAAGGCAGCTCGGGGTCGCGAACTTCACCATCCCGGTCTCGCACGTCACTGTCCCGCCCGCCATGACCGCGATCCTCGACGCCTCCGACAACCGCGTGCAGGGGTTCCTCGCCGCAGGGCACGTCTGCACCATCATGGGCTGGACCGAGTACGAGCCGATCGCCGCCAAGTACCGCGTTCCGATCGTGGTGACGGGGTTCGAGCCGATCGACATCCTGGAAGGCATGTTGATGACGGTGCGCCAGCTCGAGGAGGGGCGCCACGAAGTGGAGAACCAATACGTGCGCTCGGTACGGCGCGAGGGCAACCAACCGGCGCAGGAGCTCGTGTCGCGGGTGTTCGAGCTGGTGGACCGGAAGTGGCGGGGCATCGGGGAGATTCCCCGCAGCGGGCTGGGGCTGCGCGAGGAGTTCGCCGAGTTCGACGCCGAGCGGCGGTTCGCGCTCGAGCACATCCGGACCGAAGAGCCGACGGCATGCCGCGCGGGCGACGTGCTACGCGGCCTGCTCAAGCCGTTCGAGTGCGCCGCGTTCGGCAAGGAGTGCACCCCCGAGCATCCGTTGGGCGCTCCGATGGTCTCGTCCGAGGGCGCCTGCGCAGCCTACTACAACTACGGCCGCTTCCGCGCCGCGGCCCCCATCGACGCATGACGACCATCGTCTGCCCAACGCCCGTCAGCGTCGAGGACCGCGTCCAGCTCGGCCACGGCTCCGGCGGCAAGATGAGCGCGGCCCTGTTGAAAGCGCGCTTCCTGCCGCACTTCGCCAACGACGTGCTGGCGCAGCTCGGCGACGCCGCCGTCGTCCAAGTGAACGGCCAGCAGCTCGCCATTTCGACCGACACGTTCGTCGTCAATCCCCTCGAGTTCCCGGGCGGCAACATCGGGTCGCTGGCGGTGCACGGCACGGTCAACGACCTCGCGATGATGGGCGCCCGCCCCGTGTATCTGGCGGCGGGTTTCGTGCTGGAAGAGGGGCTGCGGTTCGACGTCCTGGACCGCGTGGTGAGCGCCATGGGCCAGGCGGCGCAGGCCGCGGGAGTGCTGCTCGTCACGGGCGACACCAAGGTGGTGGAGCGCGGCAAGGCGGATGGCGTGTTCATCAACACCACGGGCATCGGGCTCGTGGCCCCCGACTTCACCCCCGGCCCGGGCCGGGCCCGTCCCGGCGACGCGGTCCTCGTCTCCGGGCCGCTCGGCCGGCACGGGATCGCGATCATGACGGCGCGGGAGGGCATCGCGTTCGAGACCGAGATTCAGAGCGACTCCGCCATCCTGTATCCGCTGGTCGAACGGCTGCGCGCCGCGGCCGGACCCGATGTCCACACCCTGCGCGACCCGACCCGCGGCGGCATCGCCAGCGCCCTAAACGAGATCGCCGCGGCCTCGGGAGTCGGGATCGCGCTGGTGGAGCGCCACATTCCCGTCCCACCCGCCGTCGCGGCCGCGTGCGAGATGCTCGGTTTCGACCCGCTGTACGTCGCGAACGAAGGCG
>JBGPDL010000087.1:0-9753 GCA_041482275.1 Gemmatimonadota bacterium | reverse complement strand
GGCGTCCAAGGCGTCCAAGGCGTCCAGACCCGTCGCGGCCGCCGTGAGCGCCGGCGCAATGCGCGGTACCCAGACCGGTTGCTGCATTCCCACCACGGCCGCCAACACCAGCGTCAACCCTTGCATCAGAGGACTCCTTGCGTGCGCGCGAGCCCCGGGGCCGGCGTGTTCGCCGTCCGAAGCCGCAGCAACACGCTGCGTTGTTCCAATCCTTGATCGATCAGCCGCACATCCTCCCGGTTGCCGGCCACGGGCACTTGGGCGATTTCGGCCAGCACGAGCTCGAGATCCTCGAGCAGGCTCCTCAACCTGACGTCCCGCGCCGCCGGCGAGTCGAGCATGAGCCTGGTGGTACCGAGTAACTCGCGGGCCTGCGCCGAGAATTGGGCGGCGGACTCCCCGGCGCGGGTCCCGGCGCGAAATCCCGTGAGCAGCGCCTCGGTCCGAGTGAGGTACTGAGCCGCGGCGAGTCGATACGCGAGCGTGGACGCGTGATCGGTGACCCCCGCGACGGTCGCGGGCGCGTGGGATCCGGCTTCCCCCGCGCTCCAGCGCCCAATGGCGACGCCGAGAGCGAGAACCGCCGCGATCCCTACGCCCCAGCGCAGTGCGGGCGCAAGTCCGATCACCCGCCGCCGGGCCGCGCGCGCCGCCGCGATGCGGCGCCACAGCTCCTCGCGCGGGGTGGCGGGCGGCCGGCGATAGTCCCGGACCGCCTCCTGCAACCATCGTTCGAACCGTTCGTCCGTCACGAGACCCACTCCCCCGCGAAGTCCGCCAGGGCATCACGCAGTTTCGCGCGCGCCCGCGACAATTGCGCCTTCGACGTTCCCGTCTCGATGCCGAGCGTGGCGCCGATCTCCTCGTGCGTGTAGCCCTCGACGTCGTGCATCACGAACACCCTGCGATAGCCCTCCGCCAGACCATGGATCGCCTGCGCGAGTCGCCGTTTCAAATCCGGCTCGGCGGCCCGCTCACCGGAGGTCACCGTTGCGGCATCGTCCAGCTCCGTCTCGCGGCGGTGGAACCGCTTCACCTTGCGCAACCCGTTCAGCGTCACGGACGTGGCGATGGCGTGCAGCCAGGTCGCAAGCTTCGCCTCGCCCCGGAACGAGCCCAAACGCTCGAACGCCCGCACGAACGTGTCCTGCGTGAACTCCCGCGCGAGGTCGTCGTCGCCCGTGAACCGGAACGTGAGACGATAGATGCGGTCCACGTGCGCGTCGTACAGGGCGCGCTCCGCGGCGCCGTCCCCGGCGCGGACTCTGGCAATCAACTCGCGTTCGTCCACCGGGCTCCGGAGCGGGGTGCGGGGCGGTGTCGGTTGACCCTCTGACACAGCGGGGGCTGGGAGGGTTGCGTAGAGACGGGAGCGGGGAGCGGTACCCTGCGGTGCGAACGGAAGGCGCCCCTCGCACCGACAAGTACCGCTCCCCGCTTCCTGCTCCCTAATGCAACAGTATCCGCATCCCCACCCCGACGAGCATCGCGAGCAGGAGGGAGGCGAGAGTGCCTACGAGGAAGTACTCGGCGAACTCGCGGTCCTCGAGCTGCTTGAAGCGCGCGAGGGACTTGGCGGCGATGATCCAGCCCACGGCGGCGTATTCGCCGAGCAAGACCAACGTGAGCGCGAGGGCGCGCTCGAGGGAGCCGACGGCGCGGCCGCGGGCGACGTCGATCGCGCCGGCGGAGCGGTCCTCATCGCGCCGCATCTGCAGCGAGGGCAGCTCGAGGACGCTGCGGATCAGGACGATGCCGCGGCCCGAGACGTATAGGTAGCCGGTCGCGAGTAGTCCGACCCGTCCCCACCAGAGGCCGTCGGCGCTGGGCGTGGCGAGCCGGGCGAGGAACGTGCCGGCGACGAGGGCGGCGATCACAAACAGCACCTCCACCACGAGCAGGGTGCGGGCGCGACGGCGGCCGTCCACCTGGCCGGGCCAAAGCGTTGCCGCGAGGGTGTAGGCGAGCAGCGGCACGACGTACAGCGGGTTCACGCGGTGTCCGCCTCCAAGAGTGCCCGAAACATCTTATCCCCAGCGGCCACGAGGGGCCAGGCCATGCGGCGCCGCAGATGGGAAACCGCGCTCGGCACCACCTTGAGACGCGCTGCGGGGGTCAATGAGGCCTCCACCGGGTCCCAAAAGAATCGCAACGACATGGCGGCCTGTCGCTGCCGCCGCGTCCAGCTCCAGTACAGGGCGGAGTAGTAGCTCGCGAGGCCGTTGAGGTTTCCTTCGGCGGCGCCGAATCCCCGGAAGGCGAACAGTAGCCGCTCGCGCTTGGCGGCTTCCACCGCTGCGCGCGCCTCGTGAAAGCAGGGTCCGTCCACCTCAGGTGCGGTGAGCTTGGTGCCGCCGAGCGGCGTCGTGACGGCCCCGCGTCCGCAGCCGATCACCCAGTCGGCCTCGGCGAACTTGTATCGAATCGCGTGGGCGACGTCCCAGATGCGCGCTGTCGAGACGAGCAAGCACTGCAGCTCGTCTCCCTGCGTGACGCCAAACCGGGCCGCGCGCTCCCGCTGGTACCGGCGATTGAACTCGCTCAGCGAGGCGCGCAGGTCGGCCTGCAGCCGGGCCCGCCGCGCCGGTGGTAGGGCGCGGGACTGGACGGCGTCGGCGATGAGGGCAATGTAGGTCTTTGACATTTTATGTCACAAATGGCTTATGTGACGTATTTCGTCACAATCTACTTATGTGACGTAAAATGTCAATCGTGCGGTTTGTGCGCTACCGGGTGCCGAACAGGCGGTCGCCCGCGTCGCCGAGTCCCGGCAGGATGTAGCCGTGCTGGTTGAGCTCGCGGTCGAGCGCGGCGGCGAACACGGGGACATCGGGGTGGGTCTCGAGCAAGCGGCGCACGCCTTCCGGCGCCGCGACCAGGCAGAGGAAGCGGATGCGCTGCGCGCCGGCGTGTTTGAGCGCGCTCACCGCATCGACCGCCGAGCCGCCGGTCGCGAGCATCGGATCGAGCACGAAGAAATCGCGCGCGTCCTCGCCGGATGGGATCTTGAAGTAGTAGTCGACCGGCTCCAGGGTGTCGTGCTCGCGGTAGATCCCGATGTGGCCGACCCGCGCCGACGGGATGAGCTGCGCGATCCCTTCGACCATCCCAAGCCCCGCGCGCAAGATCGGCACGAGGGCGAGCTTCTTCCCGGCGACCCGGACGCCGCGCATGCGTTCGAGCGGTGTTTCCACCTCGGCGGTTTCGAGCGGCAGGTCCTTCGTGACTTCGTACGCCATGAGCATGGCGATCTCGTTCACGAGCTGCTTGAAGTCCCGGGTGGTGGTGTTCTTGTCTCGCAGGATCGAGAGCTTGTGCTGGATCAACGGGTGATCGAGCACGGTGAGGTTCGGGAACTTGGGGTGGGGCATGGGCGAGAAGGTATCGCGCGGGACGGCGAGACGTCCAGGCGGCACCCCTTGACGGATGTGACGGCTGGATCGCTATTCGAGCGATCGCCCTTCCCGCTCCGGAGGTGGCCGTGTATTTCCGATCATCGGCGGCGCTGCTGCTCCTCGTGCTCGCGCCATGGGACTCACGAGGCCCGGATGGCGGGCTCGAGCGCGTGCGCGTCAACGACAATCGCCGCGCGGCGGGTACGTTGCGGGGCGGCGTCCTGAGCGCTCGCCTGGAAGTGCGCCTGGGCATGTGGCATCCGGATGGCGACAGCGCCCCGGGCGCGGAGGTTCCGGCATTTGCCGAAGCGGGGAAGCCACCGCAGATCCCCGGTCCGCTCATTCGTGTACCGGCGGGGACGGACGTCGCTCTCACCGTCCATAACGCGGTGCCGAACGCCGTCCTCACGATTCACGGTCTGCACGCCCGGCCGCTCACGACGACCGCGGCGGACACCCTCCACCTAGCGCCGGGGGTGACCCGTGCAGTGCGATTCCGCCTCGACGCGCCGGGAACGTACTACTACTGGGGAACGACGATGGGGCGGACGTTCCCCGGGCGCACGCGGGAGGACGCGCAGCTCTCCGGGGCCATCATCGTGGACGACCCCGGACGGAAGGCGCCGCGGGACCGCATCCTCGTCATCGGCGTGTGGGAGGACACGGTGGGCGGGGTGCAGCTCCCGCGGGAGCGTGAGCGGGAGCTGTTCGTCGTGAACGGCCGGTCGTGGCCGCATACCGAGCGGCTGTCGTACGCCGTGGGAGATACGGTGCACTGGCGGGTCCTCAACGTGTCGGCGGACGTGCATCCGATGCACTTGCACGGCTTCTATTACCGGGTCGACAGCCGGGGCGACGGCAGCGGCGACACCAGCTACACGGAAGCGCGTCGAGACCTCGTCGTCACCCAACGGATGACCCCCGGTCAGACGATGCGGGTGACGTGGATTCCGGAACGACCGGGCAACTGGCTCTTTCATTGCCACATACCGCGGCATTTCGGCCCGCGCGGACCGCTCGGGCTCCGGCGCGCTGCCCCGACGGGTCCCGGACCTGGGCACGCCTCATCCAATCACGCCCTGGAAGGGATGAACGGACTGGTGGTCGGGATAACGGTGACCCCCGGGGAGCGCGAGCTGCCCCAGCCCGCGAGTGACGAGGGCCGACGCCGCCACCTGCGTCTCTTGGTGAGGGAGAACGCCGGCGGGTCGGCGGCGGCTCCCTACTATGGATTCGTGTTGCACGAGGGCGGACCGGAACCCCCGGCCGACTCGGGACACCACGCTGGTCCGCCGATTCTGCTCACCCGTGGACAGCCGGTGAGCATCATGGTCGTGAACCGCACGCCCGAGCCGACGGCCGTGCACTGGCACGGCATCGAGCTCGAGAGCTACTTCGACGGCGTGGCTGGCTTCAGCGGCGGCGGTGGCCGCCTCGCGCCGATCATCGCACCCGGCGACTCCTTCGAAGCGCGACTCGCGCCGCCGCGGGCGGGCACGTTCATCTATCACACCCACGTGGACGAGCTGCGCCAGCAGCCTGCGGGCCTGGCGGGCGCGCTCATCGTGCTCGAGCCCGGAGTGCCGTACGATCCCGCGACCGACCTGACGGTGTTGATCTCATCTCCCTCGGACTCCGCCACCGAAACGCGGGCGGTGCTGTTGAACGGCAGCCTGTCGCCGGGGCCGCTCGAGCTGCGCGTGGGTGTTCCGCACCGCGTGCGCTTCATCAACATCACGAAGGGGCGCCCGGGCATGCGGCTGGAGCTGCTCGGCGCCTCCGGCGTTGTCGCGTGGCGCGTGATCGCCAAGGACGGGGCCGAGCTTCCCGCGACGCGGCAGGTGGCGGGTCCGGCGCGTCTGCCGATCAGCATCGGCGAGACGGTGGATGTCGAGGTGGCGCCGGCCGAGCCCGGGGAGCTGCGGCTCGAAGCACGGGCCGGAGAGGGATATTTGTTGGGCGTGATTCCCGTGCGGATTCGCACGTGAGGAGACTTCCCCCGCCTTGGTGAGCCCGCTACGTCCTTCTCCCGCATAATCCGGCCAGGTGTAGCTCAGTTGGTGGAGCAGCGAATTGAAACGATGAGGGGGCCCGTGCGGCGGTGAGAGTGCTGCAGCTCCCTGACAGATCGCCTCGCGGGCTCACACCCGGGGCCGGCGTCGGTACCCGGCCTTCGTCCCAACTCGGCGGTGGAGCGCGTGTTACGCCTCTACGTGGGAGTGCGGCCGGGGGGGCGGTGGCGGCATAAGAGTTGCCCCCCCGGAACTCAGCCCTTGCCCGAGGTCTCTGGTCATGTCCCGCACGTGGTTACGCTCTGCATCCATCGCCTCGGCGTGCCTTGTCGCGTGGGTCTCCTGCAACCCGAACAGGGTCGGCCCCACCGGCGGCGAGGCGACGCTGAACATTCGAGCCGATGTCTCAGGCACGTCCGTCGCGACCGTGGTCGTCGACGTCACCGCCCCCGACATTCCGACGGTGCTCGTGTTCAACATCCCGGTCGTCAATGGGGTCGCCCTGGGCACCATCACGGTGCCGGCGGGCTCGAATCGGACGATCAGCGTGCGAGCGTTCGACGCAGCGGGCGTGGAGACCCACAGCGGCTCGATCACGATGACCGTTCAACCCGGCGGCGACCCAACGCTCTCGATGGTGCTGCAGCCCCTGACGGGGGACGTGCCGATCAACGTGACGTTGGGCAGCATCCTCGTCGCGGTGGCACCGTCGCTCGACAGTCTCGTCATCGGGGACACCGTGCGACTGACGGCGTCGATGACGGACTGGAACGGAAATCCCACGGCGGGAACCGTCAGCTGGGCCACCAACAACCCCGGCGTCGCTTTCGTGGACAATGGCGGTTTGGTGACGGCGTTCGGGGCGGGTACGACCACGATCTCCGCCACGTTCCAGGGCGCCGCCGGGCGCGTGACGATCACCGTGACTCCGTAAGCAGCCGTGGCCGGCACCGCGCGCGGTCGGATCGCTCTGGCGCTCGTCTCGCTGGCGCTCGGGGCGTGCCTCCAGGGCGGGCCCGTCGCGCCCCATCTTCCTCCGACCGAGATCACGCTCCTGGTGCGGGCGGACCTGTCGGCCACGGCCGCCGCGACGGTGGTGGTGCAGGTGACGGCGCCCGACATCCCCACGTCCCTGGTGTTCAACATTCCCGTCGTCGCCCGCGTCGCCTCTGGCACCGTGACCCTTCCGGCGGGGTCGCACCGCACCATCACCATGGAAGCGTTCGACGCCGGCGGCGTGGAGACGCACAGCGGATCCGTTACGGTCGACATTCAGCCGGGCATGAACCCGCCGATCACGATCGTCCTGACGCCGCTGACCGGGGGCGTACCCATCAACGCGACGCTGGGGAGCTTCACCGTAACGGTGGCGCCCGCGCTCGACACGCTGACGGTGGCGGACACCGTCACGTTGACGGCGACGATTCTGGACGCGAACGGCAATCCGGTGACGGCGCAGGTAGAGTGGGGCGCCGTGGCTCCCGGAATCGCCGCGGTGGTGAGCACCGGTCAGCAGACGGCGCGGGTCACCGCAAACCGTCCGGGGCGGACCACGGTGATGGCGACCTACGGGGGAACGGCCGGGCCCGCGACGATCGTGGTGGCGGGCTGGTTCGCTTCGCCGAGCGGCTCGAGCGGTGGAGATGGCTCGCGCACGCCCTGGGACCTGCAAACCGCGCTGAGCGGCGGCCACGGCAAGGTCCTTCCCGGCGACACCATCTGGCTGCGGGGCGGCACGTACACGGGCGCGTTCACCGCGAGCCTGGTCGGCACGTCCGCGGCCCCGATCGTCGTGCGGCAATATCCCGGAGAGCGGGCCACGATCGACGGTGGCGCTTCGACGCTCGAGACGCTCACGGTGGATGGACAGTGGGCGCTCTACTGGGGCTTCGAGGTCATGCAGTCGGGCACGGCGCGCTCGTGCGACAGTTGTCTCGCGTTACGGCCGACGGGCATCTTCGTCCGCAACGCGGCGAACGTGAAGCTCATCAACCTCGTCGTGCACGACGTCGGGGATGGGACGTTCACAGAGAACACCGCGCACAACATCGAGATCTATGGCTGGATCGTGTACAACGGTGGCAGCGAAAGCGTGACCCGGTCGGACGGGCACGGCCTCTACCTCAAGAACGACGGGATCGGCTGGAAGATCGCGCGGGACAACGTGGTGTTCGACCAGTTCGGCTTCGGGATCCACGCTTACACCGACGCCACCACCGGGGCGGAGAAGAACCTGGTCCTCGACGGCAACGTCGCGTTCAACAACGGCACCGTGTCGAACTTCCCAAACCCCAACCTCCAGCTGGGGGGCAACAATAATCTCGCGGACAATGACACCGTGACCGCCAACATGCTGTACTTCTCACCGGGCGCGTCGGGCGGCGTGAACGCGCGGCTCGGGTTCGCGGCGTGGATCAACGGGACCCTCTCCGCACACGACAACTACATGGTGGGCGGCGGCGACGTCCTGGACGTGGGGTACTGGCAGAGTCCGATCGTGTCGAGCAACACGCTCGTGGGGTCGAACGCGATGGTGAACGTCCACGACACGAGCACGGTCGGCTGGCAGTGGGGAGGCAACCAATACTGGCGCGACCCCACGCTCACCGAATGGACCTACCGCTCCACGAACTACACGTTCGCGGGTTGGCAGGCCGCGACCGGCCTCGGCGCGAGCGACCAGGCGACCCCCGGGCAGCCCGCTCAACCTCAGGTGTTCGTGCGGCCCAATCTGTACGAGCCCGGACGGGCGCACGTCGCGATCTACAACTGGAGCGGACAGGCGACCGTCCTCGTGAACTTGTCCAACGTGGTTCGCGCCGGGAACCACTACGAAGTGCGGAACGTGCAGGACGTATTCGGATCGCCGGTGGTGAGCGGCATCTACGGCGGCGGGTCGGTCGCCATCCCGATGACCGGGGTCACGCCGCCGGCGCCGATCGGCGGCTCTCCCAAGCCGCCCATCAAGACGGGCCCGAGCTTCGACGTGTTCCTGGTGACCAGCTCGGCGCCCTGAATTCGCGGGTCAGCCGCGCAGCAACGGTCCATTGATGATCGCCAGGCCTTCGTCACTCACTTCCTGGACGAGCCCTTCCTGGACGGCGTCGCCTTGAGAGGCCTGCCTTGGCGCTGGGGCGGCGGCGCGGGCGGCTCCTCGTCCGCGCGCGAGCCGCGACGATAGGCGTAGACCCTGGTGAACTCCGCACCGAGGAGGAAGACCTGCGCGGAGTAGTAAACCCAGACCAGCAGGACCACGAGCGAACCGGCCGCGCCGAACGCCGACGTAATGCTGGTCATACCGACCAGCCCGATGAGGAGCTTGCCGATCTCGAATAGGACGGCGGTCACCGTCGCGCCGATCCAGACGTCGTGCCAGTCGATATGGGCGCGGGGCAGGAACTTGTAGATCATCGCGAAGGCCACCGTGTAGATGGCCAGGCTCAGAATGAAGTTGACCGCCTGGCCCACGAGCGGCCAGCCTGTAAAGCGGGCACCCCACCAATCGCCGGCCGCCGCGAGGCCGGCCGATACCACCAGCGAGACGAGCAGCAGGAATTCGATGCCGAGGATCATCCCGAACGAGAGGATCCGGGTACGGATGAGATGCCAGATGCCGCTGGCCATGGGGGCGGACGGGCTGCGCCAGATCCGGTTCAAATTGCCGTAGAGCTCGGTGAACACGGCGGTCGCGCCGAGCAGCAGGACGGCGGTGCCCAGCACGGCGGCGAGGGCGCTCTTCGCGGGGCTGTCCGCGTTCTTGAGGAGGTTCTCGACGGCCTGGGCGCCGGCGTCGCCGGTGAGCCCGCGCAGCTCGCCCAGGATGTGCCCCTGGGCGGCATCGCGGCCGAAGATCAGGCCTGCGACGGCGATGACCATGATGAGCAGCGGCGCGATGGAGAACAGCGTGTAGAAGGCGAGAGCGGCGCCCATGCTGGACGCGTCGTCGTTATTCCACGCAGCCGCCGATTTACGCAGCACCGTGAAAAGTTGCGCGATCGTCACGAGAGGGGGGAGCTGGTTCCGCGGCAGCGGTTGGTGGCGAAGGCGTGGCAGGGACCAAGCTTACCGGGCGCGAAACAAGTGGGCACGAGCCAGCGCCGACATTGCATAACAATCCTCGAACTTAGCTGCTTGAAACGCCGTCCCGCTAGGCGTTCGTCACGCTCCGTGGTGGTGTTGCTCGGGCCGCGCGCTTGCACGAAGGCCGGGCTCGAAAAAGCGGTTCAGGGGCCAACCAGCGGGAAACATTGGCACTCCCACCGTACCACGCGGCCCGCTAAGTTCTTCTGCTGCATAATCCGGCCAGGTAGCTCAGTTGGTAGAGCAGCGGACTGAAAATCCGCGTG
>JBGPDL010000086.1:0-9759 GCA_041482275.1 Gemmatimonadota bacterium | reverse complement strand
GCCTTGTTGGCGGGGTACAACCCGAACACGATCCCCGTCAGCGCGGCGGCGACCAGAGCGGCGATCACCGACCCGAGGGGCACGTGCGCGGGGATGGGCGTGAGGTGGGCGATCGCGAACGCCACCAGCCCGCCCACGAGCATGCCCACGGCGCCGCCCACGAGCGTCAGGGTGGCGGCTTCGACCAGGAACTGCCACAGGATCTCGCGCCGCTTCGCCCCGAGCGCCTTGCGCACGCCGATCTCGCGGGTGCGCTCGGTGACGGAGATCATCATGATCGCGACCACGCCCACACCGCCCACCATGAGCCCCACGCTCGAGAGCGCGAACATGACCATGCGGAACAGCAGCGTCGTCTTCGCGAAGCTCTCGAGGAAGCGGTCCTGGCTCACCACCGCGAAGTTCTCGGGCTGACCGGGCCGCAGGCCGCGCTTGGCGCGCAGGGCGACCGTCACGTCCTCCATGGCCTGCGCGGTGGTGGCGGTCTCCGTGGGCCCCACCAGGAAGTCCATCCAGCCTTTCCAGTAATCCAGGTATTTCACCATCGTCTGGTGCGGGATGACCGCTTCCGGGTTGTTGCCGCCGCCGAACAGGGTGGGGGGCGGGTTGAACACGCCGATCACCGTGAAGGGCGCACCCTGGATCTTCATGCGCTGGCCGATCGGGTCCCGCTGCCCGAACAGCATCTCCGCGAGCTTCTGGTTGATCACCACGACGGTATTGGTCGCCTGGTCTTCGACTTCGGTAAAAGAGCGCCCGGGAGACACGTCGCCCCCCGCCACCTCGGGCCACGCGGCGCTGCGCCCGCGGATGCTCACCGAGCCCATCGTACGGTTCTCCGACTGGATGTCGGCGAGCGTGCCTTCGTCCACCGACACGAAGCTCACGGACGACAGGGTCTCGATCAGCTTCGCGTCGTCGATCTTCATGGCCGGGTTGCGCCGCCAGGGACTCGCCTCGTCCGATCCGTCCGACACGTTCACGCCCGCGGACCACCAGCGCGCGACGTAGAACGTCTTGGGTCCCGACTGCTCGAGCATGTCGGAAACGCCCTTGTTGAAGCCCGAGATCAACGCGCCGATCACCATCACCACCATCACACCGATCGCGACGCCGAGGATGGTGAGCGCGGCGCGCACCTTGTGCGCGCGCAGCGATTCGAGCGCGATGCCGACGCCTTCGAGCAGCGGAGTCATGCGCTACTCCTGTCGCAGGGCGACAATGGGGTCGAGCCGGGCGGCGCGGGTCGCCGGGTAGACACCCGCCGTAATGCCCACGGCGATCCCCAGCACGACGCCCAGGACAATGGACGCAGGGGACACGCTGGCGGGGAGCGGTGTGGCGGCGTTCAACAGCACGGACAGCGCGATTCCAGTGACGATGCCGCACGCCGCGCCCACGGTGGCGAGCGTCGCGGATTCGGCCAAGAACTGTCTAAGGATGTCGCGGCGCCGGGCGCCGAGCGACTTGCGGATCCCGATCTCCCGGGTGCGCTCGGCCACCGCCATCAGCATGATGTTCATGATCACGATGCCCCCGACCACCAGGGCCACGCCGACCAGCCCCGGCCCCACGTAGTAGAGGATCTTGCTGATCTTGCCCCAGAAGGCGAGCACGCCCGCGGCGGTCTCGAGCGAGAAGTTGTCGTCCTTGCCGGGCCGGAGGTGCCGGCGGCTGCGCATGATCGCCTCGGTCTGGTCCATCGCCTCCTGCATCTCCGCAATGGAGCCCGCCTTGACGATCAGCGCGTCCACGACGCGCGGCGGGTTGACCTCGCGCTGGATCGGCGACGACGCGGGCGCGACCACGAACTTGTCGAGCGACAGCCCGAACAGGTTGCCCTGCCGCTCCACCACGCCAATTACGCGGTAGGGGATCCCGTGGATCCGCACCGAGCGGCCCAGCGGGTCCTGGCGCTCGAACAGCTTCTCGGCGAGGTCGTGCCCCATGACCACCACCGGGATGCCCGCCTTCACCTCCTGCGTGGTGAAGGCGCGGCCCTGCTCGATGTTCAGGCTCTTGATGTCGAAGTAGCGCTCCCCTGCGCCCTGCAAGTCGACGTCCTTGACCACACGGCGGCCGTACTCCACCAGCCCTCGGTCTTCCGAGAACCACGACGTGGTCACGGGGACGGTGAGGCCATGCTCCACGGCGTCCGCATCCTCGAACGTGATGCGCGGGCGGCTGCGCCACGCGCGCCACAGCGAGTCGCTCACGTCGACGTTGACGTTGGGGCGCTTGCGCAGGTGGAACGTGTTCACCCCGATGAGCGTGCCGGCAAACTTCTCGGTCATGTAGCGGTTCATGCCGTTGACGATCGACCAGGCGGCGATCAGGAACGTCACGCCGATGAACACCCCGATCAGCGAGAAGCCGCTCTTCAGCTTCTGCGCCCGGATCATCTGGAGGGCGAGCCGGACGGCTTCGAAGACCGGCATTCAGGCGGCCTGGCGCTGGTCGGTCGCGATCAGGCCGTCGCGCAGCGTGACCACGCGCGCCGCGTGGGCCGCGATGTCGTGCTCGTGGGTCACCATCACGATGGTCTGGCCCTGGGCATGGAGGTCCCGGAAGACTGCCATGATCTCGGCGCTCGTGCCCGAGTCGAGGTTGCCGGTGGGCTCGTCGGCGAGCAGGATCGACGGGTCGTTCACGAGGGCGCGGGCGATGGCCACGCGCTGGCGCTGCCCGCCCGACAGCTCGTTGGGGCGGTGCTCCATGCGATCGGCGAGCCCCACGCGCTCGAGCGCCCGCGCCGCCTGGGCGCGCCGCGCGCGCGCGCCCAGCCCGGCGTAGATGAGCGGCAGCTCCACGTTGTGCAACGCCGTCGCGCGGGGGAGGAGATTGAACGTCTGGAAGACGAAGCCGATCTCCTTGTTGCGGATGCGGGCGAGCTGATCGTCATCCAGGTCGGAGACCTGCTGGCCGTTGAGCCAGTATTCGCCGGCGCTGGGCGTGTCGAGGCAGCCGATCAGGTTCATCAGCGTGGACTTCCCCGAGCCCGAAGGTCCCATCACGGCCACGTATTCGTTCTGCTTGATCTGGAGGCTCACGCCCCGCAACGCCCGCACGATTTCGCCGCCCATGTCGTACTCGCGCGTCAGTTTGTGCGTGAGGATGAGGATGTCCGGCAGCGGTGTGTCGCCGGTCCGGAACGGCTGCAGCTCGCTCATGTCGTCGCCTTCTGCTTCGCCGAGTCCGCAGACTGCTTCATGGCCCGCACCCGCGCGCCCTCCTTCAGGTCGCGGATCGCCTGGTACGGCCCCGCGACGATCGTCTCGCCGGCCTTGAGGCCGTCCGTCACCTCGAAGTACTCGTCCCCGGCAATGCCGACCTTCACCGGCCGGAACGTCGCCACGCCGTCCTTCACCACGAACACGCCCTCCGTTTCCTTCTTCTTCCGGGCCGTGGTGGTGTCCACAGGGCGCAGCTCGGTCGACACCGGCTTGTTCTCGCGCACGGTGAGCGCGATGATCGGGATGGAGAGCGCCTGCTTGCGCGTGTTGGTCACCACCCGCGCCGTCGCCGACAGATCGGGGCGGATGTCGGCCGGCGGCTTGTCGAGCGTGATCTCGACCTCGTAATCCACGGCCCGGTCGTTCTGGCCGGTGGCGGTCGAGGTCGCGTCGCGCACGCTCGAGTCGGAGACCTTCGTCACGCGGCCGACGAACGCCGTGTCGGGGAACGCGTCGATCGACACCTCGACCGAGTCGCCCAGGTGTACGCGCACCACGTCGGTCTCGTCGACCTTCACCTTGGCCTGGATCACCGACAGGTCGGACACGGTGAGGAGCAGGCTGACGTCCTTGGAGAACGTGCTTGGCACGGCCACCTCGCCCTCCTCCACCGCGAGTCGCGTCACCCGGCCGGTCATCGGGGCGAGGAGCCTTGTCTTGCGGAGGTTGTCGCGCGCCGACTGCACCGCGGCCCGGGCCTGGTCGACCTGATGCTGCGCCGCGTTCAAGTTCGACTCGCCGATGTCGAACGCCGTCTGCGCCTGCTCGAGCTGCTCCTGAGAGACCAGATTGGGGCTCTGGGTGTGCAGCTCGGTGGTGCGGCGCAGGGCGCGTTCGGCTTGATCCTTGTTCGCCTTGGCCTGGACGACCGCGGCTTGCGACGACGCCATGGTGGCCTCGGCCTGCTGCAGGTTCGCCTGATAGATCGTCGGATCGATCTGGATCAGGAATTGGCCTTGCCGGACGAAATCGCCCTCGTGCACGGCGATCTTGGTGATCCGGCCCGTGATGTCGGCCGAGACGTCGACCTTCTTCTTGGGCTGGATCTTGCCGCTCGCGGTCACGGCCGCGACGAGGTCGCGGGTGCCGACCTTTTCGAACCGCACTTCCTGGCCGCGGTCGCGCCGCGCCGCGGCGCTGATCGCCACCAACCCGACGATCAGCACCGCGACCCCCGTTCCCACCAGCACCTTGTTTCGCTTGGACATGGCAGTCGAATCCTTCCGTTACCGCAGCGGCCGCCCGACCGCCGCTTCGAGGGCGGCCAGCGCCTTGTGATAGTCGTAGCCGGCGTTGATGTACTCGGTCTCCGCGCGCAGCGCCGCTACCTGGGCATCGAGCAGCTCGAAGAACGTGCCCGAACCGACCCGATAGCGCTCCGTGGCGAGCTGCAGCTGCTCTCGCGCCGCCGTGCGATTCGTGTCCTGGATGGCGATCGTCTGATACGCCGTTTCGAGCGTGAGGTAGGCCTGGCTCACGTCGGTCTGCACCTGCAGCCCCCGCGCCCGCACCGATTCCTGGAGATCCTGCTGGGTCGCCTTGGCCTGCGACACCTGCAGCGGCTGCTGGAAGTTGCCCCACAGCGGGATGGTGACGGTGAGCCGCGCCTGGAACGGCTGCGGCGTGAAGTGGAACGGATAGGCCGCGCCGTGCGCCCGAATCGCCTGCTCCTGGGCCGCCGTGTTGGTGAGCAGCGCGCAGTTGAGCGGCGTCTGACCGGTGTTGAGCCAGGCGGTGTTCTCGAAGGCGCACGCCAGCGAGTCCGTCTGCGCGTTCTGGCGGATGGACGCGATCGTCGGATTCAAGTCCGACAGCTTCTGCGTGAAGCCCGACCAGCCCGCCGAGAGCGACACCGACGGGCCGTAGCTCGAGGAGGCGGCCTTCACTCCCCACCCGGCCGCCCGCTCGCGCTCGCGCAGCGCCTTGAGGGCGGGGTTCTGCTGCTCGGCCAGTGTGAGCAGATCGCCCAGCTGCCACGACGGGGTCTGGACGGTGAAAGTGTCGGTGAGCTGCACGATGCCGAGGTCCACCGGGGCCGCGACGCCGATCTGCTGGAACAGCCGCAGCTTCTCGACCTGCACCGCGGTGCGCGCGCGCAGCAGCGTCACCTCCGCCTGACCGCGCGCCACCTGCGCCTGCCGCACGTCGATCAGCGATGCACGGCCCACGTCGTAGCGCGCCTGGGCGAGCTTCAGGAATTCCTCGTCGTGCTGCAGCTGCTGGCGGGCCACCTCGGCGTTGTCCCGCGCCTGCAGCACCGTCAGGTACTGCTGGGTCACGGCTGTCACCAGGTTCGTTTCGGCTCCCCGCACATCAGCGTCGGCCGCATTGAGCTGCGCCTGCTTGAGCCCCGGTTGGCTGAGCGTCTGCCCGTTCAGGATCCAATCGAGGAGGAAGCTGTAGTTCGAGGACCACGTCGAGACGGATTGCGAAAAGCTCGATGTCAGGAAGTTCTGCTCTCCGGGGCCGGCGTAGGCCACACCGCCCGACGCCGTGACGGTCGGGAGCCAGAGGCTCGACCAGGCGTTCCGGACGCCCCACCCGGCCGGCGACCGATCGTGGATCGTCTGCCGGTAGGCCGGGTTATGCTGCCGGGCGAGCGCGATAGCGTCGGCGAGGGAGAGAGTCGCGGGGACGGGTTGCTGGCTGACGGCGAGTACCGGGCAGACGACGAGCCCGACGGACAACAGCAAGTAATTCATGAGCTTCCTTGGACCGGTCGTTGGGACGCTTCTTATACGCGGCGCGGCCGCGGCAGGTTTCGAGACGCGACGAATCTAACCCCCGTCGCGGGGCGAAACGAAGGGGTCAGCGCGCGGGTGCCCGCTCGGCGAGCACCCGGCGTGACGGAATCTGGACCTTCGCGAGCCGCCCGTCCGCACCCAACCAGAGGTGCACCAGGCGGTTCTCGCCCCCGGTGATGGTGATGTGCCGCAACGAGGCAGGGTCGCGGTTGAGGGTCGTCGGCTCGACGCCCAGATCCTGCACCATCACGAGCTCGCGCCGTCCGGCGCGGGGGAAGATGGCCGTTACGGCGACCGGCTGGGCGCGCCCCTGCCAGGCGGCCGGCAGATAGAGGGCGAACACCGAGTCGTCGAGCAGCACGGCAGGCTGGGGGGCGGGAAACTCGCGGGCCCGCTCGGTGTGGCGGCCCAGCAGCCGGACGACAAACCGCCCGCGGGCGAGCTGCCCCAGAATGCGCAGCGGCTCGCGCGGATCGGCGACCGTGTACTCCAGGCTCGCGGGGCCCGAATCGGGGCCCAGCTCGACGATGGGATCGAGCACCACGACGGGCCGGGCACGGTCGTAGCGGATCGTAGTCGCGAGGGTCCAGCGCATCGCGCCGGTGCCGGTCCGCACCGGGGTCAGGCGAAATGCCTCCCGCGCGATCTCGACCGTGTCCTCCCGCACGACGAGCGTGCCCTCATCCACGGGGGCCTGGAGCACGAGCAGCGCGAGCAGCACCGCGCTCATGCGACGGGCGCCCCCAGCACTCGCGTGGCGACGCGGTCGTGAATCATCTTATACAGCCGCTCGCCTTTCTCCCGCGTGGCGATGGAGGGTCGGCCGAGCGAGCCGGGGGAACGCTTGGGGAGGGGAAGCGAGCCGAGGCGGCGTCGCAGGTAGCGGCTGCGCTGTTTCTCGGGGAGGGCGAAGTCCTGTGCGCGCTCCATGCGCACGAGCTCGGGGGCGAGGTACAAGAGCAGGGAGGTGTCGAGCTCGCTGCCGTGCATCGGCCCGTCGGCGTCCTCCAGGTGGTCCGAGAAATCGAGGGCGAACACGTCGACGGTGAAGATGCGGGCCTGACGCGTGCGCAGGGTCGAGAGCGCCTCCTGGTGCGGGTCGTGCCCGTGCGCGGTGAGGATGATGAAGCTCTCGACACCCGCTTGCTCCCAGGAGCCAAGCAGGTCGTTCATCCAGCGGTGCAGGGTCTTGCGGCGCACGGAGGCGTTGCCGGGGAAGGGACGCTTGGTGGCGGTGTTGACGCCATATTCGATCGTCGGCGCGCGCAGGATCTCGAGCGCGGCCGAGAGGTCGTCGGCCAGGCGCTCGACGATGATCGTGTCGCAACCGAGCGGCAGGTGGGGGCCGTGCTGCTCGCAGGTTCCCACCGGGACGAGGAGGCGGGCATCGCGCTCGAGAATGAAACGGACCTCGTCGGGAACGAGGGCCTTGAGGTGCAGCGGCGCGCTCACGTAGCGCTCGCTGGCTGCGTCGCTGCCGCGGCCGCCGCTGAGTGGCTGCATGGCAACGCCGCGGTGTGGGCGTGGGTCGCGGGCGGGGCCAGCGCGGTGGCTGTCCTGCTGGTCGCGCTGCGGCGGCCGCGGGCGCTCGTGTCGGGGCTGGCGGCGCTGGCCTGCCTGACGCTCGGCGCGGTGCTCGTGGCGCGTGTGCGCGACGTGCGTCGCATCGAGTGCTGTTGGCCCGACATGCGCGCGGGTCGAATGCCCCGGGATTCCTCTGAGTTGAAGGAGGCGCTCGGGTCCGCGGTGGCGGAAGCGCGGCGGCTGGCGGAGCGCGGCATGACCGCCGCGCTGCTGCCCGGAGAGGCCGCCTTCGAGCGGCTGCGGGACGCCGTGCGGTCGGGCTCACGCACGCCGGGCGTGGAGCGGGGCGTCGTGATCCTCGGCCCCGACGGCGATCCCGTCGCCTGGGCGGGCCGCCACCGATTCGTGCCCGCGCGGGACACCGTCGAATTGCGCGCCGTCATCACACCATTCTACGTGTCCCTCGAGGCCCGGCGCCAGACGCTGGCAGGCGGCAGTGCGGTGGGGACCGTGCTGCTCGACGCAGCGCCGGCGGCGCCGGACCGCAGGCGCGCCCTCAGCGCGCGCTTCGAGGAGGCGCACGGCGCCGCCCTGCGCTTCTACTCGCCCGGCCTCGCCCCGCACGACCTGGACGTCTTCGACTATTGCCCGCCCGACTGCGAGCACGGCGACACCCTGTTCAGCGTCCGGCCCGTGCCGCCCTCGCAGGGCGACGCCAAGCTCGCCGCGCTGCGCGGCGCGGCGCAGGGCGGCGCAGCGGCACTGGGCGTCGCGTTGGTCATGCTCCTCGTCGCGGCGCCGGCGGGCCGGTGGCGCTGGGCCGTCGTGCTCGTTGCCGCATGGTGTCTCGCACGCGCGCCACTCGGTGCATCCTCGCGGGTCGCGGACCTGTTCTCACCCGCCGCCTTCTACCGGTCCGGGCTCGGACTGTTCAGCGCGTCGGCCGCTGCGCTCACCGTGCTTGGTGTGGTGGGGCTCTGCGCCGCGAGCGCGCTGTGGCGCCGGGGGCTTGAGCGGCGCTGGTGGCACCTCGGCGCCGGAACCGGGCTCGTGCTCGCGGCGCCCTACCTCGTGCGCTATCTGGGCCGGGGCATCGCTCCGCCGGCGGGAGGCGCGGGGTTCATCCTGTGGATGGCGTGGGAGACGGCGGTCGCCACGGCCGCGATGGCGCTGGTGCTCGCGGCGGCGGCGTTGGTGCGCGGGGCGAAGGAACCGCAGCGGGTCCCCTGGAGTCTGCCGGCCGCGTGCGTGTGGGCGGCCCTCGCAGCGCTGGCGGGGCTATGGCTGTGGAGCCCGTACGGCGCCTGGCCCGAGTGGTACACCTTCGTCTGGTTGCCGGCGCTCGTCGGCCTGCTGGTGCCGGCCCCGCGCCGCTGGGCCGTGCTCGCGATCGCGACGGTGGCGGGGACGGCCGCGGCGCTGGTCACCTGGGGCGCCGTCGTCGAAGGCCGGCTGCGACTTGCCGAACGGGATGCCCAGGGCTTGGGCCGGGCGGCTGACCCCGCCACCGTGTCGTTGCTCCAGCGTCTGGGGCGCGCCCCTCCCGCCACGGCGCCCCGCACCGCCGCCGAGCTGTACGCCTGGTGGCTCGCATCCCCCCTGGCGCAGGAGCACTACCCAGCGAGCCTGGCGGTGTGGACGCGCAGCGGGGAGGCCGAGGCGGAGATCCGTCTGGCGAGCCTCGATCTGCCGCCGTCGCTCGTCGCCGCGCTGGTCCGCTCGCCCGAGACGGCCCGCGGCCCACGGGTCGAGCCGCTCGACCGCGTGCCCGGAGTGCACTACCTGCTCGTGCTCCCGCTCGCGACGGGCGACGTGCTTACGGTGGGGGTGGGTCCGCGCACGCGCCTCATCCCGGCGGCGCGGGTCGCCCGCTTCTTGGGTGGCGAGGCCGGGGTTGCGCCGCCCTACCAGGCCTCGCTGTCACTGCCGTCGCCGGGTCCCCCGGCGGCGAGTGCGCGGGTGATCTGGACGCGCACCGGCTGGGCGGCGCGGGGGGAGCGGCGTCTCGAGCTGCCGGGCGGCGTGCGACATGTACACCTCCGGGTGGACCTGCGCGACCCGCTGGCGTTGCTGGTGCGCGGCGCGCTGGTCGTCCTGCTCGATGCGGCGCTCCTGGCGGGGTGCTGGGTGTTGAGCCTGGCGCTCACCGGCGCGTGGCACCCCCGGCTGCCTCCCGTGCTCGCCGCCCTGCGCACCAGCTATCGTGTGCAGCTCACCGCGGTACTCGGCGCGTTCGTGGTGCTGCCGGTGCTGCTGTT
>JBGPDL010000085.1:0-9765 GCA_041482275.1 Gemmatimonadota bacterium | reverse complement strand
GGCGCTCTCGTTCGAGGGGACAGTCTATGACCGTGGGTGTCCGTCGCTCTGGGGGACGCGAAGGGGACAAGTGGCGGCCGGTGTTACCGTGTGACGTGGCTGGGGCTCACCCCAGAAGACCAACATCGCCAGGGCGCTGGCGTAGAGGAGGACGAACGGATAGCCGCGCGCCGTTTGCCACGACTTCTGCCACGACGAAGCCCGCCAACAGGGCCCTCCAGGATTTGAACCTGGGGGCCTCAGGGCTCGGCGGGCTTTCGCTTGGATGCGAACGTGCCGCGAATCGGCTCGCTGCCCTGGATCGGGTGCATTACGAGGTTCTTCCATTTTGCCGTGGACATGTCGGGGGCGACTTCTCCACCGCGCGTCGGCAGCATCTCGTACGTTCCCCACAGGGAGTCGCCCGCCAGGCGGGCCTCGGAGCGGGTGATCACTTCGGTGTTGGCGGTTGGGCTTTGGTAGGGGCCGATCTCGAACACGATGGTCGAATCGGTCAGCTCGATCGTGCGCATAGGGATGGCCGGCGTGCTCAGTCCGGTGAACGACAGCGTCCCCGAAAGAGCCCCCTCCGCGCTGGCGGTCATTTGAGTCGTAAAGGGGATACCGGTATCCGACGCACTCCGAAAAGACCGTCCCTTCCAGGTGCCCGCGTACCGTTCGGCCACGCTCACGGGAGCGCGAGGTTTTTCCCGAGCGCACGCCGCCACGGGGACGGCGAGGCAAAGCAGTTTCCGCATAAATGTGAGCCTCCGATGAGGTGACCTAGTACGGACTGGGCTCGGCCGTCTCTGGTAACCGGAGGTAACGTAGCCCTGGTCCGCCTGGTCCGCTTGCCCGCTCAAGCTAGCCAGTTGGCATCGTGAACGGCCGCCGGGCGGGTTGGTTCGGAGAACCAATCAGGTAGGGATGATCGTTCGAGGGCTGGTGTATGTTTCAGTCACATGGCAGACGAGCCACCCGCCCAACAAGGATGGCGCCTCACGCCCCACGGGAGCTTGGGGTCTGGCGGGCTCGTAGTTCTCGCCGATGCGTCGCTGCAAGCGTTCGCGGCTTGCGGTGTTCCCCTACCTCCCGGCAATCGCGCTAGTCGGGCGCTCGAGCTCATCGAAAAGTCGCACGACGGCCGCCTTAAGGTGACGAAAGACGATCCCGATACGCGCGCGCTGATTGCCGGCGCCATCCGCGACGCGTGGGAGTTCTACTTGATCGCCCGTGCTCTCCCCCGCGAGCGCGACGCCGACCTCGATGGGAAACTCAAGGTGATGCTGCGAGGATCAAAGCGATCCAACAAGCCACGTGACTTCCAGTTTGAACAGGTGGTCGGCGTCCTGTTCGCCATGGCGGGCATCCCGGCAAGGCCAGCTGAACCGGACCTGCGCTTCCTGCTCAAAGATCAGGAGTGGGGGGTCGCCATCAAACGCGTGCGCAGTGCTGGACAACTCGCTCCCCGCACAACACAGGCACGACGGCAACTTGAGGAACAGAGTCTTCGCGGGTTCATTGCGGTGAACGTGGACGCCTTTCTAGCGGATGTCCCCGCGAATCGCGACCCGACAGAAGTCGGTCAAGCGTTCGATAAGGCCGTCGCGCGGCTACATCATCTGTTGCCCGAGCTGGCGACGCAGCGGTCGGTTCTCGGCATCATGATCATCGGCGCAGTGGCAGGCTGGGAGTTCGACGGGGAAAAGCCGCGTGTCTTCCACCCCCTAATCATTCAAGGACGCTACCTTGGGGACGATGCTCAGGACGGCGCCGTTGCGGACGAGCTCTTCAACGGGCTCGAGCGTGGTATCGTCAGGACTTGAAGGACGGCGTGGCGAAGCTCGCCGCGCTCGGGGGACAGGATGCGCTCGGGTCTGCTACGACGAAGGGGACACGAGGGGGACAAACCGCCCATGCGTGATGCCCAGGCTCCGGCTAACTTCAAGCGAGACAACGATGGGGGCGGATCGGGCCTGGTGGTCCGACTGGTCTTCAAAACCAGCTGGGGTCCGCATGGACCTCGGTAGGTTCGATTCCTACACGCTCCCGCCACGCCCCGGGGTACCGTGTCGCTCGCGAGCGACAGGCGTGCTGCGTTGCCGCCTCACTTCCGCCGCCCCGCCCGGCGTCCATCTCCGCTGACCCGTGGCACCGCCTTTGCACTGGGACCACCCGGCCCGCAGGGAGTGGGCCGTGCCCCCGTCTCCGCTCGGTCTTGAGGAGCGAAGATTGGCTTGTGGGCTCTCGGCCACTCCTTGCGGCGCCGCCACCCCCCGGCCGCCGCTCCTATCCCAGCACCTGCCGGACCTTCTGCGCCAGCGCCAGGGCGCTGAACGGCTTCTGCAAGAAGGCGAGGCCGCGCTCGAGCATCTGGTGCCGCCCAATGGCCGCCGCCGGGTACCCCGACATGAATAGCACCCGGGTCCCGAGCCGCCGGGCGGTGAATTGCGCCGCGAGCGCCTGGCCGCCGAGCCCCGGCATCACGATGTCGGTGAGCAGCAGATCCACCGCCTGCGGTCCCTCCGCCAGGGCCAGGGCCTCCTCGGGACGGGCCGTCTCGATCACGGCATAGCCGTACCGCTCGAGCACTTGGCGCGCCACCACGCGCACGGCGTCTTCGTCCTCGACCAGCAGCACCGTCTCAGTCCCCCTGAGCGAGGCGGGAGGCGGGGGCGGCGGCGGCGCCGTCACCGGGCCCATGGCACCCGCGAACGGCAGGTAGATCTTCACGCTCGTCCCGAGCCCCGGCTCGCTGTACACCCACACAAAGCCGCCATTGCGCTTCACCGCGCCGTACACCATCGCGAGCCCGAGTCCGCTGCGGGCGCCCTCCTCCCGCGTGGAAAAGTACGGCTCGAACAGGTGGGCCTTGGTCGCCGCGTCCATGCCGGTGCCGGTGTCGGTGATCGCGAGCAGCGTGTATGGACCCGGCGGCATCAAGCGGTGGTCGCTGGCGTACACGGCGTCGAGCACAACGTTCTCGGTCTCGATGGTGATTTGCCCGCCCTCGGGCATCGCGTCGCGCGCGTTCAGCACCAGGTTGAGAAGGGCCTGCGTGAGCTCGGCCGGCTCGGCCATGACCGGGCTGAAGCGTGGCTCGAGCGCCGTCGCCAGCGAGATCCGGTCGCCGGCGAGCACCGAGAACTCGGCTTCGGCGGCGCGTACGAGTTTGTTCACGTCCAGGAGCCGGGGCTCGACCGGCTGCGCACCGCCCAGCGCGAACAGGCGGCTCGTCAGCTCGGTCGCGCGGTCCACGGCGCCCCGGATCGCGAGCACGTCGGGCCGCCGTGGGTCGTCGGGCGGGAAGTCGTCGAGCAGGAGATCGCAGTTGGCGGCGATGGCCGTGACGACGTTGTTGAGATCGTGCGCCACGCCGCGCGCAAAGCGCGCCAGCGCTTCCAGCTTGTTCGCGTCCCGCAGCCGGGACTCGAGGGTTTCGGGATCCATGGTCTCGTCTCGCCTACAAGAAGGCTCGGGCGCGGAACCGAGGCAATAGGGACCAGCCCCGGCACAGTCGCGCAACCCCGCGTCACTCCGTATGTTGTCCCCTCCGCGACTCTCGACTCCTGGAGACTCGGGCATGCAGACCGTGCTGTTCCGTTTCGCGCTGGCGCTGGCGCTCGGGAGCGCCGGTCCCGAATCGCTGCCGCACGCACGCGTACTCGTATACCCGCTGGTGCGCGAGCTCGTGATCGAGCTGCCTCCCGTGGAGGTGCCGGCGGCGGTCGACGGCGGCGAAGCGATGGTCGGGCTGCCGCTGTGCCAGGTGCTCGTGCCCGTGAGCGCGTCGCTCCATAGCTCGCGGGTGGAGTTGGTGGACGGTGCCGGGCGCATCCTGCCGCGCACGCTGCTGCACCACTTCAACCTGAGCGACCCGGGTCACCGCGAGCTGTTCCTCCCGATCGGCCTGCACCTCCTGGCTGCGAGCCGGGAGACGCCCGCGATCACGGTCCCGCGCCTCTTGTTCGGGCTGCCGCTCGAGCGTGGCCAACGGCTCATCGCCGGCGCGATGGTGGCGAACGCCTCGCCTGTCGCCTATCACGGCGTCCGCGTGCGGCTCGTGCTGCGCTACGTGCCCGGCGGTCGCCCCTGGCCGCTGTACCGCACGTATCCCTGGGCCATCGACGTGCAGTATCCGCTGGGCCGTCCCCCGACCGGCAGCAAGGCGTTCGACCTCGTGCCGGGGCGCACCGAGCGCTTCTGGGAGGGGAGCCCGGCAATCCCCGGCACCATCCTCGGTCTCGGTGGCCATCTCCACGACTACGGCGTCAGCCTCGAGCTCAAGGACATGACCGTCGGCCGCGTCTTGTGGCGCGGCACGCCGGTGACGGACGAGGCCGGGCGTGTGATCACCTTCCCCCTCGCGCGGTTCTACAACTGGCACCGGCTCGGCGTGCATGTCGTTCCCGAGCACCGCTACCGGCTCACGGCGGTGTACGAAAACCGCACCGGTCGCGTCATCCGGGATGGGGGTATGGGGGCGGTGGCTGGCCTGTTCGTACCGGACCACGGGGCAACGTGGCCCGCAGTAGACACCCTGGACACGCTGTATCAGCGGGACTTAGCGGCCACGATCCGTGCCGGCAGCGCCGACATGATGGCGAACATGATGATGGGTCATCACGCCGGCCCCTGACGGTAGGTTGCCGCGCGGGGTGTGGCGTGCGTCACGCCGGTCGGTCGCGGGCGCCGCTATGTTGGCGCGTGACCGGAATGCGGTGGGGTCGTCTCCAGGTGGATGTCACATGCGCGTTGCGTCGCGGGGCGTGGTACCGCGTGGCCCGGCTCGCCCCCCTCGAAGCCGTCCTCGACGTCAACCGCCGGCCCCTCCGCGTCCCCCACTATCTCCTGCAGGTTGTCTCGCATCCTCCCACCCGGTGGTCTGTCGTGCCGCGTCCGCAGCGCGCGGGCGAATTGCCGCTCGAGTGGGGCTCGCAGTACGCCGTGTGTCCGAGCTGCCGCGAGCGCGCGGCGCTGCGCGGGCGGCCGCGCCGTCTCGCCTGCGCCCGGTGCCGCGGCGATTTCGCCGTGGCCTGGGACGAGGACTACCTCATCGGCGTATAGGCGCCATCGCGCGCTCGACCTCCTCGAGCCGCGCCTCGATTTCCACCGGCCGGTTGGCCCGCGCCGGCCTCGGCTCGAGCTGCTGATGGTACTGGGTAATCGCTTCCGGGTCCTTCAAGACGTGCCCCGTCAACACGGCGACCACCCGCTCTCCGGGCCGGATCACGCCCTCGCCGATCAGGCGTCGCACCCCGGCCGTCGCGGCGGCGCTGGCGGGCTCGCACCCGATCCCCGCGCCGTCCACCACGGCCTTCGCTTCGAGGATCTCGTCGTCACTCACGGTCGTCACGAGCCCGTTCGTATCACGAATCGCGCGCGCGGCGCGCTCGTAGGAAACGGGATTCCCGATGTTGATGGCGGTCGCGATGGTGCGTGGCGCCACGCGGTGCGGCCGGACGAATCCTTCGCGGAAGCTGTGTGCGAACGGCGCCGCCCCGTCGGCCTGCACGGCCGCGAGCCGCGGCGCGCGGTCGATCAGCCCCCACGCCTGTGCCTCGGCCAGGGCCTTCCCGAACGCCGCGGTGTTGCCGAGGTTGCCGGCGGGCACCACGATCCAGTCGGGCGGCTCCCAGGCGAGCTGCTGCAGCAGCTCGAGCACGATGGTCTTCTGGCCCTCGAGTCGGAACGGATTCACGGAGTTGAGGAGGTAGACGCCCAGCCGCTCGCTCGCCTGGTCGGCCAGCTCGAGGCAGGCGTCGAAGTTGCCGCGCACCAGCAGCGTGCGGGCGCCGTAGGCGAGCGCCTGAGCGAGCTTGCCGGTGGCAACCTGGCCTTTGGGCACGATGACGAGCGCGGGGAGGCCGGCGAGCGCCGCGTAAGCCGCGAGCGCGGCGGCGGTGTTCCCGGTGGACGCGCACGCCACCGCCCGCGCCGCGATGCGGCGCGCCTGCGTCACGCCCACCGTCATGCCCCGGTCCTTGAACGAGCCCGTGGGGTTGTGGCCTTCATGCTTGAGCAACAGGTCGCCACTGCCGGCCCAGGCGGCCACGGCCGGACTCGCGAGCAGCGGTGTGTTCCCTTCGGGATAGGACAGAATGTGCGCCGCCGCGGTCGGCAGCACCGCCTCAATGAAGCGCCACACGCCGGACGCCAGGGTGCCGCGCCGTACCCCCATGCGCGCGTCGAACGTCGCCCGCAGGGCGTTGCCACCCTGGGCCGGAGCCTGGTGGCGGACCTCGAGCAGGCCGCGGCAGCGCGGGCAGCGCGGGTGGGGATCGGTCTCCAGGGTCTCGCCGCCGCAGCCGGCGCACACCTGCCAGGTGGAAGGGGGGCTCATGCGCCGGCGAGCTTCAGCACATCGTTCAAGATCCCGCCCGCGGTCACGGCGGGCCCTGCGCCAGGTCCGGTGATCACGAGCGGGTTCTTCTTGTAACGCATGGTCGTGAAAATAAACTGGTTGTCGGTGCCGTTGAGCGAGGCCATCGGGCTCGACGCGTCGACCGCGACGAGACCGACGCGGATGCGGCGCGGGGTCACGATCGCGCGGTAGCGGAGCACGCGGCCGCGCGCGCGCGCCGCCGCAACCCGCCGGGCCCAGGCCACATCGAACTGCTCGAGAGACCCGAGAAACTTGCCAAGCGTGAGCCGCTCTGCACCCTCGGGGACCAGCGATTCGACCGCGATGTCGTCCAGCTCGCCGGCAAAGCCGAGCAGCCGCCCCAGGATCAATGCCTTGCGCGCCACATCCATGCCGGACAGGTCGTCGCGCGGATCCGGCTCGGGATAACCCTTGGCGATGGCGCCGCGCAGCGCCGCCGAGAAGAATGTGCCGCGGCCCAGCTCGCCGAACAGGTACCCCAGCGTGCCCGAAGGGCACCCTTCGATCTTCGCGACCCGGTCGCCCGACTCGGCGAGCTTCTGGTAGGTATCGATGATGGGGAGGCCGGCGCCCACCGTCGCTTCGAGCAGCAGCCGGCGCTCGTGCGCCTGGGCGGCGGCGTGCAGCTCATCATAGTGCCGCCGGTCGGTGGTGACCGGGCGCTTGTTGGCGAGCACCACGTGCATCCCAGCGCCCAGGGCGGCCTTGAGCGTCTCGGTCGTGTCGTCGGCCGTTACATCCACCAGGATGGGGTTCGCCAGCGCGTGGCGCGCCGCGAAGGCGACCGCCTCGGTCGGACTCGCCCGCCGTCCGCCCGCGGCCTTCCCGAGCGCCGCCCCCTTCGCCTTCGCCGCCCCCAGCGCGGCGAGCCGTCGCGGCGACAGGCCGCGCGCGTCGAACACCATTCCGCTGCGGTCGATCAGGCCCACGATGCGGAGCGTGAGGCCCCGCCGCTTCACTTTCGCGATCATCGGCGCGAGCGTCCGTCCGATCTGCCCGAACCCCAGGAGCACCACATCGGTGCGCTCCGGGTGCGCCACGGCGCCGCCCCCGATCTTCGACAGCTGAAACGCCGCGTGCACGGCGCGCTGCGCCCGCGCCGCATCCTTCCCCTCCACCACGAGCGAGAGATTGAGCTCCGATGATCCCTGGGCGGTCGCGATCACGTTGATTCCCGCTTCAGCCAGGGCGGAGAACACGCGCGCCGCGATGCCCGGGGTGCCCGCCATGCCGAGTCCCACGACCACGAGGGTCGCGAGTCCGCTGCGCACCTCCACCCCGTCGATCTCCTGCCGAGCGATCTCGGGCCGGAACGTGTCCTCCAGGCTCTTGCGCGCCCGCGTGGCGCTCTCCGCTGGAACACTGAAGCAGATCGACTGCTCGGATGAAGCCTGCGTAATGAGCGAGACCGAGATCCCCTCGTGGTGTACCGCCGCGAATGTGCGGGCCGCGATGCCCGGTACTCCGAGCATGCCGCTGCCCGTCACCGTGAGCAGCGCCTGTCCCGGAATCGCCGAAAGGGCCTTGACCGGATACTGCTCCAGCGTGCGGCGGCGCGAGATCTCGGTGCCAAGCGACGAGGGGTCGGCGAACGGGCGGACCCGGATCGCCACGTTCCGCCTGAGGACCGGGATGAGGGCGCGGGGGTGCAGCACCTTGGCCCCGTAGTACGCGAGCTCCGCGGCTTCGCGCACGTGCACCTGCGGCACGACGCGCGCGTCCGGGACGATGCGCGGGTCGGCGGTGAGCAAACCGGGCACATCCTTCCACAGCGACACCTCGCGGGCCCCGAGCACGCGGGCGAGCAGCGTGGCGGTCAGGTCCGACCCGCCCCGCCCGAGCGTGGCCACCTGTCCGTCGGGGGCGGCCCCGAGGAAGCCGGGCACCACGGGCACCGTGCCGCGCGCGAGCAGCGGAGCGAGCACGCGCCGGGCGCTGCGCTCGGTGCGCTTGAGGTCGGGCGATGCGTTGCCGTACGTCCCGTCGGTCTGGACGATGTCGGTCGCGTCGACGTAGGCCGCCCGGCAGCCCGCCGCCGCGAGCGCGGCGGCGAACAGCTGCGCCGAGAGGCGTTCGCCGCGCGCCACCAGATAGTCGACGGTGCGCGGCGTGAGCTCGCGCAGCACCCCCAACCCGCCGGCGAGCCGCTCGAGCTCGATGAACGCCGCGTCGATCGCCCCGAGCAACTCGTCCAGCGGGGCGCCCCGGGGCGCGAGCGCGCGCGCGGCTTCGGTGTGTCTCGCCCGCAGCGCTTCGGCGGCACCCCCCACGCGCTGCACGTCGCCGTGCGCCGCCCGGGCGGCGATGTCGAGCAGCGAGTCCGTCACGCCGCCCATCGCCGACACCACCACCACCTGTGCCGCGGGCCGGTGTGCGAGCACGATCTGTACGGCGTGCTGCATGCCGGCCGCGTTCGCGAGCGAGGCGCCACCGAACTTGTGGATGTACGGGGGGTGGGACGCGCGGGCCATCCCGGTGTCAATCCATCTCGAGGCCGCCCGCGGGGCGAGCGCCGTAGAAGCTTTCAGCGGCAATGTCGCAGGCGCGCCACGCGCGCACCATGGCGTCGCCCACCGCCGCCGCCCCGCCCAGCGGCGCGACGGCGAGCAGGGTCGGCCCCGACCCGGACAGCGTGGCGCCAAAGGCGCCCGCGGCACAGGCCGCCGCCGTCACCGCGTCGTACCCCGGGACGAGGGAGCGTCGAAACGGCACGTGCAGCACGTCGTCCAAGCCCGCGGCGAGGAGCCGCGGGTCCGCGTGCGCCAATCCGTGGACCAAGGCGGCGGCTTTCGCGGCCGCCTGGGCGGCCTGCGCGTGCGTCACGCTGGCTGGGAGGACGGCCCGGGCCCGCTTGGTCTCGACGGTGAAGGCGGGCACGGCGAACACGAACGCCAGCGACGCGTGGACGACGAGCGGCCTGACGAGCAGGCCGTGGGACGCCGGCAGCACCAGGTTGGCGCCCCCGTACACGGCGGCCGCGACGTTGTCGGGGTGTCCCTCGAGCTCAGTGCAGAGTACGGCGAGGGCGTCGCGGTCGAGCTCGAGCCCAAGCAGCGCCGTGGCCGCCGCGGCGCCGGCTACGGTGGCGGCCGCTGAGGAGCCAAGCCCGCGGGCGACGGGGATGTCCGAGTCGGCGCCGAGCGCGAGACCGGCGGGGACCTCCCGCCCGGCTCGCCGGCAGGCAGCCGCGAAGCCGCGATAGACGAGGTCCGCGTCCGGTGGCGCGTCCAGCGCGCGCAGGGTGCCGCGGCGGTCGATCGCCAGGGGCGCGGCGGCGCCGGCCCGGGCGGTGACGCGGAGCCAGCGCTCCACGGCTACGCCGATGCAGTCGAACCCGGCGCCCAGATTGGACGTCGAGCCTGGCACCCGTACTGACGCCTGTGCGCGCATGGGCGGCCCCG
>JBGPDL010000084.1:0-11126 GCA_041482275.1 Gemmatimonadota bacterium | reverse complement strand
CTGGTGGGCACCGCCGTGGGCGCACTCGGGCCGTTCCTGGCGCCGCGCTAGTCGCGACGATCACGTGACAGATCGCTGGGACGCGGTGGTGGTTGGAGCGGGTCCGGCGGGTGCGACCACCGCGCTGCTGCTCGCCCGAACCGGAGCGTCCGTGCTGCTCATCGACCGGGCCCGGTTCCCTCGCGACAAACCCTGCTCCGAATATCTGAGTCCCGCGACCACGAGCATCCTCGAGCGCCTGGGCGGCGGCATCCTCCAAACGGTCGAGAGCGTGACACACGCCAAGCTGTACGGGATGAAGGTGGTCGCGCCCAGTGGGGCCGCGGTGTGCGGCCGGTTCCGCGGGGGACCGAGACCGTACAGCTTCGCGCTGCCCCGTACCTCGTTCGACACCATCCTCGTGGCCGCGGCGGCGCGCGCCGGCGTCCAGGTGCGCGAGGGCGTGATGGTAGACGATCTGGTGTGGGAGGGGCGCGCCGTCGCGGGGGTCGTCGCGCGCTCGAACGACGGGACGAGGGAAAGGTGCCTCGCCCGGGTGACCGTCGGAGCCGACGGACTGCGCTCCGTGGTGGCGCGCCGGCTCGGCCTGATCCGGCGCTCGCCGCCGCAGCGCGTCGCCTTCACCGCCCACGTAGCGGGCGTGGCCGGAGTGGACGACCTGGGCGAGCTGCACGTGAGCGAGCGAGGTTATGTAGGTCTCGGGCCGGTGGGCGAGGGGATCACTACGGTGGCGCTGGTCCTGCCGGTTTGGGCCATGCGCGAGAGCGGCCGGGACTATCGCACCGACTTCTTCGCGGAGCTCGAGCGCTTTCCGGGCCTGGCGGGGCGATTCGATCCCCGCCGTCTGGTCCGCGGCGTGCTTGCCACGGGCCCGTTTGCGCAGTGGTCTCGCAGCCCCGCCGCACCGGGTGGCGGCGCGCTCCTGGTGGGCGACGCGGCGGATTTCTTCGACCCGTTTACGGGTCAGGGAATCCACACCGCCCTGCGTGGCGCGGAGCTCGCCGCCGAGACGCTCATCCCGGCCCTTGCCAGCGCGGATGCTCAGGTCGGGCGCCCCGCCCTACAGGCGTACGCGCGAGCGCGGCGCCGCGCCTTTCTCGGGAAGTGGCTGCTCGAGCGGCTCATCGGGGTCGGCGTCGGCTGGCCCGCGCTCACCGAGCGCGTGGTGCGGCGGCTGGCGCGGCGCCCGGGCCTCGCGGATCTTCTGGTGAGCGCGACTGGGAATGTCGTCCCCGCCCGCCAAGTCTTCGTTCCGAGCGTCCTCGCCCAATTGCTCTGGTGACTTGATGCCCGGCGCCGATCCCGCTCTCTTCCGCCAACTGCTCGGCCGGTTCGCCACCGGCGTGACGGTCGTGACCACGCGCGACCCTGCCGGCCGGCCGATCGGGATGACCGCGAGCTCCGTGGCTTCGGTGTCGCTCCATCCGCCACTGGTGCTCGTGTCGGTCGATCAGGCGAACGACATGCACCCGGCGCTGCAGGCGGCGGCGCGCTTCGTCCTGAACGTGCTGGCGGCGGACCAGGAAGCGATCTCGCGCCGGTTTGCCGCGGAGCATCCCAACCGGTTCGACGGCATCGGCTACCAGGAGAACCGGCACGGGTTGCCGGTACTCGACGGGGTGCTCGCCAGCATCGAGTGCGAAAAGCAGGCGGAGGCCCCAGGCGGAGACCACACGGTGTTCTTCGGGCTGGTCACCGGCGGCAGCGTGTCCGACCGTCGACCCCTGCTCTATTATCGCGGCGGCTACGCGGGTCTCGCGGGCGAATGATCGGCACGGAGCTGCTGGACGATCCACGGGCCGATCCGATCGCGGTGGGCGACGAGCTTCGCGATATCGCGCGCCTGAACAGGCTGTTCGGGGGAACGCGGGCGGTCGTGCGGGAGCTCGAACCATTCTTCGCGCGCGGGACGAGAGACGGGGGACGAGATACGGGGACGACGTGGACTCTGGTCGACGTGGGGACCGGGCTCGGCGACATCCCGCGCGCGGCAGCCCGCGCGGCCCGGCGGCACGGCATCACGCTCCGTCTCGTGGGGATCGAGGTGAACCGGGCGGCGGCCCGGCTGGCGCGGGGAGCCGACCGAGCCGCGCCAGTCTCTGTCGTCCTCGCGGACGGCGCGGCGCTACCGCTCGGGCCGCGCTCGGTGGACGTCGTGGTGGCGAGCCAGGTGCTCCACCACCTGCCACGCGACGTGGGCGTGCGCTGGATCGCCGCGCTCGACCGCGTGGCGCGCCGCGCCGTCGTGATCGCCGACCTGCGTCGCTCCCGCGTCGCCATGGCGGGCGTGTGGGCGGCGTCGTTCGGGCTCGGGATGAGCGGGGTCACGCGGCGCGACGCGGTCGTCTCGCTGCGGCGGGGGTATACCACGCGGGAGCTCGACGAGCTCCTGCGGCAGGGCGGCGTGACGGCGACGGCTCGCTACCGTCCGGGCTTCCGGATCGTTGCGTCGTGGTCGCCAGGAGCGTAATCGCATCCGCACCGTCGATCAGATCACGATCCGGGCTCCGCTCGAGCGGATCTTCGAGGCCGCCGCGAACGTGGAGCAGTGGCCCCGCATCCTGCCCCACTATCGCACGGTGCGGTTTCTCGAGCGGCGCGACGGCGGTGGGGGAGGCATCGTCGAGATGGCTGCGTGGCGTCCGTTCGGCGTGGCTCGCTACCCCACATGGTGGGTGTCGGAGATGCGGGTGGACCGCGCAGCACGGGAAATCCGCTACCGTCATGTCCGGGGTATCACGCGCGGGATGGACGTCGTCTGGCGCCTCGCCGCGCGAGCGGACGGCGTGGAGGTGACGATCGTGCACGAGTGGACCGGACCCGCGTGGCCGCTCATCGGCGGGCTCGCGGCGCGACTGGTGATCGGCCCGGTGTTCATTCACGGGATCGCGTCCCGCACACTTGCGGGGATCAAACGGTTCGCGGAGGGGGCCGCGTGAACACCATGGCAGAGACATCTCGCCGCGTCGTCGTCACGGGCATCGGAGCGGTCACGCCGATCGGCACCGGGGCCGACGGTCTCTGGGCCGGGCTCGCGGCCCGTCGCTCGGCGGTGCGGGAGATCACGCGCTTCGACCCGACCCCGTTCCGGAGCCGCATCGCCGCCGAAATCCCCGATTTTCGCCCGCAGGATCACCTCGACGCCAAGCGGGCCAAGCGGCTCGATCGCTTCTCCCAGCTGGCGGTGACGAGCGCGCGCTTCGCGCTCGCCGATGCCGGGCTCGATCCGGCGCGCGAGGATCGGGACCGCATTGGCGCGATGATGGGCTCGGCGCTGGGCGGCGTCGCGTTCGCCGAGTCGCAGGTCGCGTCCTTTCACCAGCACGGCCCACGCGGGCTCGACCCGGCGCTCGCACTCGCCGTCTTTGCCGGCGCCGCGAGCTGCAACATCGCCATCGAATTCGGGTTCACCGGCCCCAACTCGACGAACGCGATGAGCTGCGCCTCAGGCACCATCGCCGTAGGGGAAGCGCTCCACGTAATCCGGGCCGGCCGGGCCGACGTGATGCTGGCGGGAGGCGCCGAGGCGCCGCTCGCGCCGATGACCTACGCGGCGTTCAGCGTGATCCGCGCCATGAGCACCCGGAACGACGATCCGGCGCACGCGTCGCGCCCGTTCGACGAGGGGCGGGACGGCTTCGTGATGGGCGAGGGCGCCGCGGTGCTGGTGCTCGAGGAGCGGGACCGCGCGGTGGCGCGCGGGGCGAAGATCTACGCCGAGCTCGCGGGCTACGCCTTCACGAACGACGCGTATCACATGACCGCTCCCCGCCCCGACGGCCGGCAGGCGGCGCGCGCGATGCAGCTCGCGCTCGACGACGCCCGCGTGCTGCCCGCGGAAGTGGGCTACATCAACGCGCACGGCTCCTCCACGCCCTTGAACGACTCGACCGAAACGCTGGCGATCAAGCAGGTGTTCGGCGACCACGCCTACCGGTTGAGCGTCAGCGGCACGAAAGGCTATTACGGCCACGCGCTCGGCGCGAGCGGCGCGATCGAGGCGGCGATCTGCGCCCTGGCCATGGAGCGGCGCTGGCTGCCGCCCACCATCAACCTCCAGCGGCCCGACCCCGCGTGCGATCTCGACTGCCTGCCCGGCGAGGGACGCGCGGCGTCGCCCGATGTCGTCCTCACCAACTCGTTCGGATTCGGTGGGATCAACGCCGCCGTCGTGTTGCGGCGGCCGTAGCTCCAGACCTAGATTGCCGCGGCCCACACCCTCGAGGACCTCGTCATGCCCAAGCAGCTGCGGCCCCTCACGGCCGAGTTCATCGGCACCCTGCTGTTCGTGTTCCTGGGCGCGGGCAGCGTGGTGGCGCTCGTCGCCAACGGCCCCACCACCGGGAGTATCGGCCCGCTCGGGGTGGCGCTGGCGCACGGCGTCGGAATGGGGGTCATCGTCTCGATGACGATGAGCATCTCCGGCGGTCACATAAATCCCGCGGTGACGTTCGGCCTGTGGATCGCCGACCGGATCGACGGCCGGCTGGCCGGACAATACGTCCTCGCCCAGGTGCTGGGTGCCGTGAGCGGGGCGGCACTCGTGAAGGCCGTGTTGCCGCGCCTGGCCGTGGGCATCGCCCTCGCGGGCACGCCGCGGCTCGCGAGCGACGTGACGTTCATGCAGGGCGTGTGGATAGAAGCCCTGCTCACGTTCTTCCTGGTATGCGCGGTGTTCGGGACGGCGGTGTCGTCGCAGGCGCCGAAGATCGGGGGGTTCGGAATCGGGCTCGCCATTTTCGTCGACGCGCTGGTGGGCGGCAGCCTCACCGGCGCCGTCATGAACCCGGCCCGCGCCATCGGGCCGGCGCTGGTCGCGTGGCAGTGGAACGCGCACGCCGTCTACTGGATCGGCCCGCTGATCGGCGCCGGCGTGGCGGCGGCGCTCTGGAAGGCGGTCCTGCTGCCGCGCAGTTAGAGTGCCTCGGCGACCACCGGCGCGAAGTAGGTGAGCACGATATCGGCGCCGGCCCGGCGGATGGCGTACAGCGTCTCCCACATGGCGCGCGCTTCATCGAGCATGCCGCGCGCCGCCGCGGCCTTGATCATCGCGTACTCCCCGCTCACCTGATAGGCCGCGAGCGGTGAGCCGAACTCCTCCTTGGCCCGGCGGATGAGATCGAGGCAGGGGAGCGCCGGCTTCACCATGACGATGTCCGCCCCCTCGGCCACGTCGAGCCGGATCTCCTTCATCGCCTCGTCGGCGTTTGTGCCCGCCATCTGGTAGGACTGCCGGTCGCCGAACTGCGGCGCCGAGCCCGCCGCCTCGCGGAACGGTCCGTAGAACGCCGAGGCCATCTTCGCGGCGTACGACAGGATGGGGACACGGGAAAATCCCGCGGCGTCGAGCGCCTTGCGGATCCCGGCCACCCGGCCGTCCATCATGTCGCTCGGCGCCACGACGTCGATCCCGGCGCGCGCCTGCGTCACCGCGACCTTGCCGAGCAGATACACCGACGCGTCGTTGTCCACTTCCCCGTCCTGGACGACGCCGCAGTGACCGTGGTCGGTGTATTCGCACAGGCAGGCGTCGCCGATCACGAGCAGCTCCGGCACCGCCCGCTTCACCGCCCGCGCCGCCTGCTGCACGATCCCCTGCTCGTCGTACGCCTCCGAACCCGTCGCGTCCTTGGCGGCGGGGAGCCCGAAGAGAATGATCCCGCCGAGTCCCAACCGCTGCGCCCGCGCGGCGTCCTTCACGAGCTCGTCCACCGACGTGTGAAACACGCCCGGGAGCGCGGCGACTTCCTGCCGCACGCCCTCCCCATGGCGCACGAACAGCGGCCACACGAGCTGCGAGGGGACGAGGTGCGTCTCCTGCACCAGCCGGCGCAGCGCCGCTGTGCGGCGCAGCCGGCGCATGCGGCGGATCGGGAACTGGCTCATCGGCCGAGCAATCTCGATGCACCCTGCGTCCGGAGCAAGTCCGCCACCCGGGCCCCCGCCGCCGCGGGCTCGCGCTCGTCGATCTCGGCCGACGCGGTGATCTGTACGGACCCGTCCTGAGCCGTCACGCGCCCGTACAACCGCCCCTTCTCTCTTCCCCCTTCCCCCTTCCCCGCGGAGTACGCCGCCACCGGCGCCTGACATCCGCCCTCGAGCCTCGCGAGCAGGCTCCGCTCCGCCGCCACGTGTGCCGCGCTTTCGGGATCGTGGAGGGGTGCGAGCGCCGCGCGGGCCCGGGCATCGTCCCCGCGCACCTCCAGTCCCAGCGCCCCCTGCCCCGGCGCGGGCATGATCTCCAGCGGATCGAGCCGCGCGGCGATCTGATCGGCGAGTGCGAGCCGCTCGAGTCCCGCCCCGGCGAGGAGCGCGGCGTCGAGGCCGTCACGTCCCTCCTTCACCTTGCGGACCCGGGTCGGTACGTTGCCGCGCAGCGGCGCGACGTCCAGGTCGGCACGGAGATGCCGGATCTGTGCGGCGCGTCGCAAGCTCGACGTCCCGATTCGGACACCCGGCCCGAGTCCCGCGATGGACACCACACCGGCCATGCGCGTGACCAACGCTTCCGTGGGATCCGCCCGCTTGGGCACGGCGCCGAGCGCGAGCCCATCCGGCAGCTGGGTCGGCAGATCCTTGAGGGAGTGTACCGCCACGTCGATGCGCCCATCGAGCAAGGCCTGCTCGATCTCTTTCGTGAAGAACCCCTTGCCCTCGAGCTCGTGCAGTGGGCGGTCGACGTCCGCGTCGCCGCGCGTCTTGATGATCTCGAGCACCGCGGCGCTGCCGCCCTTCACCAGCGCCGCCCGCACCCACTCGGCCTGCCACAGCGCGAGCGCGCTGCCACGTGTGCCCAGCCGCAGCGCGCCGCTCACCAGTTCCCCACTCCCCGTCTCGCGCCCTCGTCGTAGTACCGCACCAACGCATCCATCAGACCGGCCGTCGTAAACTCGCGGGCTTCGATCTCGACGCGCAGGCCGTACTCCCGCGCGGTCGCGGCCGTGACCGGACCGATGACCGCCGCGCAGTACCGTCCGGACTGCGCGGCCTCATCGCCCACGGCCCGCACGAACGCGTGGACGGTGGAAGACGAGGTCAACGTGACCACGTCGATCCGGCCCGCCAGGATGTCCCGCGCGAGGCCCGGCCCGTCCCCGAGCTCGGGGATCGCGCGATACACCGGGATCACATCCACTTGAGCTCCCCGCGCCCGCAGTCCGTCGGGCAACACATCCCGCGCGGCCTCGGCCCGCGGAACCAGGACACGGGCTCCGGTGAGATCGCCCTGTGCCGCGAGGGCGGCGACGAGCGATTCCGCGACGTATCCCTCGGGGAGCACCTCCACCCGCACGCCGTGCGCGGCCAGCGCGTCACCGGTCGCGGGCCCGATGGCGGCCACGCGCGTCTTGGCGAAGTCCCGGGACGAGAAACCCCAACCCGTGAGCCGATCGAGCACGACGTGAACCGTGTTCTGGCTCGTGAACACGACCCAGCGGTAGTCGGCGAGATGCGCCAGCGCCCGGCGCAAGGGCTCGAGATCGCTCAATACTTCGATGCGAATGGCGGGTGCGCACACGACGGTGGCGCCGAGCGCCTCGAGCTCGCGTACGAGCTCGCCTGCCTGCTCGCGCGCGCGGGTGACGGCGATGCGCCGGCCCGAAAGCGGGCGCGCGGAACCCGGCGGACGCGGCGCGTGTGACATAGATTGTTGCAATCTACCATGCTCCGCTCCCTGCGCTCCGCGCTCGTCCGCTTCACGGTGCGGCGGGCGGCCGCGTGTCACCGCGAAGCACCCAAGCGCGCCGGCCTGTGGCTGCAGCTCGGCTGCGCACTCACTCCGATGTTTGCGGAAGCCTACCCGGCGCTGGTGCGGCTGCGGCGGTCGATCGAAGATCGCTGGGGCGCGCTCGCCGCGGCGCAGGAAGCGACCGCGCGCTTCCCCGAGAACCCCGACGCCTGGATGCTCCTGGGCGAGACGTTCCAGATGGTGTTTCGCCAGCAGGACGCGTTGATCGCTTTCGAGCAGGTGCTCGCGCTGGAGGAGCGGCCCGACGCCGCGCTGGCGGCGGGCGATCTGTACCGGCGCGCCGGCCGGCACGCCGAGGCGGCCGCGCGCTTCGCGCGCGCCTACGCCGCCGGAGGCGGTGCCGAGGCGCTGCGGCTCAACGCCCAAGCGCTGTTTCAGGCGGGCGACGTGCGCGCGGCCGACGAAGCGCTCCACCTGTGGGCCACCCAGGTCCCCGACGGACTCGCCCGGCTGTCGGACGCGCGCGCCGAATTGTTCGCGGAGAAGCGCGACGGCTAGGGGTTGTTGCCGCGGCGGTACAGCGAGACTGCGTAGACGAGCAGGATCACGGCGGTCACGACGTACGCCGCGACCATGTAGCCGCCATTCTGAGGCACTTCAGGCAAGGTCTCGACCCCCGTTCTCCCGCGTTTCGCGCGCCAGCGACAGGGCATACCGCTGGGTCACCAATCCCACGTAGAGCAGCGTGAACACGCCCAGCGAAAGGAGCCACGTTTCGAGCATGCTGTTCGGCAGGGACGGGGCGCTCGGCTTGAGGATGATCGGTTGCGGGTGTAGCGTGCGAAACATGAAGACGCTCAGGTGAATGAACGGCACCAGGCACATGCCGCACACGCCCAGCACGGCCGCATAACGGGCGCGGAGCCCGGGATCGCGCACCGCCCCGCGAACGAGCAGATACCCCACGTAAAGAAAGAACAGGAAGAGCGTGGACGTGAGCCGCGCGTCCCACGTCCACCAGGTGCCCCAGATCGGCTTCCCCCAAATGGGACCGGTCGTGAGGACGATCGTAGCGAACACCGTGCCGACCTCGGCCGACGCCTCGGCGAACCGGTCCAGCCGCTGGTCCTTCAGGAACAGGAAGAAAATCCCCGCCAGTCCCACCAGGATCATGGCCGCCTCGGTCCAGATCGCTGCGGGAACGTGAATGTAGAAGATCTTCTGCGCTGGCCCCTGGAGGCGCTCCACCGGCGTGAAGGCCAGTGCCCGAACGTACACGCCGCCGAGCAGCACCAGCCCACTCAGCGTTATCCAGCGACCTTTGTGCGCCAGGCTCATTCGTCCACCGTGAAACGGAACAGGACGCTGCTCAAGAACACGAACCAGATGTCATACGCGGCCAGCAACCTAAGCCAGCCCGCCGCCTCGCTCAAGGGACGTCCCGCGAGGAGACGGGCGGTGACCTGTACCGCGCCCACGAGCGGCGGGATCAGAAACGGCAGCAGCAGCACCGGGAGCATCAGCTCGGCAAAGCGCGTGCGGATCACCATGGCGCTGAACAGCGTGCCCACGGCCACAAAGCCCACGGTCGCCAGCACGATGACGCCCACCAGGGGCAGCAACACGTGGCCCACGGGCACGTCGAAGAACAGCACGAACAGCGGTAGGCCGACGGCCTCAACGATCGTCACGAACGCGAGATTGGCGATCAGCTTTCCGAAGTAAAGACTGAGCCGACTGAGCGGCGAGACCAGCAAGCCCTCGAGCGCCTGGTTCTCGAGCTCGAGTTGAAACGCGCGGTTCAACGCCAGCATCGCGGCGAACGTGAACGTCACCCACAGAATGCTGGGCGCCAGGTCGATGGTGGCGACGGCCGTGGGGTCCCGCCCGAAGTTGAACACGGTGAGCACGAGGGCCGTGAACACCACAGCGGAGAGCAGCGCCGTCCGCGTGCGGAACTCGAGCAGGAGATCCTTGCGTGCCACGGTCCATGCTTGCGCGAGCACTTCACGCATCGGTTCGGTCTCCCCCCACCACCCGCCGGTACGCTTCCGCGATCTCCGCGGCGCCGCGCCCACCCCGCGGCGCGAACTGCACGAACCGGCCCCGCCGCTGGAACGCCACGTCGGTGGCGAGCTCCACGCCTTCGTCCACGTTGTGCGTCGCCAGCACCAGCACGCGTCCTGCGCCCCGCAGCTCACCCAGCAGTGCGCGGAGCTCGCCCGCGGCGGCGAGGTCGAGCCCGGTGAAGGGCTCGTCCAAGAGCAGCACCTGGGGATCGTGGACCAGGGCTTTGGCGATCGCGGCGCGCTGCACCAGCCCTCGCGACAAGGACCACACGGGCTGCTCCGCCCGATCCGACATGCCCAGGCGCTCGAGCACGACCGCGGCGCGCGCGCCGCGCCGCGCGGCCGGCACGCCGTACAGCGACGCCCAGAAGAGCAGATTCTCCAGCACGGTCAAGTGGTCGTACAAATGCGAGTGATGGCCGATCCAGCCGATCGCCCGCCGCCCGCCGCTCACGCGCGCGGACCCCGCCTGCGGACGGATCAGGCCGGCAAGCACCTTGAGCAGCGTGGTCTTGCCGGCGCCGTTCGGTCCGAAGATCGCCAGCGTCTGTCCCGGCGTGAGGCTGAACGACACGTCATCGAGCGCCACGACGCGCCCGAAGCGGTGCCGCAACCCTTCAGCCGAGAGCATCGATGCGCGCAGCGAGGTCTTCCATGTCGAACGGCTTGACCAGGTACCCCGAATGCCCGAGGTCGAGCACGTTGATGAGCGGCTCCATGCTGACGTACGACGTAGTGACGATCACGGGCAGGGAAGGCCGCGACTGGCGGATTTCCTGCAGCAGCGTGATCCCGTCGGTGTCGGGGAGGCGGAGGTCGAGGACCAGCACTTCGGGGGAGAACTGCTCCATCTGGCGGCGGGCCTCGCTGCCGCTCGCCGCGAACGCCATGTCGTACCGCTCGGTGAAGAACCGCTTGTAGGTCCGCCGCAGCGTCGATTCGTCCTCGACGAACAGCACCCTGCGCCGCGGGCCGAGGGGGGAAGACGCCATAGGTGGGCCAATATATGCGGGTCCCCCCCGGCGTCTACCGGCCGCTCAGCTCGCGCCGTTCTCCAGCTCGAACAGATCGTCGAGCTTGGTCAGCACCAGCAGGAACCGCAGCTCCTCGTTGGCTCCGCGCAGGCATACCGTCAGCCGGCGCTCCGCCGCTTTCCGCTGGATCAGCATCAGTGCGCCGAGACCGGCGCTGTCGATCTGGCGCGTGCCCGAAAGGTCGATCACCAGGCGCCCGGCACCTTCCGCGATTTGCTCCAGCAGCTCCGTCGCCGCGCGGCGGAACGCCGTGCGTGAATCGAGGCCCAGCTCCTCGGGAGCGGCCAAGACCTTTTCGCTCGGACGCGTAGACATCGTCATCTGCTCCTCCACAGT
>JBGPDL010000083.1:0-11231 GCA_041482275.1 Gemmatimonadota bacterium | reverse complement strand
GATAGATGATGTTCGGGAACGTCGCGCCCGCGCCGGTGAGCTTCACCTGCGCCGCCGCGGGCGCAGCGAGCGTCAGGGCGGCCAGCGCGATGAGGGAAGACTGCTTCATAAGTTGCACCTCGTCCGTGATTAGAACGTGAACTGCGTCTGGAACAGTGCCTGCGACCGCGTCGCGTCGTTCGCGGCGTTGAGCGGGTCGGTCTGGAAGCTCAGGTGGTCCCAATCGGCCAGCAGGCGCCAGTTGGATGAGAGCTGATAGGACGCTCCCACGATGAACCGGGTGAGCTTGTTCGTGGTGCTGCCAGCGTTCGGCTTCGTAATATCGACGCGGGCGAGCAGCGCCGCCTTGGACGGCGTGAACTTGTAGACGCCGAACGCACTGTACACGTGACCGTTGATCTCGGGCGTCGGGGCCGCGGTCGAGCTGTCGCGCGTCACTGCGGCTTCGCCCGCGAGGGTGATCTGCTTCGACCGGTAGGAAAGCATTGCCAAAAGGCGCTGGCGCTCGCCGCCGCCCGTCGGCTTGCCGTACTGGCCGTATGCGGTGATCCGGAGTCCGCCCACCCGGCTCGAATCATCCGTGTCGAGCACGCGCACCGAGACACGTCCCATCAGGTCCTTGCGCTGGTCGCCGGTGCCGCCGTTGTAGTTCTCCCCGTTGCCGATCATGACTTGGAAGTTGATCCGGTCGAGGCCCCATTTGCCGTCGACGCCGGCGCCGAAGTCCGACGACGAGACGTAGCCGCCGCGCTCCATCGCCATCTGTCCCTGCATGCGGTAATCCCACAGCGCTTCTTCCCAGTCGATGAAGGGCGTGTGGATCTGCCCGATCTTGAACGTGAGCGGGCTGCCGCGCGGCGTGTAGGCGGCGAAGGCGTACTTCAGACGATAGCGCAGCGAGCCGTCGCCGGCCTGGCGGTACACGTCCAACGTGATCCGAGTGCTAACGCCGCCCGAGAACTTCCCGAGCGCGTTCACGTACGCCCGCGTGATATCGAAGTTGTTGTTGTGGTTCGCCGTGTCCCGCAGCTGGTACACGAACTGCGTATATGCGACGCCGCTGACCGTGACCTGTGGGCTGGGACTCCCTTGCGCCGCGAGTGAAGCGGTGCCCGCCGCGACGACCGTGGCGGCCGCCCCGAGCGCCCGACGAATCGAGAGCGTCATGGGCTGTCTCCCCTCCTTGGGGAATGGGTGAATGGAGGCGTGCTGCATCGGAAGGGAAAACGAACCCCGCCGCGTCACGGGCGGGCGCGGCGGATGTAACGAGCTGGTAACAGCCCTGGGCATCGCGGAGCCGGCTACGGAACCGCGTCCCACAGCCGAGGCAGGAGCTCCCGCAGCCGGTCGCGCGCGGCGCGGAACGCCGCGAGACGCTCGGCCTCGCTCCCCGCGACCGGTGCGGGATCGGGGAGCGGCCAATGCAGCCGCCGCACCGCGCTCGGGACGTAGGGGCACACCTCCTCGGCGCACAGCGTGACGATCGTGTCCACCTCGTCGAGCGGGATGTGCGCCAAACCCTTGGCGCGCTGATGGGAGATGTCGATGCCGACCTCGGAGAGCGCCGCGACAGCGAGGGGGTGCAGCGTGCCGGGCTTGGAACCGGCGCTCCAGAAGCGGTAGCCCGGCGGGGCCAGCGCCCGCGCCAGCCCCTCGGCCATTTGACTCCGGGCCGAGTTGGCGACGCAGAGAAAGAGAATCGTTGGCACGCTCAACCCTATGGCCGCCGGGCCGCGATCACCGCGAGCGGCAACGCGAACATCAGACCGCGACTTGGGCCTCGGGAAAGAACATCCGGATGGTCGTGCCGTGGCCGAGCGTACTCCGGGCTTCGACGCGTCCGCCGTGGGCTTCCACCAGGTGCTTCACGATCGCGAGCCCGAGCCCGGTTCCGCCCTCCTCGCGCGATCGACCGGGATCGGCGCGGTAGAAGCGCTCGAAGATGCGGGGCAGGTGCTCGGGCGCGATCCCGGATCCGGTGTCCGTGACTGCGACGGTCATGCCACCCGGGGAAGGCTCGACCGCGACGCTGATGCGTCCGTCCGGTGGCGTGTAGCGTAGCGCGTTGTCGAACAGGTTGGTGAACACCTGGCGCAGCGCGTCCGGATCGGCCGTGACGGGGTGGACCTCACCGGCTGCGGCCGTGAACTCGATGCGCCGCTCGCGCGCGCGGTCGGCGAACGCCGCCCAGACGTCGCCAGCCAGCTCCCGCACGTTCACGCGCTCCGGGCCGGGCTGCCAGCGGCCCGACTCGATGCGTGACAGATCCAGCAGATCGTCCACCAGCCGCTGCATGCGACGCGCGTTGTTCAAGATGGTGCGGGCGAACCGCTCCGTTTGGGTGCCAGCGGTCGCTTCCGTGGCGAGCGTGTCCGCGTACCCGGCAATCGACGTGAGGGGCGTCTTGAGCTCGTGAGACACATTGGCGACGAAATCGCGGCGCACCGCCTCGAGGCGCCGCAGCTCCGTCACGTCGCGGATCACGAGCAACGCGCCGCCGTTCGGCAGCGCGCGGCCGCTGACGAGCAGGGTGCGCCCGCCGCGCTCCAGCTCCCGCGGCTCCGCCTCGCCGCCCGCGAGCACCGCGCCCACCAGATCGCGCGCGGCCTTGTCATGGAACAGCTCGGTGGGCGCGGGGAAGGGGTCGTCGGGCCCATAGCCGAGCAGCCGCCGGGCGGCTCGGTTGAGCATCACGATCGTGCCGCGGGCGTCCGCTGCGACCACGCCGTCCGCCATCGTCTCGATCAACGTGGCGGTCTCCTCGCGCTCGCGCACCAGATCGGTGAAGCGCTGGTCGAGCTGCCGGTGCATGGCGCGCAAAGCCACGATGTGTTGGGCCACTTCCGGGACGCGGGCATCCGGAAATGCCGGTCGGTGCCCCTCGGCGATCGCGTGGGCGGCGTCGCCCAGCGCCACCAGCGGCTTCGCCACCTCGCGCGAGACGAGCCAGGCGAGCGCGCCGGCCGCGAGCACGGCGGCGAGCCCCGCGAGCGCCACGGCGCGCTCGACCGCCTCCACTTGCGCATCCACCGCGGACAGGGCGGTCGAGACCCGGACCACGGTCAGGCCGGCGGGGCCGCCGCGCACGGCCACGTACATGCTGCGCTCGTTGGTCGAGGCGCTGAGCCGGGCACCGCGGCCCACGCCTGCGGACAGCGCCTGCTGGACTTCGGGACGCATCAGGTGGTTCTCGAGCTGACCGAGCGACGCGCGGTCGAACTCGGTGTCTCCGCGCACCGTGCCCTTGGGATCGATCAGCGTCACGCGGTGACCGATACGAGCGCCGAGCTCGCGGGCCAGGTCCGGCCAGTGCAGCGAGTCCGCGGGCAGCAGCGTGGCCACGAGGCGTCCCTCGTGCTCCAGTCCGCGGGCGATCTCGTCTTCGAGCTGGCGCCGCAGCAGCCTGTCCGCCGCGATCGTCAGCCCGGCGACCGCCACGGCGACCAGCAGGCTGATTGTGACGAACAGCCGCGTGGCGAGCCTCACGGACGCTTCCGGCCGCGCGGCTCGGGACGCCGGAACCGATAGCCCGCGCCCCGGACGGTCTCGATCGAGTCTCCCGCCGCTCCGAGCTTCTGCCGCAGCCGCTGCACGTGCATGTCGACCGTGCGAGTCTGCATGTCGGGATGCGCCTGCCAGACGGTCTCGAGCAGCTGGGCGCGGCTTTGCACCCGGCCTTCGCGCTCGATGAGGGCGCGCAGCAGCTTGAACTCGGTGGCCGTCAGCTCGATCTCCGCGCCGCCCACCGTCACGCGGTGCGCGCTCCGGTCGACGGCGATCGATCCCGCCGTGACGAGGCCGCCCGCCGCGACGGCCGGCGCGGCCAGACGGCGGAGCACGGCCCCGACGCGGAGCACCAGCTCCTGCGGCGAGAACGGTTTGGGGAGGTAGTCGTCGGCGCCGAGCGACAAGCCCTTGATGCGGTCGGGCTCGTCCTTCCGCGCCGTGAGCAGGATGACGCCCAGATCCTTCGTTTCCTCGCGGCGGCGCAGCTCGGCGAGCACGTCGTAGCCGGAGACGCCGGGCAGCATGAGGTCGAGCACGACCAGATCGGGCCGTTCGTCACGCGCGGCGCGCAGCGCATCCCGGCCGGTGGCCGCCGTGGTGACGCGGTAGCCTGCCTTTGCGAGGTGGTAAGCGACGAGCGCCGTGATATCGGGCTCGTCGTCCACCACGAGGATGCGGTGCGCCACCGGTTCGGCCATGACAGGACGTGAAGGTAGCGTAACCCGCGCGCCCTTGGCAATTTTCAGCGCACTATGCGTGTGCTCCTGGCGCTGCTCGTCACCGCCCAACAACCCGTCCCCCCTGCTTCGTCCTCTGGTTCGGATTCCGCCCACGTCGTCATCGTTGCCACCACCGACGTGCACGGCCGCGTGCTGGGCTGGGACTACGTGCGCGACGCCGCCGCGCCGGGCGGGCTGTCGCGCGCCGCCACCATTGTCGAGTCGCTGCGCGCCCAGTACCGCGATCAGGTCGTGCTCCTCGATGCCGGCGATCTCATCGAGGGCAACCTGTTCGCGACGTACTTTGCCGAGCGCGATTCGCAACGGCCGCACCCGTTGGTGGACGCGCTCGGGGCGATGCAATACGACGCCGCCACCCCCGGGAATCACGAGTTCGACTTCGGTCTCGACCTGCTGGCGCGCGCCACCGGGGACGCCACCTATCGCTACGTCTCGGCAAACATCTTCAAGGGCGCGACCGACACGCTGATGTATCCGCCGTACGTCGTGGTCATGCGGGACGGTGTGAAGGTCGGGATCACCGGGCTCACCACGCCCGGCGTGATGGTGTGGGATCAGAGCCAGGTTCGCGGCCGGATCCGGGTGCACCCGATCGCGGAAACCGCGCCGCTCGCCCTGCGCCGCCTGGATCTGGCGGGTGTCGATCTCAAGGTCGTGTTGATCCACAGTGGCCTCAACGAGCCGTCGTCGTACGACACGACCGGCGTGGGCGCCGAAAACGCCGCGCTCGGCCTCGCGAGCATCCCGCTCCCTGCCCCCCGGCCGGACGTCGTGATCGTGGGGCACAGCCACAAGGAAATGCGCGATTACGTGGTGAACGACGTCCACTTCGTGCAACCCCGGAACTTCGCGTTGAGTCTGGCCGTGGTGCACGTCGCTCTCGTCAAGGGGACGGGGGATGGGGGGGCAGGGACGGGTGGGTACCGAGTCGCGTCCGTACGCGCGGAGTTAATCCCGCTCGCCGCCGTTCCCGAGCAAGCACGCTTCGTGCGGCGCTTCAGCGCCGCGCACGAGCGCGCCCGCTCCTGGGCGGCGACTCCGCTCGGCACCGCCGGCCCCGGCTTTGCCGCGCGGTACGGGCGCGCGGAGGATACGCCGCTCCTCGACTTCATCAACGAAGTCCAGCGCCGCCGCGCCGGCGCCGATCTCTCGGCCGCCGCCGACTTCGATCTGGCCGCGGGCCTTCCCGAAGGCGAGGTGCGGGAGCGTGACGTGGCCGGGGTCTACCCCTACGAGAACACGCTGCGGGCCGTGCGCATCTCGGGGAACGAGCTCAAGGCATACCTCGAGCAGTCGGCCCGGTACTTCCGCACCTACCAACCCGGCGCGCCGCTCGTCAACGACAGCGTGCCGGGCTTCAACTTCGACGTCGTGAGCGGGGTGACGTACGTGATCGACCTCGCGCAGCCGGTGGGCCGCCGCATCCGCGGGCTCGCGTTTCGCGGCCGCGCCGTCGCCCCGACGGACAGCTTCACCCTGGCGCTGAATAGCTACCGCCAATCGGGAGGCGGCGGGTACACGATGCTCGCGGGCGCGCGTGTCGTGTACGACCGGGGCGAGTCGATCCGCGACCTTGTCGCCGCCGAGATCCGGACGCGCGGCCACGTCAGCGCGCAGGGCATCTACACCCCCAGCTGGTCGATCGCGCCGGCCGAAGCGCGCGTGGTGTTGCGCCAGGCGTTCGCGCCGCCGGCGCCGACCGTCTCCCGCCCGGACAGCATGCTCTTGCGGGTGCTCGCGATCAACGATTTCCACGGCGCTCTGGAGCCGCAGGTGTGGCCGTGGTCCGGGGGCCGCCCCGTGGGCGGGGCGGCGGCCCTCAAGCCGTGGCTCGACAGCCTGGCGCGGGTGTGCTTCTGCACCAGCATCCGGCTCGACGCGGGCGACGAGATGCAAGGAACGCCCGTGTCCAACTTCAACTTCGGCCGTCCCGCCATCGCCGCGTTCAACGCGCTCGGGATCGACGCCGCCGCGATCGGCAACCACGAGTTCGACTGGGGCGTCGATACGCTGCGCGCGCGTATGGCGGAGTCGCACTACCGCTGGGTCGCGGCGAACATCACCGATTCCGCGGGTACCGCCCGGCCCGACTGGGCCGAGCCGTTCACGGTGGTGGAACGGAACGGCGTGCGGGTCGCGCTGATCGGTCTCGCCCTGCGGGCGACGCCCGAGACCACGGCGCCGCGGAACGTCAGGGGACTGGCATTCGGTGATGGCGTCGCGGCAGTGCGACGCGTGCTGCCGCAGGCGCGCGCCGCGGCCGGTTACGTGATCGTCCTCGCTCACATCGGCGCCTTCTGCGACGGCGACGGCGCGGCCGCGCCGGTCGAGCCGGTGGCCTGTCACGGCGAGATCATCGACCTCGCCCGCGGGCTCGATTCGGGCTCGGTGGACCTGATCGTGAGCGGTCACACGCACTCGCTCGTGAACACGGTTGTGAACGGCATTCCCATCGTACAGGCGCGCTCCTCGGGTGCGGGCATCGCGGTCGTGGACTTCGTCCGGGTGGGCGGTGGGCGCCAGGTGCGGGCCCGCATCGAGACGCCGTTCAGCGACCGGGTGAACCTCGATCCCGGGCTGGCCGACGCCCTGCGCCTCGACCGGCAGTCTATCGCCGTCATCACCGAGCGGCCGGTGGCGCGGATCGGGAGCGCGCTGCGCCGCTCGGGCGACGAGTACGGGCTCGGGCGGCTCGTCGCCGACGCGCAGCGCAACGTCGCCAAGACCGACGTCGCCCTGGTGAACAACGGGGGCATCCGGGCCGATCTCGCGGCGGGGCTCGCCACCTACGGCGACCTGTTCCAGGTCGAGCCGTTTCAGAACCGGCTGCTGCGGCTGGCCGTGTCGGGCAAGGTGCTGAAGGCGGCACTCGAGCACGTCCTCGGCGGCGAGCACCCGGACGCGCACGTCGCCGGCATCGAGGTGTGGTACGACCCGCGCAAGCCTGAGGGGCGGCGCATCAAGAAGCTCCGCCTCTCGAGCGGCACGGGCGTGGACGACGGGCGGACCTACACCCTGGCGGTGAGCGATTTCCTCGCCGCCGGCGGGAGCGGCTACGCCATGCTGCGCGGCCTGCCGTCCGGCGACGTCGGGGTGACCGACCTGGACGCGCTCATCCGGTACCTCGCGGTGCTGCGCCAGCCGATCGCGGCCCCCGACGACGAGCGCCTGCACCGCGAGGGGGACGGCCGGTGATCCAGGTCTTCGTGAACGAGCGGCCCGTGACCGTGGCCCGCGGCGCCAGCGTGCGCGACGCCGTGGAGGTTCTCGACCGCGAGCTCGCAGACCTGGTCGGGCGGGGGGTGGCGTACGTGACCGACGGCGTCGGCCGCCCGGTGGACGCGGGTGATCCCGTCGGTGAGGGGGGCGCGATCTTCCGGGTGGTGGTGAGCGCGCGCCAGGGCCCGCCGCGCCTCACCAGGGACGAGTTGCGTCGCTGGCCCAAGGCCGAGCTGCACGTGCATCTCGACGGTTGCCTCAGGCCCGCCACAATGCTCGATCTGGCGCGGGCCCGCGGGATCCGGCTCCCGGCGGACACGCCCGAGAGACTAGCGCAGGCGCTGTACGTGAAGCACGCGAAGAACCTGGAAGAGTATCTCACGAAGTACGAGATCACCCTGTCGGTGATGCAGACGGCGGCGGCGCTTGAGCGCATCGCGTACGAGTTCGTGCTGGACGCGGCGGCGGACGGGCTCCGCTACGTGGAAGTCCGCTACTCGCCACTGCTGCACCGACCGGCGCTGACGCTGGCGCAGGCGATCGAAGCCCCGCTCGCCGGAGTCAAGCGCGGCGAAGCGGAGACCGGCACCAGGGTCGGCCTGATCGTGTGCGCCATCCGCACGCGGGCCCCGGCCGAGTCGCTGGAGCTCGCGCGGGCCGCTGCGGATTATCGCGCGGCGGGCGTCGTGGCGTTCGACCTGGCCGGGGCCGAGCGCGGGTTTCCCGCACGCGAGCACCGGGCCGCGTTCGCCTACGCGGCGCAGCACGGCATGGCCTGCACCTGTCACGCCGGAGAAGGGGACGGTCCCGACTCCGTCCACCAGGCGCTGCACGAGTGTGGCGCCCAGCGGATCGGTCACGGCACTCGGATCGGAGAGGACCCGGCGCTGCTCGCGTACCTGGTCGAGCACAAGATTCCGCTCGAGATGTGCCTGACGTCGAATTTGCACACCCACGCCGTCCCGTCGCTCGCGGAACATCCGTTCAAGCGGTATCTCGATCAGGGTGTGGTCGTGACGCTCAATACCGACGGGCGGCTGATGGACGGCATTTCGCTCACCGACGAGTATTTCGTGGCACAAAGCGTCCTGGGTCTCACCAAGGTGGATCTCGCCCGCGTGGTGTTCAACGCATGCGAGAGCGCGTTTCTTCCGGAGTTCGAGAAGGTGGCGTTGGTGTCCCGCGTGCAGAGCGAACTGGAGGCTCTCTAATGGCGCTGCGCCCCCCCCGTACCATTCTCGCCTTCGCGATCACCTTCGCGTGCGCACTGCTGGTATTCACGCTGCCGCGCTTCGCCTGGAACACGATTCAAGGCGCCGTCCGCCCGCAGCAGCCCGTCCCGACCGACAGCGCCGCACGGTCGCCAGCGCCTCCATCCGCCCCGGAACCGCAGGCCGCGCCCCGCTCGATCCCGCAGCGGCTGACCGGGATCTTCGGCATCGCGCTGATCCTGGGGATCGGGATCGCGCTGTCGCGCAACCGACGGGCGATCAGCTGGCGGATTGTCGCCTGGGGCGTGGGGCTGCAGCTCGCGTTTGCGATCTTCGTACTACTCGTCCCGTTCGGCCAGACCCTGTTCAGTGCGCTCGGCGACGCCGTGAAGGCGCTCTTGAGTTTCTCGTACAAGGGGTCGGAGTTCGTGTTCGGGGAACTCGGCAAGCAGCACTCGAGCCTCGGCGTGGTGTTCGCGTTCCAAGTGCTCCCGGCCATCATTTTCGTGTCCGCGTTGTTCGCCATCCTGTACTACCTCGGCGTAATGCAGCTCGTCGTGAAGGCGTTCGCGATCCTGATGAACAAGGTGATGGGGGCGAGTGGCGCCGAGAGCCTGAACGTCGCGGCCTCGATCTTCATGGGGCAGACCGAAGCTCCGCTCACGATTCGGCCGTTTCTTCCCAAGATGACCCGGTCGGAGCTCATGACGGTGATGACCGCGGGCATGGCTCACGTCTCCGGCTCCATCATGGCGGCCTACATTGCGTTCGGCATCGAGGCGCGGCACCTGCTCACGGCTGTGATCATGACCGCTCCGGGTACCATCATGATGGCCAAGATCTTCGAGCCGGAGACGGAAACCCCGGAAACGCTTGGCGGCGTGAAGGTCGAGATTCCCCGCACCGACGTGAACGTCGTCGACGCGGCGGCGCGCGGGACCACCGAAGGTCTGCACCTGATGCTCAACGTGATCGCGATGCTGATCTCCTTCATCGCCCTCGTCGCGTTGGTCAACGGTGGTTTCGGCTGGGTGCACGGCCATGTCACCTGGTTCCCGGAGAACATCCAAACTGTCCTCGGCTGGATCTTCCGGCCGATCGCGTTAGCGATGGGCGTGCCGTGGCACGACTCGGGTACCATCGGCAGCCTGCTCGGCGAGCGGATGGTGCTGAACGAGTTCATCGCGTTCAAGGACCTGGCGGATCTCAAGGCCCACCTCGACCCGCTGTCTTTCACCATCGCGACGTTCGCGCTGTGCGGGTTCGCCAACGTCAGCTCCGTGGGCATCCAGATCGGCGGGATCGGCGCGCTCGTACCCGAGCGCAAGCATGATCTCGCCCGACTCGGGTTCCGGGCGATGATCGCGGGGACGCTGGCGAACTTCCTGTCGGCGACGTTGGCGGGGATGCTGTTGTGACCGATGGGGAGCCGGGAGCGGGGAGCGGTACCATCCGCGCGGCGGCGGACGTCGTCGCGAAACGCCTCGGCAAGCTCAAGCCGCGGGCCGCGATCGTGCTCGGGTCCGGGCTCGCGGGTGTGGCCGATGCCGTGGGCGATCCGGTGCGCATCCTGTACAAAGACATCCCGGGATTCCCCGAGCCCGGCGCACCCGGCCATAAGGGTGAGCTGGTGGGCGGCACGCTCGACGGCGTTCCGGTACTCGTGCAGAGCGGCCGCTTTCATTTGTACGAGGGTCACGCACCGGACGTCGCCGCCCTGCCCACGCGCGTGTTCGCGAGACTCGGCGTCACCACGCTCGTGGTCACGAACGCGGCGGGCGGAATCCGCCACACCTTCCGGCCGCCCACGCTGATGCTGATCGCGGACCACATCAACCTCATGTTCAGAAACCCGCTCGTGGGCCCGGTGGTGGAAGGGGACGAGCGCTTCCCCGACATGAGCGACCCCTACGACCCGCGGTTGCGCGCGCTCGCGCGCGCAGTGGCGCAGGCGGAGCGGATCCCGCTCGAGGAGGGCGTGTACGCCGCGCTGCTCGGCCCTTCGTTCGAGACCCCCGCGGAGATCCGGATGCTCGAGCGGATCGGCGCCGACGCGGTGGGCATGTCCACGGTACCCGAGGTGATCGCGGCGCGGGCGCGGGGCATCCGCTGCCTGGGCTTCTCGAGCATCACCAACCTGGCGGCCGGGCTGTCGGCGCAGAAGCTGTCGCATCTCGAGGTGCTCGAGGCGGGCAAACAAGTGGCCGGACAACTCGAGCGGCTGATCCGGGGGGTGCTCAAGAACCTCTGACGCGTCCCCCGCCCCTTGTCTCCATCCGCCGTGTACGCAACCCTGACACCTCCCGTGCAACCGTTTCGTAGCTCCATCTGTCATAGTTGGCAATATTCCCACCCTTTTGGACGCCGCCGCCGGGGAACGCACCGACCTTCGTCTCGAGGTGCTCATGCTGCTCGCTGTCACTTGGCTCGGGGACGCTGCGCCAGACGCAGGTGTCCGCGGGCATCCGGCTCAACTGGACGTACAGCCCCACGCTGTCCCTGCAGCTCTACGCCCAGCCGCTCGTCTCCGCGGGCCGGTACACGGACTTCAAAG
>JBGPDL010000082.1:0-11456 GCA_041482275.1 Gemmatimonadota bacterium | reverse complement strand
CGATCCGTATCCTCGCCAGCCCCAACCACGGCTTCGACAGCGCGGTACGCGATTGGATGCTGTCCGCGAAGTTCGCGCCGGGGAAGCACGACGGCCGCGTGGAGAATATGGTTCTCACAGTCCCAGTCGACTTCAGCCTCGACGCGCCGTCCAGCAGTCCCAGCGCTCCCGCCGCCGGTGAAAGGACCGTCCACGATTGCGTGCGCGGGTGCAAGGCTGGTGAGCGGTCGCCCCGGTTGCTGGAACTTCCCCAGATGCGGTTCGACTCGCCGGGCGATCTCGGGCCGTCTGGCGTCCACGGCCGGGTGGTCGTGCGGGCGGTCATCGACGAGAACGGGCGGCTCGAGCCGGAGACCATCTCTCCGATTATGAGTTCCTCGTCCGCGTTCGAGCGGGCGGTGCGGGACGTCTTGCCCCAGTTGCGCTTTCGTCCCGCTCAAGCGGGCAGCCAGGCGGTTGCCGCGCTGATTGAGTTGCGATTCGACATTCGGCCCGAGGGATTGAACTGGGTCCGCTACGAGGTCTCAACGCCGTGACCACTCGCTGGCGACCCAGTTGGCCGATGCGGCGGAGGCGTAGCGCAGGCGGCCACTTGAGCAGAACGGCGGTGCTGGTCGTGGCGCTCGCACTCGGCGCCACGGGCGGCGTCCGAGCGCAGGCCCGCGCCGCGGGTCTCGTCACGGCGGCGCGCGCGCAACTCCGCGCCGGCAACGCCGATTCGGGCCTCGCCCTGCTACGCCTCGCGCTCGATTCAGGCACGGTGGCCACGGGCGTCGACCGCACCAACGCGTTCGTCTGGCAGGGCGTCCTCCTGTTCTACAAGGGGCGGGATGGCCTGGCCCGCGAGTCGTTCCGCAAGGCGCTCACGATCGATCCGCGACTCGAGGTCGCGGGCCTCGCCCAGATCGATTCGTTGCTCGCGGTCGAATTCGAATCCGTGCGGCGCACGGTCCAGCTGCCGCTCACTGCCGCGCGTCCCTCGGCGGCGCTGGCCCGGCTCGCCGGGGGGCCGTCCGTCGACACGCTGTACAGCTGCGTGCCCGAGTGCCGCGGGCTGGACCAACCGCCGCGAGCCCTCTCGCCGGAGTCGCAGACCGTCACGGTGCCCGGCGCCGGCTCCGTGATGGGGGGAGTGGCGGTGGTCCGCTTCGTGATCGACACTACGGGCGCGGTGGAGCCCGCGTCGGTCGTCGTGGTGTCGTCCCCCCGCCCGGGCCTGAGCGAGCTCCTGATCGACCATGTGCGCCGGGTACGGTTCGCTCCGGGCCGGGTCCGGGGCCGCAGCGCACGGGTCGTGCTGCAGTGGCGCCTCAGCGTGCGCAGCGGGTGACGGCGAGGCCTCACCTCGCTGTCATCGTTTTGTAATGCGGGGTCCCCTAGCGGGGCAAGCCTCATCCGCGGTATCTCATACGCAGCCACGAACGGGGACCGGAGGACGCCAGGCCGTGTTCGACAAACTGATCGAGTCCCAGCCAAAGAAGAATCGCGGGCGGAGCGCCGGCGTGGGCGCCGTATCGCTCGTCATTCACACGATCGTCATCGCGGCGGCTGTGTACGCGACCCTCAACGCCGGCCAGATGGACAACAGCGTCAGGGTGGACACGGCGATGGTGTTCGTCGATCAGCCGAAGCAGGAGAAGCCACCCGAGCAGCAGCCGGTGCAGCTCGACGTGCCGCTCAAGGGTTTCCAGACGGTCGTCGCGCCGGACGTGATCCCGACCAACATTCCGCCGGTGAACCTGCAGGAGCACTTCGATCCGAAGGACTATTCGGGTACCGGCGTCGAAGGCGGTCTCGGCACGGGCATGGTGCCGACCGGGAACGAAGTGTTCATGGAAGCGATCGTCGAAGAGAAGCCCGCGGTGCTGTCGGGGCCGACGCTCCTGTTCCCGGAGCTCTTGCGCCAGGCCGGGATCTCGGGTCGCGTGTTGGTGCAGGCGATCGTCGACACGCTGGGCCGGGCCGAGCCGAACTCCGTCAAGGTGCTCCAGAGTCCCAACCCCGGCTTCGACCAGTCGGCGAGGAACTACGTCCTCAAAGCCCTGTTCCGGCCCGCGCGCGTGCACGGCCGGGCGGTGCGCGTGCTGATTCAGATCCCGATCGACTTCCGTCTCAAGCAGTGACGACGCTCGACCTCTCCCCTGGTCTCGGGCCAAAGGAGCCCTCCGTACCATGAGCCTCTCGCTTTACGACCTGTTCATGACGATGGGTCCGTTCGCCAAGTTCATCGTCGTCGTGCTCGCGGCGATGTCCATCTTCTCGTGGACCAGCGCTTTCCAGAAGCTCTACCAGATCATGCGGTCGCAGGGGGAGACGCGGCGGTTCGCGCCCGAGTTCTCCCGTTTCCTGAAGGAAGAGCAGCTCGACGGCGCGATCAAGCTCGCCGAGAAGCAGAAGAAGAGCCACGTGGCGCGTGTGGTGGGCGAGGCCCTCTCCGAGGTGAAGCCGCTGCTGCGCGACCGCGCCACGATCACCGCGGCCGACATCAACTCGGTGGAGCGGGCGGTGGAGCGCGAGATCCTCATCGTTTCGGCCGAGCTGAAGCGCGGCCTGGGCATTCTCGCGACGACGGGCGCGACAGCGCCGTTCGTGGGCCTGCTCGGCACCGTAATGGGCATCGTGAACGCGTTCACGGGTATGGCGGCGTCGGGCGGCGGCGGCTCGCTCGCGTCGGTGTCCGCCGGCATCGCCGAGGCGTTGATCACCACGGCGTTCGGTCTCATCGTCGCAATTCCAGCTGTGTGGCTATACAACTACTTCACGACCAAGATCGACTTCCTCTCGGTCGAGATGACCTACACCTCGAAAGAGCTGATCGATTACCTGATCAAGAGCGTCGGGTCGGAGTTCGGCCGCTCGATCTTCACCAAGGAATTCCAGACGCAGAAGGCGTCGCAGACCAGTGGCCCTGTCAGCCACTAGCGCCCGCGCGGCCGTCAAGGCCGACATCAACGTCACGCCGCTGATCGACGTGATGCTGGTGCTGCTCATCATCTTCATGATCGTCACACCCCTGATCGCCAAGGGCTTCCAGGCGACGATCCCGCGCTCAGACAACCCTGAGAACCGCCCCGAAGGGGCGGACGAGATCCGGCTCGGCATCGACCACGAAGGCAAGTTCTTCCTCGACGTGGGGTCGGGGCCGAAGCCGATCGTAGACGACGCGCTGCCGGGCCGGCTGCAGGCCATCTATGAGACCCGCACGCAGGACAAGATCCTGTTTCTCAAGGCCGACCAGGACATCCAGTTCGCGCGGGTGCAGCAGGCGATCGAGATCGCCCGGGCGGCGGGGGTGCGCGTGGTCGGCGCCATCACCGAGCAAAAGCAATCCCTGGTGAAGAAGAAAGAGGGGAGCTGACCCATGGCGATGGGGTCCACCGGCGGGGGTGAGGGGCTCAGCGCCGAAATCAACGTCACACCGCTGATCGACGTGCTGCTGGTGCTGTTGATCATCTTCATGATCACACAGCCGCTGTCGCGCAAAGCGTTCGACGTCCAGGTGCCGCCCGAGCAGAAGACCAAGCAGAAGCAGACGCAGTCGGTCCAGATCGTGCTGGAGCTGAAGGGAGACGGCTCGTACGCGATCAACGGCCAACCGTACGCCTTCGAGCAGCTCGAGCAGGCGCTCCACCAGATCTACGATCCGCGCCCGGCCAAGCTGCTGTTCATCAAAGCGGCGCCGAACCGCAAGTACCTCGACGTGATGCAGGCCATGGACATCGCGCACGGCGCCGGCGTCCAGGTCATCGGATTCACGCCTCCGGAGCAAGCCAAGAAGTAGCGGATCTCCGGCGTCAGGCTATCCGTAGGGGCGCAGCGCGCTGCGCCCCTACTTTCGTTCCGGCGGGGTATCTATCCACGTGATGTCGACCCCGGCGCTCGACCGTGGCACCCCACCGGGCGGCCTGCCGCTCCCAGGACTGCGGCTGCCGCTCGCCCGCCGTCGGCTAGGTCCCGGCGCGGCGCTGGCGGCGATCGCGCATGCCGTGCTCGTCGGCATGCTTGTGGCCGGGGGACAGCGGCCGCTGGGGCGGGCAGCGGGGTCGGGAGCGAACGCACGGGCCGGGGGTGGCGGGCGGCAGGTGAACTTCTTCGCGCTCCCGGCCGCCGGGCCGGCCCAAGTGGACGTCGCGGCCGCGCCGCGCCTGCGACCGTCGGACTTGACGGCGCTGCGCGGCATCCGGGTCGACCTGCCGCCCCTCGAGCTCGGGCGGGCCGCGCTGCTGCCGCCTGCGCCGGCCGTCGGGGGTGGGGGTGGTGGGCCGGGCGGTACTGCCGCGGGAGCGGGAGGGACGGGCACGGGGCTCGGGAGCGGGGCTGGGCCCGCCGCGGGGCCTGGAACGGGAGCCGAAGCGGGTTACATTTTTCCGGCCTCGCCGCGGACGGCCATTCTGCCACCGCTGGCTAGGGTGCCCGGCGCGGTGGCCGGTCGCTGGTACCACGTGAGGTTCTCGGTTGCGACGGATGGGCGGGTGACCCGGGTCGACGTGGACCCGCCGATCGCCGACGCGGAGTACGGCCGGGAGTTCCAGCAGCACATGATGGCGTACCGGTTCTATCCGGCCCACACCCGGGACGGGCGGAATGTCGCGTACGTCGCAACGATTCCGCTTCGAATCGGTCACTAGCCCGCCAGGGAGCGGGCTCCAAGGAGCCACAACTACCTATGCTGATCGCCCTCGTCCTGGGCATTTCCATCCTTGCCCTGGCCGTCGCCTGGGGTCTGCGGGGCTACGTGCTCCGGCAAGACAACGGCACGCCCGACATGCGGAAGATCTCCGACGCGATTCAGGAAGGCGCCGAGGCCTTCCTGCGGCGCCAGTACCGCACCATCGGCTCGCTCAGCATCGCGTTGGGCGTGCTCATCTACGTGCTGTACGCGTTCTTTCGCAAACCGCACGCCGATGAGCCGGCCGCCACCACCCTGGCACTCACGACGACCCTCTCTTTCCTGTTCGGCGCGTTCTGCTCGGGCGTAGCCGGCATCGTGGGGATGTACGTGGCCGTGCGCTCCAACATCCGCAGCGCGAGCGCCGCGCGTTCGAGCCTGAACAAGGCGCTGCAAATCGCGCTGCGGGGCGGGGCGGTGAGCGGGTTGTTCGTGGTGGCGATGAGCCTGTTCGGTGTCGGCCTCCTGTACACCGTGCTGGACGCGCTGCACTTCGAGCCGACCAAGATTCCCCTGATGATCGTGGGTTACGGGTTCGGGGCGTCGTTCGTGGCCCTGTTCGCCCAGCTGGGCGGCGGGATCTACACCAAAGCCGCGGACGTGGGCGCCGACCTGGTCGGGAAGGTGGAAGCGGGGATCCCCGAGGACGATCCGCGCAACCCCGCCGTGATCGCGGACTTGGTGGGCGACAACGTGGGCGACTGCGCGGGACGCGGCGCCGACCTGTTCGAATCGACCGCGGCCGAGAACATCGGCGCGATGATACTGGGATCGGGGCTCGCGCTCGCCAACCCCGGCGTGTTCACCCCGGAGCAGGTGGTCGGGCTGATGTTGTTTCCGCTGGTGGCGCGCGCCTTCGGACTGATCGCATCGATCATCGGCGTGCTCGTCGTGAAGGCGCGGGAGGACGAGGATCCGATGCACGCCTTGAACCGCGGCTACATGTGGACCGCCCTGCTCGCAGCGATCGGATTTGCCGGCGGGACCTACTGGCTGCTCAACCCGGCGGGCCACCCGGATGCGTGGTGGCATTTCGCGCTGTGCGGCCTGATCGGCATCGTTACCTCCATCGCCTTCGTTTACATCACGCAGTACTACACCGAATACCGCTACCGCCCCGTGAAATCGATCGCGGCCGCTTCCGTGACCGGGCCGGCGACGAACATCATCGCGGGGTTTGCCGTGGCGCTCGAGTGCACCGCGCTGCCGACGTTCACCATCTCGGTCGCGATCATTGCCTCCTACAAGCTCGGCGCGTCGAGTGGTCTCGCCCACTCGGGGTTGTTCGGCACTGCCGTCGCGACCATGGGCATGCTCGGCACCGCGGCGTACATCCTCGCGATGGACACCTTCGGCCCGATCACCGATAACGCCGGCGGCATCATCGAGATGTCGCACCAGCCCGAGGACATTCGCAAACGCACCGACCGGCTCGATGCGGTCGGCAACACCACCAAGGCCCTCACCAAGGGGTACGCGATCGGGTCCGCGGCGCTCGCGGCCTTCCTGCTCTTTTCGGCGTTTTTGGGCGAGGTGGCGGCGCTCGGCTCGCCGCTCGCCGCGGTCGACATCTCGAAGCCCGAAGTATTCGTGGGCGGCCTGCTCGGCGCGATGCTCATATTCTGGTTCTCGGCGCTCGCCATCAGCGCGGTGACCAAGGCCGCGGTGAGCGTGATCCAGGAGGTGCGCCGGCAGTTCCAGGCCGATCCCGGCATTCTCAAGGGGACGTCGCGACCCGATTACGGCCGGGCGGTCGACATTGTGACCGTCGGTGCCCTCAAGGCCATGGTGGCGCCCGGGCTGCTCGCGGTCGGCATGCCGATCGCTGTGGGCCTGGTCTTCAAGGTGCTGTTCCATGTCGGCGCCGAGACGGTGGCCTCGTTCCTCATGGTCGGGACGATCGCGGGGATTCTGATGGCGACGCTGCTCAACAACGGCGGCGGGGCCTGGGACAACGCCAAGAAGTTCATTGAGACCGGTGAATACGGTGGGAAGGGGAGTCCGACGCATAAGGCCGCCGTGGTCGGCGACACGGTGGGCGATCCGTTCAAGGACACCGCCGGCCCGTCGCTGCACGTGCTCATCAAGCTGCTGAGCACGGTCACGCTGGTGCTGGCGCCGCTGTTTGTCTAGGGCACAGCTGTTCGGGCGCAAGACCGTCGACCAATGCATCGCCGATAGCGAAGTCGGCGGTGGGCTCAGGCGCTCGCTCGGACCGCTGCAGCTCACGGCGCTGGGGATCGGCGCCGTCATCGGGGCGGGAATCTTTGCCGCCATTGGGACCGCGATCTCGGGAGATTCCGGCCACGTCGGCGCCGGCCCGGCGATCGTCGTCTCGATCCTGCTGGCGGGCGCCACCAGCGCGTTCGCCGCGATCACGTATTCCGAGTTCGCGGCCATGATCCCGATTTCGGGGAGCGCGTATACGTACGCCTACGCCACGCTCGGCGAGCTCGTCGCGTGGATCATCGGCTGGGACCTGATCCTCGAGTACGCGGTCGGCAACATCGCCGTCGCCATCGGGTGGGCGGGTTACTTTGAATCCCTGTTGCGTGGGTTGGGGGTCGAGTTGCCGCGCTGGCTCGTGACCGACCTGCGCACCGCGCTCGGCGACCCCGCGCTCCTCGCCGCGGCGCCGCACCTCGGACCTATCCCGATCGTGTTCAACCTCCCCGCGCTGGCGATCGTCGCGATCATCACCTGTCTCCTCGTCATCGGGACCAAGGAGTCGGCCCGCGTGAACACGGTGATGGTCGCGATCAAGGTGGGGATCATCGGGCTGTTCTTGTTCGTGGGGCTCAAGTATATCCAGCCCACACTGTGGACCACCCCCAGCTTCGCTCCGAATGGCGTGAAGGGGATCAGCGTCGGCGCCGCGATCATCTTCTTTTCCTACATCGGGTTCGACGCCGTGAGCACGGCCGCCGAGGAAGCCAAGAACCCCCAGAAAGACATCCCCTTCGGGATCATCACGTCGCTGATCGTGTGCACGCTGCTGTACGTGGCGATCGCCCTGGTGCTCACTGGGATCATTCCGTGGGACAAGCTCAACGTGCCTGACCCGCTGGCGGTGGCGCTGCAGTACATCCACGCCGATTGGGCGGCCGGCGTCCTCGCGCTCGGGGCGGTGGCTGCGATGACGTCGGTCTTGCTGGTGTTTCAGCTCGGCCAGGCACGGATCTTCATGTCCATGGCGCGCGACGGGTTGCTGCCGCCCTGGGCCGCCCGGGTCCACCCCAAGTACAAGACCCCTCATATCACCACGATCATCACCGGCGTGTTCGTCGCGGTTTCGGCGGCCTTCGCGCCGATCGGCTGGGTGCTGGAGCTAACGAACATCGGCACGCTGTTCGCCTTCGTGCTGGTGGCGTTGGGGATTGTCGTGCTGCGGCGGCGCGAGCCGGACCGGCCCCGGCCGTTTCGGACCCCGTGGGTCCCCGTCCTTCCGCTCGTGTCAGCGGCGTTCTGCGTCTATCTGATGGTGAACCTGCCCCTGCTCACGTGGCTCCGGTTCGGGCTGTGGATGGCGATCGGCGCGTCCATCTACTTTCTGTACGGCGTGCGCCATAGTCGCGTGCGGCGCCTCGGGCTCGATCCGGGTTGAAGCTCCACACGAAGATCGTGCTGGGCCTCGTTCTCGGCGCCGTGTGCGGCGTCGCGGCGAACACGCTCGCGCCGGGCGCGGCTTGGGTCCGGTGGGTGGGCGACAACATCGCGGGACCGGTGGGGCAGGTGTTCCTGCGCATGCTGCTCATGACCGTCATCCCGCTCGTCTTCACCTCGATTGCGCTCGGGGTCGCCGGGATCGGCGACATTCGCAAGGTGGGGCGCGTCGCAGTACGGACACTCGTTTATTTTCTGATCTCCACGGCGCTGTCTGCCGCCATCGGGCTCGTGCTGGTGAACGTCGTCCATCCGGGCGTGGGTCTCGCGCCTGATGTGCGCGACCAACTGATGATGGCCTACCGCTCCCAGGCGCAAGGCTTGCAGGCCGCCGGAACGACCCATTTCGGCATCGACACCTTCGTCAACATGGTGCCGCGCAATCCGATCCAGGCCGCGGCGGCAATGGACCTGCTGGGCGTGATTTTCTTCTCGCTGGTTTTCGGGGCGGCGCTCACGCTGATCCCCGAGGAGAAGTCCCGGCCGTTAGTCCGCGTGCTCGACGCCGTCGGCGAGGCGGTCGTCAAGATCATCGACCTCGCGATGAAGCTCGCCCCTTACGGCGTATTCGGGCTCATCTTCTTCACGACGTCGCGATTCGGCTGGGGCCTGCTCCGACAGCTTGGTCTGTACGTCGTGGTCGTCCTCGTCGGTCTCTTGATCCACGGAGCCATCAGCCTGTCGGTGCTGGTGCGGGTGCTCGGCGGGCTCTCGCCGCGCGTCTTCTGGAGCCGCATCCGCGCGAGCATCGTCACGGCATTCTCGACCAGCTCGAGCAATGCCACGCTTCCGACCAACATCGCCGTCGCGGAAGAGGAGCTGAAGATCCCACCCAAGATTGCGGGCTTCGTGCTGCCGCTCGGCTCGACGATGTGCATGAACGGCACCGCGCTCTACGAGGGCGTGACGGTGCTCTTTCTCGCGCAGGTGTTCGGCGTGTCGCTCGATCTCGGGACGCAGGTCGTCGTGCTTGTGCTGAGCGTCATCACGGCCGTCGGGGCGGCGGGGGTGCCGGGCGGCTCACTGCCGCTCCTGATGGTCGTGCTCGGGACGGTCGGCGTGCCTCCCGAAGGCATCGCCATCATCCTCGGCGTGGACCGGATCCTCGACATGTGTCGCACCACGATCAACGTGTGCGGCGATCTGACGGCGGCGGTGTATGTCGCGCGGACGGAAAGCGAGTGGGATCCGAGATCCGTGAGCGTGGAAGTGAAGCTCGCGGCCTAATGGGAGCGGGGAGCAGGGAGCGGTACCTTCTGGTGCACCGGAGGGAACCGCTCCCTGCTCCCCGCTTCCATCTCATTCCAGCTCCGCCGCCAGCGTGAGCGCTCCCACCGCCGCGTCGATTCGGCCGGGCACGAGCCGCGCCCGCTTGAGGCCGGCGGCGAGCCGTTCGCGTACCGCGGCGGTGAGCGGCGACTGCGGGAGGAGCAGGCCGCCGGCCACTGCAACGGCCACCGGCCCCGTGCCCGGGAAATACCGCACCAGCGTCGCGACCAGCTCCACCAGCTCCCCGGCGGCGTCCTCCACCGCACGCCGCGCCACCACCTCTCCCTCGCGGGCGGCGTTCAGGACGTGCGGCGCAAGCGCGGCGACCTGGGCCGGCGTCGCCGTGGCGGTCCAGCGCACGAGGTCATCGAAGTGCTGCAATCCCAGCGCGCCAAGCAATCGCGCCAGCAGGGTGGACCCTTCGCCCCGGCCGTCCTGCGCCCGGGCCGCGACGTCGAGCGCGCGGCGCCCCAGCCAGTAGCCGCCTCCCTCGTCGCCGAGCTGCCAGCCATATCCACCGGCGCGGTGCAGCTCGCCTGCAGGGTCGCGGGCAAACGCGATCGAGCCGGTGCCGGCGTTGACGAGGATCCCCGCGCCGCCGCCGAACGCGGTGGACAGGGCCACCGCGCCGTCCGCGAGCACGCGCACCCGCCGCGCCACTCCGGCCTCGACCAGCGCTGCCGCGAGCTCTCCCTGCTCCTGCTCGCGGCCCGCCCCCGCGGCACCCACGACCGCTCCCTGAACCGGCAGATCCACCCCCGCCTGCGCGGCGGCGCGGCGCGCCGTGTCGGCGAGTACGGCGGCAGAGGCCGCCGCGCCCCCCGGACGCATGGCGGCGCCGGGCCCGTCCGCCCGGCCGAGAACCTGCTGCTTCCGGCCGATCACCACGGTCGAATGAGAGCCGCCCGCATCCGCACCGAGAAACACGGCGGACTCTGCAGTCATGGCGACCGGGCTTCCCGTCCGCCGGTCTGCGCGTCCCCCCGTCCGATGAGCGACGACGCCATCCCCACCCCAACCGTCACCGCTGTCCCGAGCGGCACATACCACGGCCACGCGAGCCCCGGAAGCCAGCGCCCGCCCTCGGGGAACTGCGGGATCACGGCACCGAGCACGATCGGCGTCATGAGCACCACGCTCGCGATGATCGCGGTGATCACGTCGCGCTGGCGTGCCCGCCGCCACAGGCCGCCCAACAGGTACGTGCCGAGCAGGCTGCCGTACGTGACGGAGGCGATGCTGAGCGCGAGCTGCACGACGGGCGTGTTCTGATCCCGGAAGGCCATGGCGCCCGCGACCAGCACGGCGGTCCAAAGCAGGGTGAGCCAGCGCCCGACCCACAGCAGGTGCGCCGGGTCCTGGCGGCCGGTCAGCGGTGCGTAGAAATCGAGCGTGGAGGCCGAAGCGAGCGAGTTGACGGCCGACGCGTGACTGCTCATGGCGGCTGCGAGGATCCCCGCGACCACGAGCCCCGCGAGGCCGGCCGGGAGCTGAGTGATCACGAAGGTCGGGTAGATGGCGTCGCTCCGCATCCCCGCGTGGTCCGCGCCAGCGAGCCAGAGGCTCGTTCCCACGAGCAGAAACAACGTGAACTGCACGATGATGAACACGCCGGACCCGATGAGCGCCCGCTGCGCGTCCTTCAGGCCCCGGGCCGCGAGCAGCCGCTGCACGATCAGATGGTCTGTGCCGTGCGACGCACCGGCGATCAAGGCCCCACCCACCATGCCGCCCCAGAACGTGTACAGCACGGTGAATGACGGGCGGAAGTCGAGCACCACGAGCTTCCCCTGGTCCCAGGCCCGTGCGAACGCGCCCACGCCCCCGGCGAGGTGCGTGGCGACGATGAGCGTCG